>NZ_JAMJPH010000029.1:0-126347 GCF_023554635.1 Nocardioides bruguierae
CCACCTCGGCCGCGGCCATGGCCGCGCGCATCGCCTCGGTGGGTCGGGTCAGGGTGTCGGAGCGCAGGTCGATCACTCCCGCATCCTCACACCGGGCCGGACGCGGCGAGGCCCCCCCCCCCCCCGGGGGGGGGCGGGGGGGGGGGGGGGTCGGGGGGGGGGGGGGGGGGGGGCGTGCCCCCCCCCGGGGCCGGGGGGGGGCCCGCCCCCCGCCCCCCCCCTCGACGGTGTCGCTGGAGGGGCTCAGCCCTCGTCCTCGCCCAGGATGGAGCGCAGGCGCTTCGGCTGGTGCGACTCCTCCGCGTACGGGGTGTCGCCCTGGCCCTTGAGGGCCTCGAGCTGCTGGGTGAAGTAGCTCTTGAGGCGGGAGCGGTACTCGCGCTCGAAGGAGCGCAGGTTCTCCACCTCGCCGGAGAGCCGGTCCCGCTCGCGCTCGAGCTCGCCGAACATCTGCTGGCGGCGCTCGGCGGTCTCGGAGTCCAGCATGGAGGCGCGGGTGCGGGCGTCCTGCTCGAGGCGGTCCGCGGTGCTGCGGGCCTCGGTCTCGAGGCGCTCGGCCCGGGTGCGGGCGCTGCCGACGATCTCGTCGGCCTCGTTCTTCGCGTGCTCGACCATCTGCTCGGCGTTGGTCGTGGCGATCTCCAGCAGGCGGGCCGCGGCGTTGGACGCCTGGGGCACCGTCTCGACCCGGATGGTCTCCATGCCACCCACCGGCACGGCCGCGGGTGCGGGCGCGGGGGCCGGCGCGGCGGCGACCGGCGCGGGGGCCGGCTCCGGCTCGGGCTCCGGCTCGGGCTCCGGGGTCGGCTCCGGCTCGGCCACCGGCTCGGGGGCCGGCGGGGTGTAGGCCTGCGTGGCGGGGCCCGCGGCCTGCGCCTCGCTCAGCTGCGTACGCAGGTCGTTGTTCTCGCGGGTGAGGCGAGCGAGCTCGGCCTCCACCTCGTCGAGGAACTGGTCGACCTCGCCCATGTCGTAGCCCTCGCGGAGCCGGACAGGAGTAAAGCGCTTGTTGCTCACGTCCTCGGGCGTCAGCGGCATGACCTCACCCATTCAATGCTCGTGGTGCCGTGCCCCTGAGCAGCGTCGGAGGCACCTGTCGAGGAGACAATAGCGCCCTCGGTGGGGCACGTGTGACAGCCGGGGCACCCAACACGTCCAGATCCCCTCCGGATCGTGTCCGGAAGGCCTCCGACACGGCTCCCCCAGCCGACTGGGAGGCACCTGTGAGACACCCGCCACCCGGGCAGGACCCGGGCGTGGCTCAGGTGCCAGGCCGACTCGCATGCCGGCTCAGGTGCGGGCGCGACTCAGAGGAAGGGGCGGATCAGCAGCGCCTGGTTGAGGGCGCGCAGGACGTACACGGCCACCAGGACGAGGATGAAGCTCATGTCGAGGGCGATGGAGCCCAGGCGCAGCGGCGGGATGAACCGGCGCAGGAACATGATCGGCGGGTCGGTGACCGAGTAGACGACCTCGAGGATCACCAGGACGACACCGGTGGGGCTCCAGGAACGGGCGAAGACCTGCACCCAGTCCACGATGAACCGGACGAGCATCAGGAACAGGAAGATGCCCAGCAGCCAGTCGATGATGGTGCCGATGATCAACACGGCCTCGTCCTCCTCGTTCTCGACGGGCCGTGCACGCGGCCCGGCACCCGTCAGGGCGTCGGTACTGCCGCCAGTCTAGGTGGACGGCCCCAGCCGGGGCCGCCCGGGTGCTGCCCCGGACACCGCCGGGGACACTGCCCCGGGCGACGGCCCGGGGCGGCCGGGCTCAGCTCTGGTTGAAGAAGCCGTTCTCCGCCATGCGCTCCTTCTCCTCGGCCGTCACGGTGACGTTGGCCGGGGAGAGCAGGAACACCTTGTTGGTGACGCGCTCGATGGTGCCGCGGGTGGCGAAGACCAGGCCGGCGGCGAAGTCGACGAGCCGCTTGGCGTCGGCGTCGTCCATCTCGGTGAGGTTCATGATCACCGGGGTGCCCTCACGGAAGTTCTCGCCGACCGTGCGGGCCTCGTTGTAGGTGCTGGGGTGCAGCGTGATGATGCGGGACAGCTCGGACACCACTCCGGTCGGGCCGGTCGCCGGACGGCGACGCTCGGCGAGGTCGGCCACGGGCGCGGGACGCGGACCGCGGGCGGGCTGGGACTCGTGCTGGGCGTACGCCTGGGGCGCACGCGTCTCCTGCGTGTCGTCGGCCTCGTACTCGTCGTCGTACCGGCCGGTGTCCTCGACGAGACCGAGGTACTCACCGATCCTGCGCATCGCGCCGCTCATGACTTCGTCCTCCGATGATGTGTGCCTCGCTCTCGCGACGCACGGGTCCTTGGTTGAAACTAGTGGGTGGAAGGCCGCGATCCGAGGATTGCGGAGCCGACGCGCACGTGTGTCGCGCCGGCGGCGACGGCCTGCTCGAGGTCGCCGCTCATCCCTGCCGAGCACGTGGTCGCGCCCGGGTGGTCGGCCAGGAAGCCGGCGCGGATGCCGGCCAGCCGGTCGAAGGCGGTCGCCGGGTCCTCCCCCAGCGGCGCCACGGCCATGAGGCCTGCGAGCACCAGGTGCTCGCAGGCGGTCACGGCGTCGGCGAGGGCGGGCAGGTCCTCCGGCTCCACGCCGGCGCGGTCCGCGCCCACCTCCGCCCCGTCGGTGCGGCCCGAGTCGAGGCCGACCTGGAGGAGCACCTCGAGGGCGACCCCTCGCTCAGCGGCGGCACGGTCCAGCCTGGCGAGCAGCTTGGCCCGGTCGACCGACTCCACGACGTCGGCGTAAGCCGCCACCTGGCCGGCCTTGTTGGACTGGAGCCCGCCGATGTAGTGCCAGCTCAGCCCCAGGTCCTCGCAGTCCGCCTTCTTGTCCCGGGCCTCGGGGTGGCGATTCTCCCCCACGTCCGTGACGCCCAGGCCCGCCAGGAGCCGGACGTCGGAGGCCGGGAAGAACTTGGTGACCACGACCAGCGAGACGCTGCCGGGCTCGCGCCCCGCGGTCCGCTCGGCGTCGGCGACCCGTGCCCGCACCCGCTCCAGGTTGGCGGCCAGCTCGGCCTCGCGGGCGCTCACGCGGCCCCCTGCCCGGCGGGCACCAGGCGGACGAGGCCCGCCAGCCGCCCCGCGCCGGCACCGTCGCGCCGGTGGCTGTAGAGGTCCGCGCTGGTGCGGGTGCACGTGGCGGCCTCGCGCAGCACGGTGACGCCGCAGCGCTCGAGCTGGGCGGCGACCCCGGCGCCGAGGTCGAGCGACGGGGTGCCCCACGAGGTGGTGGCCCGGGTCGCCGGCTCGGTCGCCACGACGTCGTCCTGCATGTCCTGCGGGACCTCGTAGCAGGCGCCGCACACGTGCGGGCCGATCCAGGCCGTGACGTCGGCGGCACCGAGGGCGCGCATCCGCTCCACGGTGGCCACGACGACCTGCTGCTCCACGCCCGCCCGCCCGGCGTGGGCGGCACCGACCACGCCGGCGGCGGGGTCGGCCAGCACCACGGGGACGCAGTCGGCGGCACGCACCATCAGGACGAGGTCGGGGCTGGTGGCCACGATCCCGTCGGCCTCGGGCCGGGCCCGGTCCGGGTCCGGCACGGCCACGTCCACCTCGCACCCGTGCACCTGCACGAGGTCCGCCAGCTGCGCGCCGGGCGCGAGCGCGGCGAGCAGGCGGCGGTGGTTCTCCGCGACGGCCGACGGGTCGTCGGCCGAGGCGATCGCCAGGTTGAGCTCGTCGAACGGCGGCGCGCTGACGCCGCCCCACCGGTCGGTGAAGGCGACGTCGACGCCGGGTCCGCCGGCCGGCGGGCTCAGGCGGGTGCGGAAGTGGAACACGGGCTCACTTGAGGAAGTCGGGGACGTCGAGGTCGTCGTCGTCGAACTGGACCGGCTGGGGCGCGGGCCGCGGCGTGGTCGGGCGGCTGGCCTGGGTCGGCTCGGCGGCCGGCCGGGCCTCGACCTGCGGACGCGCGGCCGGACGCTCCACGCCCTGCGCCTCGCGGCGGGCGGCCTGGGCGGCGGCGACGGCGGCGCGGGTCTCCTCCTGCGTCTGCGGCTTGGTCTCCTTGCGCAGCACCGTGCCCTCGTCCCGACGCTTCGGCATGCCGCCGTCGAAGCCGGCGGCGATGACGGTCACGCGGACCTCGTCGCCCAGGGCGTCGTCGATGGTGGCGCCGAAGATGATGTTGGCGTCGGGGTGCACCGCGTCGGCCACCAGCGCGGCGGCCTCGTTGATCTCGAACAGGCCGAGGTCGGAGCCACCGGCGATCGAGAGCAGCACGCCGTGCGCACCCTCGATGGACGCCTCGAGCAGCGGGCTCGACACGGCCATCTCCGAGGCGGCCACCGCGCGGTCGTCGCCGCGGGCCGAGCCGATGCCCATGAGGGCGGAGCCGGCGTTGGCCATCACGGACTTCACGTCGGCGAAGTCGAGGTTGATCAGGCCCGGGGTGGTGATCAGGTCGGTGATGCCGGAGACACCCTGGAGGAGCACCTGGTCGGCCTGCTTGAACGCGTCGAGCACCGAGACGTTGCGGTCGCTGATCGAGAGCAGCCGGTCGTTCGGGATGACGATGAGGGTGTCGACCTCCTCGCGGAGGCGCTCGATGCCCTCCTCCGCGGAGCCGGCGCGGCGGCGGCCCTCGAAGGCGAACGGACGGGTGACGACGCCGATGGTCAGCGCGCCGAGCGAGCGGGCGATGCGGGCCACGACGGGCGCGCCGCCGGTGCCGGTGCCGCCGCCCTCGCCGGCGGTCACGAAGACCATGTCGGCGCCCTTGAGCACCTCCTCGATCTCGTCCGCGTGGTCGTCGGCGGCGTTGGCCCCGACCTCGGGGTTGGCGCCGGCGCCGAGGCCGCGGGTGAGCTCGCGCCCGATGTCGAGCTTCACGTCGGCGTCGCTCATGAGCAGCGCCTGCGCGTCGGTGTTGATGGCGATGAACTCGACGCCCTTGAGGCCGACCTCGATCATCCGGTTGACGGCGTTGACGCCGCCGCCGCCGATGCCCACGACCTTGATGATCGCCAGGTAGTTCTGTGCTGCTGCCACGATGGCTGCCTCTCGCTGGTCGTGGTCCGGCGGTGCCTGCCGGACTCGGGTGCTGTGCTGTGCGGACTTGCTGTGCTGCTGGGTGCTGCTGGGTGGTGCTGGGTGGTGCTGGGTGGTGCTGGGTGCTGCCGGGTGCGCGTGCTGCGCGACGTGTGCCGAGTCGGTCGCCGGGACTCTCAACCCTGACCCTCAGCCTGAGGGTTATAGTTATGTCAACCTCGTCGTGAGCACGACAGTAGGCACCGCGGCACCCCGGATCGTGGAGCCACGCCCGGCGAGTCGGGCGTCATTTCCGACGCGGGCTCAGTCGCTGGTGGTCGGGGTGCCGGGCACCGAGACGTCGTAGACCGACGCGTCCTGCTCCAGCAGCACCGCCAGCACCTCGGCCTTGGTGGCCGAGTCCGACGACGAGCCCCACACGACCGTGCGGCCCCGGGTCATCGCGAGCACGACCTCGTCGGCCGAGCGGACCTCCACGTAGCGGACCTGCTCGGCCAGGTCGTCGGGCAGCGAGACGACCACGCCGGCGGCCTCGCGCAGCGCGGTGGCGGTCACGGTGCCCGAGGTGCGCACCGCGGGCAGCGGGTCGGTGACGCCGGCCGGGGCCGGGAAGACCACCCCGTCGCCGTCCAGGGCCCGCACGGCCGAGCCGATGGTCACCGCGGCGACCGGCTCGCGCTCGGTGACGCTGACCAGCAGCGTGTGCGGCCAGCGCCGCACCACGTCGGCGGAGGCGACGGCGGCCAGGGCCTCGACCCGGCGCTCGACCGCGTCGGTGTCGACCGAGACCAGCGCTCCCCCGGTGCCGACCCCGGCGGCCTGCTCCACGTGCGAGGCGCTGAGCAGGTCGGTGCCCTCGACCTCGACGTCGTCGACGGCCAGCCAGGAGGAGAACCACAGGGCGTACACGCCCAGGACCACGAGCCCGAGCGCGAGGACGGCCAGCGCCACGAGGCGCCACACGCCGAGCCGACGGGCGAGCCGACGGCGGCGGAACAGCCGCTGCTCGCGATCGGCCGCAGCCGGCCGCGACGGTGGGCGGGCCTGCGCCACCTCAGCCCTCCCCGGCCCCGGCACGGCCGGGGTCCAGGATCTCGAGCACCTGGGGGCCGACACCGGTGATGGTGCCCGCCCCGAGGGTCAGGACGACGTCGCCCGGCCGAGCACGCCGGACCAGCTCGGCCGCCACGTCCCCCAGGTCCGGGACGAGGGCGACCCGGTGCGGGGCCAGCGGCACCGCGTCGGCCACCAGCGCGCCGGTGACCTCGGGGTCCGGGTCCTCGCGAGCCACGTACACGTCGGTGACGACGACCTGGTCGGCGGCGCCGAGCGCGCGGCCCATGGCGGTGCCGAAGATCCGGGTGCGGCTGACCAGGTGCGGCTGGTAGGCCACGACCACGTTGCCCTCGCCCGCCAGCGAGCGGGCTGCCTCGAGGTCGCCCGCGATCTCGGTGGGCTGGTGGGCGTAGGAGTCGTAGACGGCGATGCCGGCGGCCTCGCCCTTGCGCTCCATCCGTCGGCCGGTGCCGGTGAAGGACTCCAGCCCCGCGGCCAGTGCCGCGAACGGCAGGCCGAGCCGGAGCCCGGCGCCCAGGGCGCCCAGGGCGTCGAGGACGTAGTGCCGGCCGGGGATGCGCAGGGTGACCCGCCCCAGCTCCTCGCCGTCGAGCACGGCGGTGAAGGAGGAGGTCGAGCCCACGAGCGCCACGTCGACGGCGCGCAGGTCGGCGTCCTCGCCGGTGCCGAAGCCGGTGACGGCGAGGCCCCGCTCGCGGGCCACGTCCGCGAGGGCGGCCGCTCCGGGGTCGTCGGTGCAGGTCAGCAGCAGGCCCTCGGGGTGGAGGCGGCCGACGAACTCGGCGAAGGCGGCGCGGTAGGCCTCCTCCGTGCCCCAGGTGTCGAGGTGGTCGGCCTCGACGTTGGTGACGACGGCGGCCCAGGGCGAGTAGACGAGGAACGCCCCGTCGGACTCGTCGGCCTCGGCCACGAACAGGTCCGAGGCGCCGGCGTCGGCGTTGCGACCGGTGGCCGTGAGCACCCCGCCCACCGCGTAGGTGGGGTCGGCGTCGGCGGCCAGCAGGGCGGAGGTGAGCAGCGAGGTGGTCGTGGTCTTGCCGTGCGTGCCGGCCACGGCCAGGACGCGCCGGTCGGCCATCACGGCGGCGAGGCCGGCCGAGCGCGGCAGCAGCCGCAGCCCGCGGGCCCGCGCCTCGGCCACCTCGGGGTTGTCCTCGCGGGCGGCGGTGGTGACGACCACCGAGTCGCCGGGGCCGAGGTCGCCGAGGTGGGCGGCGTCGTAGCCGAGGTGGCAGGTGACGCCCAGCTCGCGCAGCGCCGGCAGGAAGGCGGTGTCGTTGTCGTCGGAGCCGGTGACGGACACGCCCTGCTGGGCCATGATGCGGGCGATCGCGGAGAGCCCGGCGCCACCGATGCCGACGAAGTGGACGCGGCCCAGCTCGGCGGCCGGGAGGATCTGCTCGGGGACGGGGAGCCTCATGCCGCGCTCCCCCCGGCCGCACCGGCGGCCAGCACCAGGCGGGCCAGCTGCTCGTCGGCGTCACGCGGGATGAGGCCGGCGGCGGCCCGGCTCATGGCCTCGAGCCGTGCGGGGTCGGTGAGCAGCGGCACGACGTGCTCGCGCACCCAGCTGCTGGTCAGGTCGGCGTCGTCGACGAGCAGCGCGCCGCCGGCGTCCACCACGGCGGTGGCGTTGAGCCGCTGCTCGCCGTTGCCGATCGGCAGGGGGACGAACACCGCGGGCAGGCCCACGGCGGCGGCCTCGGTGACGGTGTTGGCCCCGGAGCGGCAGACGGTGAGGTCGGCCGCGGCGAGCGCGAGGTCCATGCGGTCGCAGTAGTCGAGCACCACGTAGGGGGTGTCGGTGGGCGCCGGGTCGGCGCCACCGTGCTTGCCCTGCACGTGCAGCACCTGCACGCCGGCCGCCGACAGCGCCTGCGCGGCGCCGGAGACGGACCGGTTGAGGCTGGCCGCGCCCTGGGACCCGCCGGTGACCAGCAGGGTCGGCCGGTCGGGGTCGAGGCCGAAGAAGGTGCGTGCCTCGGCGCGGACCGCGGCGCGGTCCAGCGTCGAGATCATCCGCCGGATCGGCAGCCCCGTGTAGGTGCCCTGCAGCGGGGTGTCGGGGAAGCTCGTGGCCACGGTGCCGGCGAACCGTGCGCCGATCTTGTTGGCGATGCCCGGGATCGTGTTGCCCTCGTGCACCACCAGCGGCAGGCCGCGGCGACGGGCCACGAGGTAGGCCGGCACGCACACGTAGCCGCCGTAGCCGACCACCACGTCGGGGCGCACCCGGTCGAAGACCTGCGCGGTGGCGCGCACGGCGCCGAGCAGCCGCGACGGCACGCGCGCGAGGTCGGCGTCGACCCGCCGCGGCAGCGGCACCGGAGGCACCAGCTCCAGGGGGTACCCGGCGGCGGGGACGACGGTGGTCTCCAGCCCCCGGGGCGTGCCGAGGCAGGTGATCTCGACGGACGGCTCGAGCCGCCGCAAGGCGTCCGCGGTGGCGAGCAGGGGCGAGGTGTGGCCGGCGGTGCCGCCGCCGGCGAGGAGGATGCGCATCGGGTCAGAACCTAGACGACGGGCGGGTCAGGAGCGGGGGCCAGGGTGGGGGCCAGGGTGGGCGCCGGTCTCGGGCACGGGCGTGCCCTTGCGGGCCGCCTTCCGCGCCGCCAGCGCCGCGGCGGCCGCGGGCTCCCGGCGGGCGAAGCCGACGACGAGCCCGAGCGCCGCCAGGGAGGGCACCAGCGAGGAGCCGCCGTAGGAGATCAGCGGCAGCGGGATGCCGATGACGGGCAGCAGCGCCAGCACCATGCCGATGTTGATGACGGTCTGGCCCAGCAGCCACACGACGATGCCGAACGTGGCGTAGCGGATGAACGGGTCCACGGCGGTGGCGGCCACGCGCAGGGCGGCCCAGGCGATGACGACGAAGAGGCCGACGACCAGGAGGGTGCCGATCAGCCCCAGCTCCTCGCCGAGCACCGCGAAGATGAAGTCGGTGTGCGCCTCGGGCAGGTCGCCCCACTTCTGGATGGAGTGGCCGATCCCCTCCCCCAGGACGTTGCCGGAGGCCAGCGCGTACAGGCCGTGCGCCGGCTGCCAGCCGGTGTCGTGGAAGTCCTGGAAGGGGTCCACGAAGTTCAGCAGCCGCGCCATCCGCTCGGTGTCGACGGTGGCCAGGTAGAGCGCCCCGGCGGCGACCACGGACAGGGCGATGCCGAAGTAGCGGAACGGGGCACCGACCACCCACAGCAGGCCCAGCAGGATCGCGAAGAACACCAGCGCCGTGCCGAGGTCGCGGCCCAGGATGACGAGCAGGGTCGCCAGGGCGGCGCCGGGCACGACCGGCACGAACAGGTGGTGGAGGCTGTCGAGCCGCCGCTCCTTGTGGGCGTAGACGGTGGCGGCCCACAGGATGAGCGCCAGCTTCGTCAGCTCGGCGGGCTGGATGCGGATGGGGCCGACCGGCAGCCAGTTGCGATTGCCGTTGACGGTGACGCCCAGGAAGATCGTCGCGACCAGCAGCAGGCAGCCGAGCGCGAACGCGAGGGGGGCCACGCGCTTGTAGAAGCCGATCGGGAGCCGGCTGGCCACCCAGGCCAGGGGCAGGGCGATGGCCAGCCACATGATCTGGCGCTTGACCACGGCGTAGGAGTCGCCGCCGTTGTACTTGTAGGAGTACACGCTCGAGGCGCTGGCGACCATGATCACGCCGATCACCAGCAGCAGGGCGGCGGCGCCGAGCAGCAGGTAGTACGGCGTGAGCGGCCTGGCGAGGGCGTCGGCGACGGTCTCGCGGACCGAGCGCAGCAGGCCGGTCCGCTCGCCCCGGGGTGCCGGCACGAGCCGGGTGTCGTCGGCGGTGCTGCTCACCGGCGCCTCCTCACGGCTGGGGTCGGGGCCGGGCCCCGACGGAGTGTGCACGGACGTACCCATGCGTCACACCAGTCTCAGGCGTCACCTCGCCGAACCCGCGGAGGCGGTGCCGGTGTGTCGGTGCCGGTGTGTCGGTGCCGGCGTGTCGGTGCCGGTGTGTCGGCGCTGGCCTTCCTCGGCGCCCGCACGGCAGGGCTCAGGACGAGGCGGAGAGCCCGTCGCGCACCGCGGCCTGCGTGGCCCCGGCGGCCCGGGCGAGGGCGGCGGCCGCCAGGGCCTGCCGCACGTGTGCCGGCTCGGCGTCCGGCAGGTCGCCCACCGCGCAGAGCTCGGCGGCGCTGGTGGAGCGCTCCTCGATGAAGGCGCGGTCGACCAGCAGGTCCTCGACCAGGCCCAGCATCGAGACCCCCGGCATGCCGAGGGTGATCCCGACGGCCCGGGCGCCCTCGACGACCTCGGCCTCGCGCACGAGGTCCTCGGTCGAGGCGTCCTCGACGTCGTAGACGCACGCCACCCGGGTGTGGGTGTAGGCGCGGCCCAGGTCGGCCGCCAGCGCGGCGGGGACGTCCTCGGCCAGGCCGGCGTAGAACTCCTCGTGCTCGGCCGCCGTGTCGAGCACGACCGCCGCGAGCGGGCTCATCGACGTCGTGCCGCGCAGCTGCAGCGCGGTGAGCGCCACCGGGAGCACGTCCCACGGCTCGGGGTCCATCACGGCCTCGACCAGCGGCAGCCCGCCGTCGCCCGCGGCGACCGTGCGGACGCCGCCGGCCAGCAGGATCGTCTCGGTCAGCCGGGCCGTGCGCGCCCGCCCGGTCCCCGCGACCACCAGCCAGGGGGTGTCGTGCTCGGGGTGCCGCAGCCGCCACGCGAGCTCGACCTCGCCCCACACCGGCACGGCGCGCGCGTGCGCCTGCACGACCAGCGGCGCGTCGGGACGCCAGTCGGGCGAGACCACGAGCAGGTCTGCCTCGTCCGGCAGCACCGCCGTCGTCCCGGCGCCGAGGGCGATGCTCGCTCCGAGGACGCCGAGGAGCTCGGCCCGCTCGGCCACCTCCGCGGAGGCCTCGCCGAACTCCTCGGCCGTGCGCTCGTCGACGGCGGTGACGGTGGCACCCAGGTGCAGGAGGTTGTCGGCGGCCGCGAAGCCGGCCGGGCCGAACCCGGCGACGACCACGCGGACGCCGGCCCAGGAGTCCAGCCGGCCCAGCGTCAGCGGGTCGGGGCTCACGTGCCCGCCACCCACTCGGCGTAGAAGATGCCGGTGCCGGCCGCGACGCAGATGCCGGTGATGATCCAGAAGCGGATGACCACGGTGATCTCGTCCCACACCATCTCGAAGTGGTGGTGGATCGGGGCGATGCGGAACAGGCGCTTGCCGGTGCCCGTGACGCGCCGGGTGACCTTGAACCAGCTGACCTGGAGCATCACCGAGACCGTCTCGAGCACGAAGACGCCGCCCAGGATGATGAGCAACAGCTCGGTGCGGGTCAGGACCGCCAGGCCCGCCACCGCGGCGCCGAGCGCCAGCGAGCCGGTGTCGCCCATGAAGATCTGCGCCGGTGCGGCGTTCCACCACAGGAAGCCGAAGCAGGCGCCGGTGATGGCGGAGGCCAGGACCGCCAGGTCCAGCGGGTCCCGCACCTCGTAGCACTGGCCGTAGTCGATGCTCGACTGGCCGCACCACTGGTTGTTCTGCCAGATGTTCACGATCGTGTAGGCGCCGAAGACCATCACCGACGCACCGGTGGCCAGGCCGTCCGCGCCGTCGGTGAGGTTCACGGCGTTGGAGCCGCCGATGACCATCACGAGGATGAAGACGGCGACGACGGCGGCCGGGAGCGTCAGCCAGGACAGGTCGCGGATGAAGGAGATGGCCGCCGAGGCCGGGCGGACGCCGCGGTCGTCCTCGAGCCACGGGCTCAGCGCGAGCCCGGCGAAGACGAGGCCGACGATGGTCTGCCCGACGATCTTGGCCTTGCTGCGCAGGCCGAGGTTGCGCTGCTTGTAGATCTTGATGAAGTCGTCGAGGAAGCCGACGAGGCCGGTGCCGACGAAGAGGAACAGCAGCAGCATCGCCGAGGCCGTGGGCATCGAGCCGGTGATCAGCTTGGCCAGCAGGTAGGCGAGGACCGCGGCGGCGATGATCGCCACGCCGCCCATCGTGGGCGTGCCGCGCTTGGTGTGGTGGCTGGTGGGGCCGTCCTCACGGATCTCCTGCCCGTAGCCGAGCCGGGTGAAGTAGCGGATCGCGTACCGCGTGCCCAGCAGGGACAGCAGCAGCGAGAGCCCACCGGCCAGCAGGATGGCGCGCATCGAGGCCTCTCTCTTTCGTCCTTCGTGGTTCTCCCGGCCCCGAGGGGCCGCTGGCATTCTGGCCCACCCGGGCCGAGGGACCTACTCCTGCGACCCGCGTGACGACGCTCACGGGTGCCGGCCGCGGCTCAGCCTGCGGCGATCTCCTCCAGCAGCTCGGCGGCGACGACGCGGTCGTCGAACGGGTGCACCACGTCGCCGATCATCTGGCCCGTCTCGTGGCCCTTGCCGGCCACGAGCACGATGTCGCCCGGGCGTGCCATCCGCAGCGCGGTGGCGATCGCCTCGCGGCGGTCGCCGACCTCGAGCACCTCGGCCCGGGTCTGCGCCGGCACCTGCTCGGCACCGGCGAGGACGGCCGCGCGGATGGTCGCGGGGTCCTCGGAGCGGGGGTTGTCGTCGGTGACGACCAGGACGTCGGCGAGCCGGGCGGCGATCTCGCCCATCACCGGCCGCTTGCCGGTGTCCCGGTCTCCCCCGGCCCCCAGCACGACGAGCACGCGGCCGGTGGCCAGCGGGCGCAGCGCCGCGACGGCGGCCTCGACGGCGTCGGGCTTGTGGGCGTAGTCGACGACCACCTCGAAGCCGGGCGCACCGGGCACGCTCTCGAGGCGCCCGGGGACGCCGGCCAGCCCGCCGATGCCCGCGGCGACGGCCGCGGCGTCGAGGCCAGCCTCGGCGGCGACGGCCACGGCGGCCAGGAGGTTGGAGACGTTGTACGCGCCGGCCAGCGGCACGCCTGCGGCGAACGGCTCGCCCGTGGGCGGGTGCACGACCACGTCGGAGCGGCTCGGCGCGGTCCGCACGTCGGAGACCCGCCAGTCGCCGCGGGGCCCGTCCACGAATTCGGCCGGGGCGGCCGGGTCGACTGGGTCGGCCGAGGCAGTGCTGAAGGTGACCACCGGCAGCGTGGTCTCGGCGGCGAGCCGGCGTCCGTGCTCGTCGTCGGCGTTGACCACGGCGCGGCGGGCCCGCTCGGGGGTGAACAGCGAGGCCTTGGCCTGGAAGTAGTCCTCGACGCTCGGGTGGAAGTCGAGGTGGTCGCGGCCGAGGTTGAGGAAACCGGCGACGTCGAAGACGACGCCGTCGACGCGGCCGAGGACCAGGGCGTGGCTGGAGACCTCCATCGCGCACACCTGCACGCCCTGCTCGACCATGACGGCGAAGAGGCCGTGCAGGTCGGGCGCCTCGGGCGTGGTGAGCGCGGTGGCGACGTCGATCCCGGCGATCCGGGTGCCGACGGTGCCGACCACGGCGGTGACCAGGCCGGCGGCGGCCATGCCGCCCTCGAGCAGCCGGGTGGTGGTGGTCTTGCCCTGGGTCCCGGTCACGCCGATCATCCGCAGCCGTCGGGCGGGCTCGCCGTAGACGTACGCGCTGGCGCGCCCCAGCAGGGCCCGCGGGGAGGCGACCACGAGCGTGGGCACCTCCTGGCCCGCCGAGGCCAGGCGCTCGGCGCCGTCGGCGTCGGTGAGCACGGCGACGGCGCCGGCCGCCAGCGCCTGCGCGGCGAAGTCGGCGCCGTGGGCGCGGGCGCCCGGCAGGGCGGCGTAGAGGTCCCCCGGGCGCACGCGCGAGGTCGCGAGGGTGATGCCGGTGAGCACCGGGCCCTCGTCTTGCCCTGTGCCCGCACCACGGAGGTGGGCGGTCGGGTCGAGGTCGGTCAGGTGCTGGGCGAGGCTCGCCAGCGGGGTGCGCGGCGGGTCGAGCGGGCGGGGGTCCAGGGTGCGGGTCTCGTCAGTCACGGCCGGCCCACCCTACGAGACGTCACGAGTCGTCCCCGGTGCCCCACTCGACCGGGAGGTCGGAGGCCTTCGTGCCCGTCGGCGCGACGGCGTAGCGACGCAGGGCGTAGCCCATGATCTTGCTGAAGGCCGGGCCTGCCACCGAGCCGCCTCCGCCGCCGTTGGTCGGGCCCTGCACGACCACGTACACGGTGAAGCGCGGGTCGTCCGCGGGGGCGAACCCGGCGAAGGAGACGGTGAAGGAGCCGTCGTAGCAGCCGCAGTCGGAGTTGGCCCGCTGGGCGGTGCCCGTCTTGCCCGCCACGCGGTAGCCCGCGACCTGGGCGCCCGGCGCGACGCCGGCGTCCGGGTCGACGACCCGCTCCATCATCCGGGCGGTCTGGGAGGCGGCCGAGGCGGAGATGACCCGGTGGGTGGTCGTGGTGCCGGTGCCGACGGTGTCGCCGGCGTCCGTGGTGGCGCTGCCCGAGACGAGGCTGGGGCTCACGTACACGCCGCCGTTGGCCACGGTGTTGACGGCGGCCGCCATCTGCAGGGCGTTGACCGACACGCCCTGGCCGAAGGCGATGCGGTCCTGGGTGACCGACGTCCACTGCGCGAGGGACGGCAGGATGCCGGCGGACTCGCCGCTCACGCCCACGCCGGTGACGGCGCCGAGACCGAACTGCTTGAGGTAGCGGCGCAGCTGGCCGTTGCCGAACTTGTCGGCGGTCAGCACGGTGCCGATGTTGGAGGACTTGGCCAGCACGCCGGCGAGCGTGAGCTGGAGGTCGCCGTGCTCCCACCAGTCGTGGATGGTCGTGCCCAGGCGCGAGAGGCTGCCGGGCACGGTCAGCTTGGTGCGCGGGGTCACGAGCCCGGCGTCGACCGCGGCGGAGAGGGTCAGCACCTTCTCCACGGAGCCCGGCTCGTAGACGTCGGAGAGCGACCGGGTGCCCAGGTCGTCGGAGTCCGCGTCGGTCGGGTCGCTCGCGTCGTAGGTCGGGTAGTCGGCCAGCGAGAGCACCTCACCGGTGCGGGTGTCCATCACCACCGCCACGCCGGACTCGCCGCCCGAGCCCTCCACGGTCTGGCGCAGCACGCGCTGGGTGTACCACTGCAGCTCGCGGTCGAGGGTGGTGGTGAGGTCCTGGCCGTCCACGGCGTCGGTGGTGGTGGACTCCCCCAGCGGCGTGCGGGTGCCGCCGGCCGAGGAGTAGGTGGTGGTGCCGTCGGTGCCCGAGAGCAGCCCGTTGAACGCCAGCTCGAAGCCGGCCAGGGGCGTGGTGACGCCCTCGCTGTCCGGGGTGCCGAGGAAGCCCACCAGGTTGGCCGCCACGTCGCCGGCCGGGTACTCCCGGATCGGGTCGCGCTGGGTGGAGAGCCCCGAGAAGCCCTTGTCGGCGGCCGCGGCCACCACGGCGGTCGCCTGGGCGGCCGGCACCTCGCGGGCCACGTACTGGAAGCGGGTGTCGGTGCGCCGCAGGCGCGAGAGCACCGTGAAGTAGTCGACGTCGAGGCGGCGCGCGAGGAAGCGGGCCAGGGCCGGGGCCCGGTCCGCCTCGTTGCCCTCGTCGTCGGTGTTCACCAGCAGCGGGTCGGCGATGATCATCTTGCCGTCGGCCGACTCGGCGAGCAGCTCGCCGTTGCGGTCGAGGATGTCGCCGCGCTGGGCCGGCAGCGTCACGGTCTGCAGGCCCTCGTCCGCCGCCATCGCCGCGAGGTCACCGGGGTCGATCGCCTGGAGCTGGACCAGGCGCGCGGCGAACACCGACAGCACCATGGCGATGACCACGAACCCCCAGCGCAGCCGGACGACCGGGCTGGCGCGACGCAGACGGGGCACGGGACTCCTCGAACGGGGTGCAGTCATCGGTGGTGCTGATGAACGGTGGTGGTGCGGGTGGTGCTGGTGGTCCTTTGATACCGCGTGGACGGGCGCGCCCCGGGGACGCTCGCCGTGCGAGGGCCCGGGTCAGTCCGTGGCGGTCGCGGCGCTGTCGTCGGTGGGCAGGCTGGACTCGCCCGCCGACGCGCGGGTGCGCTGCTTCTTCTCGGCCTTCTCGTTCTTCTTCTCAGCCTTCTGCTTCTTCTCCGACTTCTTCTCCGACTTCTCGTCGGCCTTCTCGTCGGTCGACCCGCTGCTGGTCGTGGCCGGCGCGGCCTGCCACGAGGAGGGCACCCGGGTGGCCTTCTCCCGCAGGTTCAGCGAGGCGCCGACCGACGCGCCGGCGACGTCACCGCTGACGGTGCCGTCGGAGAGGGAGAGGAAGAGCGGGGCGGCCGGGATCTGCATCCCGAGGCGCTGCGCCTTGCGGGCGATCGTCTCGGGGTCGCGCAGCGTCTCCAGGTCGGTGGAGAGCGCCTCCTCGCGGGCGGAGAGCGTGGCGGCCTTGTCCTCCAGCGCGTCGGCGGCGAACGCGGAGGACTGCAGCGAGGTGTTGAACATGAGCAGCCCGATCACCCCGCCGAGCAGGAGGCCGGCGACGAGCACGGCGAACGGGGCCCGCGGGGCCCGCGTGCGGACCGCCGGGACGACGCGGAGGCGGGTGCTCTCGACCGCCCGCTCGTAGGCCTGCTCGGCGAACCGGGGAACGCGGAGGGCGGAGGTCTGCTGGCTCATCGGGCTGCTCCACGGCTGGGTCGGAGGGAGGTCTGCTGGGGTCGGACCCGCTCCGCCGCGCGGAGACGGACCGAGGCGGCGCGGGGGTTGGACCGGGTCTCGGCCTCCCCCGCCTTCTCGGCGCCTCGCGTGACGAGGCGGAAGGGGGGCTCGCTGCCCTCGGGCACGAACGGCAGGTCCGGCGGGACGTCGCTGCGGGTCACCTCGGTGAGGGCCTGCTTGGTCAGGCGGTCCTCCAGCGAGTGGTAGGACTCCACGACCACGCGGCCGCCGACACCGACGACGCCGAGCGCGGCCGGCAGGGCCCGCCGCAGCACCGCCAGCTCGTCGTTGACCTCCATGCGCAGCGCCTGGAACGTCCGCTTGGCCGGGTGGCCGCCGGTGCGCCGCGCCGGGGCGGGGATCTCGGCGTAGAGGAGCTCGACGAGCCGGCCGGACCGGGTGAAGGGCTCGACCTCGCGCTCGCGGACGATCGCGCCGGCGATCTTGCGGGCGAACTTCTCCTCGCCGAAGTCGCGGAGCACCCGGGTCAGCTCGGCGGCCGAGTAGGTGTTGAGCACGTCGGCGGCGGTGCGGCCCTCGGTGCCGTTCATCCGCATGTCCAGCGGGGCGTCCTCGGCGTAGGCGAAGCCACGCTCGCGGCGGTCCAGCTGCATGGAGGAGACACCGAGGTCGAACAGGACGCCGGCGGCGACGCCGTCCGGGACCTCGTCGGCGACCACGTCGGCGATCTCGTCGTAGACGGCGTGCACGCCGGTGAACCGGTCGCCGAAGCGCGCCAGGCGCTCGCCGGCCAGGGTCAGCGCGTCGGGGTCGCGGTCGATCCCGACGACCCGGACCTCGGGCAGGCGCTCGAGGATGCCCTCGCTGTGGCCTCCCAGGCCGAGGGTGCAGTCGACGACGACCGGGCGGCTGCCGGCAGGTGCGTCCGCGACGGCGGGGCCGGTGAGCAGCTCCACGCAGCGCTCGAGGAGCACGGGCACGTGCTCGGGAGCGCGCTCAGCGGCGGCCACGGAGGCTGCTCCTGGGCGTGTGCTGCATCGTCTCGACCCGATCTGTGCTCCGCGGGCCGGTGGGACGGCTCGCGGCTGGTGCTGGTGGGGGAAGGTGGAGGGGGTAGCCGTCGGGCCTGGTCCGTGCCCGCTCCCAAGCTCGTGCTCCGCGACCGGGGAAGGTGTCTCGGAGCGGTGCCGTCCGGTGCCGGGGAAGGTGCCCCGGGCGGCAGGTGGAGCGGGCCTGGACCAGGCCCGGCGGTGTCCCTCTTCGGTTGTCTCTGGTGCTGCTGGGTGCTGCTGGTTCGTGCTGCGCCGGCCGGCGGTGGCTCAGGCCTCCGCGGGTTGCTCGTCGAGGTCCGTGAACTTCTGCTGAGCCCCGGTCTGGTACTGCTCCCACCGCTGCGGGCTCCAGATCTCGACGCGGTCACCCACGCCCACCACCACGACGTCCTTCTCCAGCCCTGCGCTCGCGCGGAGGAAGAGCGGGATGCCGATGCGGCCCTGCTTGTCCGGGACCGTCTGCTCCGCCCCGCCGAACAGCACGCGCCGGTAGTCCCGACTGTCCTTGTTCGTCATGGGCTGGCTCTGGACCCGGTTGGCCTCGGTCATGAACGTCTGCTCGGGCCACACGGTCAAGCAGGACTCCTGGCCCTGCGTGATCACGAGGCCGTCGCTCAGGCCGTCCCTGAACTTGGCCGGGAGGACGAGGCGCCCCTTCTCGTCGAGCTTGGGGGTGTGGGTGCCCATGAAGAACACGTCGCACCTCCATCGGAACGCCTAGTTCCTCCACTTCGCCCCACTGTATCCCACTTTCCTCCACTGTCAACCACCTTTCCCCCCACCTCGCTCCCCCATGCCCCACCCGACCCCTGCTGCACCTACATCTGTGCAGGTCATCGCCGTGGGGAGGCGGTGGAGGGCGGTGGGTCGCCCCACTCCCCGCACGGCCGTTCCGGGCTCGGGGGACGGCGTGGACGGGCCGGGAGGGGCGTGTCCGGGGGTGGATCGGGGCGCATCGGGGCGGAACGTGGGTGGGAGTGGGGGACGTGGGGGCGCGTGTGGGGGGAGGTGGGAGGAAGGTGGCCCCGAGGTGTCGTCGTGGCGTTGACGCCCCACGGGTTGCACCGAGGACCTACCGTGGAGCCCACCTCGGACGCGGCTCGCGCGGCCCGGGGGACGAGGCCATTCCCCGTTCGGAAGGACCCCCTGCCCGTGGACTCCCCGGTCACGACCACCAGCCAGCCCGACGCCCGCCCCGCCGGCGGCGCCCGCCGGGCGGCCGACGTCCACCTCGACCTCGCCGACGTGGCCACGGTCGCCGGTGCGGTGCGGCAGAACGTGGAGCGGGTGATCGAGGGCAAGACCGAGATCGTCGACACGGCGCTCGTGGTGCTGCTGGCCGAGGGGCACCTGCTGGTCGAGGACGTCCCGGGCGTGGGCAAGACGATGCTGAGCAAGGCGCTGGCCCGCAGCATCGACTGCTCGGTGCGGCGCATCCAGTTCACCCCGGACCTGCTGCCCTCCGACGTCACCGGGGTCTCCGTCTACGACCAGGTGAACCGCCGCTTCGAGTTCCGCCCCGGTGGCGTGTTCGCCAACGTGGTGGTCGGCGACGAGATCAACCGCGCCTCCCCCAAGACCCAGTCCGCCCTCCTGGAGTGCATGGAGGAGCGGCAGGTGACGGTCGACAACACGACCTACTCCCTCGAGCGTCCCTTCATCGTGGTGGCCACGCAGAACCCGCTGGAGATGGAGGGCACCTACGCGCTGCCCGAGGCCCAGCGCGACCGCTTCATGGCGCGGGTGTCGATGGGCTACCCGGTGGAGAACGCGGAGCTGGCGATGGTCCGCAGCCACACCGGCGGCGAC
The DNA here is from genome assembly GCF_023554635.1 of Nocardioides bruguierae. NCBI lineage: Bacteria > Bacillati > Actinomycetota > Actinomycetes > Propionibacteriales > Nocardioidaceae > Nocardioides > Nocardioides bruguierae. Next base: position 19,445 of record NZ_JAMJPH010000029.1, read on the forward strand.
CCGCTCGGTGACCTGGAGCCGGTCACGGACGCCGCGCAGGTGCGCGCCATGTGCGACGCGGTCTCGGGCGTCTACGTCTCCGACCCGGTGCAGCGCTACGCGGTCGGCATCACCTCCGCGACGCGACGCCACGCCGACCTGGCGCTCGGCGCCTCCCCGCGCGCCACGCTGCACCTGGTGCGCGCCGGCCAGGCGCTGGCGGCGCTGAGCGGCCGGGACTACGTGCTCCCCGACGACCTGACCGAGCTCGCTCCCCGCGTGCTGACCCACCGCCTCGTCACCACCGTGGAGGCCACCATGGGTGGTCGGGACGCCGGCGCGGTGCTGGGTCGGGTGCTGGCCGCCGTGCCCGTGCCCGACGGTCACGGCGCCTGACGTGCTCGAGGCACTGCGCGGCCTCACGCTGCGCGGCCGCGCCCTGCTGGCCGCCGGGCTGACCTGCGGCGTGGCGTCGCTCCTGCTGGGGCTCCCCGTGCTGGTGCGCTTCGGGGCGGTGGCCGCGGCCCTGCCCGTGATCACCGTCGTGCTCGTCGGCCGCACCCGCTACCGGCTCGGGCTGACCCGGCGGGTCTCCCCGGAGATCGTGCCCGCGGGCACGCCCGCGACCGTCTCGCTCACGGTCACCAACGACGCCCGGCTCTCCACCAGCGTGCTGCTGCTGGAGGACCAGGTCTCCTACGTCCTGGGCCCGCGGCCCCGGTTCACCGTGACGGGTGCCGGCCGGGCCTGGCGGCGCGAGGTCTCCTACCAGGTGCGCTCGGACGTGCGCGGCCGCCACGTCGTGGGGCCCATGACGGTGCGCGTGTGCGACCCGCTGGGCCTCGTCCGGCTGGGCCGCACGTTCACCAGCACCGCGCCGCTGGTCGTCACGCCCCGGGTGCGACCGCTCGCCCCGCACCCGGTCGGTGGGGCGTCCGCCGGCAGCGGCAACCAGCGCCCCCGCTCGTTCACCAGCGGCAGCGCCGAGGACGTCACGGTGCGCGACTACCGCCGCGGGGACGACCTGCGGCGCGTGCACTGGCCCAGCTCGGCCCGCACCGGCGAGCTGATGGTCCGCCGGGAGGAGCAGCCCTGGCAGCAGCGCGCCACCGTGCTGGTGGACAACCGCGCCGGCGTGCACGCCGGCCGGGGCGCCGCCTCCTCGCTGGAGGTCGCGGTGACCACCGCCGCCTCGGTGGCCGTCCACCTCGCCCAGCGCGGGTTCGCCGTGCGGCTGGTGACGGCCCGGGGCGAGGAGGACGGGATCGCCTGGCACGACCACGTCGCCGGCACCGACACCCGCGCGCTGCTCGAGGCGCTCGCGGTGCTGCCCACCGAGTCCGGCTCGAGGATGGCCACCGGCTGGCTGACCCAGCCCGGCCACGACGGACTGGTCGTGGCGGTCCTCGGCGCCCTGCCCGGGGAGGACACCGGCCTGCTGCGGCGCGTGCGGGCCGCGGCCGGCGCGGGCCTCGCCGTCGTCCTGGACGTCGGCACGTTCGGACCCGTCCCGCCCGAGGCCGCCACCGGCCCCGAGGCGGCGTCCCTGCTCACCGCCCAGGGCTGGACCGCCACCACGCAGCAGGCCGGGGAGCCCGTCGAGCAGGTCTGGGACCGGCTCGCCGCCCCCGGCGCCCGCAGTGCGCGGGCCACGTCCGCACCCACCGCGAGCAGCACCGCGGGCACCACCACGGGAGGCCCCGCGTGAAGCAGCGCCCCGGCATCGTGACCGCGCTCGTCCCGGCCCTGCTGGCCGCGGGAGCCACCTGGCTGGCGACCTGGTCGTGGCGCGGGTTCACCACCGACCCCTGGCAGCACCTGTGGCCACTGGCCGTGCTGGCGGTGCTGGTCGCCCTCGTCGGCGGGCTGGGGCGCGCCTCCGGGCTCGCCAGTCCCGTGGTGCTGCTCGGCCAGGTCGTGCTCGGAGCGGTGGCGGTCTCCCACCTGCTGACGGGTGCGTGGCTGCCCGTCGGCGCCGGGTGGGACGCCCTGGACGAGACGGTGCGGCAGGCGGTCTCCGCCGCGCAGGCCTACGGCCCGCCCGTGCCCGCGGAGGCCGGGCTCGACCCCCTCCTCGTGCTCAGCGGCTGGTGGTGCCTCCTCCTGGTCGACGCGGTGGCCGGCGGGCTCGGGCGCCCGGCGGTGGCGGCGCTGCCGCTCCTGGTCGTCTTCGCCGTGCCCGTGAGCATCCTGGGCTCCCAGCCGGAGTGGTGGGTCTTCGCCGGGGTGGCGGTGGCCTGGACGGGCCTGCTCTTCCTGGACGCCTCGAGCGACGTGGCGCGGTGGGGCGGCGTGCTGGACGACGGCGACGGACGGGTCGCGGCTGCCTCCGTGGACGAGCCCGCCGCGGAGCCGGGCACGACCACCGTGCACGGTCCCCGGGCCTCGGACGCGCTGGGCGTGCGCTCGGCCGGCGTCCGCGCCACCGCGCTGGGCGTGGGCACCGGTGCCGTCGTGCTCGCGCTGGCGGTGCCGGCGTCCCTGCCCGCCCTCGACGTGCACCTGCTCGACTACGGACCCGGCGCCGGCGGGGACGACGGGATCAGCATCGAGAACCCCATGACCGACCTGCGGCGCGACCTGCGGCGCCGGGACGACGTGCCCCTGCTCGACGTCCGCACCGACGACCCCGACCCCTCCTACCTGCGCGTGGCGGTGCTGAACCGGTTCGGCGCCAACGAGTGGACCAGCGGCGACCGGTCGATCCCCACCGACCAGGTCGCGGACGGGCAGCCGCTCGACGTCGCCGGGGTCGGCGCCACCGTGGACCGCACCACCTACCGCTACCAGCTCGAGGCCCGCGACGCGTTCTCCTCGCGCTGGCTGCCGACCTACGCGCCCGCGACGTCGGTGAGCGCGACGGGCGACTGGCGCTTCGACACCGCCACCGGCGACTTCATCGCCGCCGACGAGGACCTCACCACCGCCGGGCTGACGTGGTCGACCACCGGCGTCGAGCTGGACCTGGAGCAGCAGCGGCTGGAGTCGGCCGTGGCCGTGCCCGGCGCCGTCGACCCCATCTTCACCGAGCTGCCCGACAACGTGCCGGGCATGGTCGGCGACCTGGCCCGGGAGGTCACGCAGGGCCAGACCCGCCCCTTCGGGCAGGCCGTGGCGCTGCAGGACTGGTTCCGGCAGAACTTCGACTACTCCCTGGAGAACGTGCCTCCCGGCAACGGCGTGGACGAGCTGGTCGCGTTCCTCTCCCCCGGCGAGGGCGGCCGGGTCGGCTACTGCGAGCAGTTCGCCTCCGCGATGGCCGTGATGGCCCGCGAGCTCGGCATCCCCTCCCGGGTGGCCGTCGGGTTCCTCTCCCCCGAGCAGCAGCGCGACGGCACGTGGGAGTACTCCGCCTACGACATGCACGCCTGGCCCGAGCTCTACCTCCCCTACGCCGGGTGGGTCCGCTTCGAGCCGACCCCGCCGACCCGGGCCTCCGGGGTGCCCTCCTACGCGGAGCCGACGGCGCCGGACGCCCAGCCCACCGCGTCCGCCGGGGCCTCCGACACCCCCAGCCAGCAGGCGTCGGCCCGGCCGGACCGACCCACCTCCGAGCCCACGGTGGCGCCGCGCCCCGAGGCGGCCACCCCGACCGCCGACGAGGAGCCGGGCGTCGGGCTCGCCCGCGTGCTCGGCGGCCTGCTCGGCCTGGTCGCGCTGGTCGGGCTCGCCTCCGCGCCGGCATGGCTGCGCGCGCGGCGCCGGCACCGCCGGCTGCGCGGCGGCCCGGAGGACTGGTGGGACGAGCTCGCGGACGGCACCCGTGACCTGGGCCTGCCCTGGCCCGACGGGGCGTCGCCGCGCAGCGTCGGTGCCCTGCTCGGCTCGCGCCTCGCCGACCCCGACGACGACCGGGAGCGGCCGGCGCTCGGGCCGGAGCAGAACCCGGAGGCCGCGGCCGCGCTGGGCCGGCTCGTCTCCCGGATGGAGCGCTCGCGGTACGCCCGCGGCGGCTCCGGCTCCGGGTCCGGCTCCGGCTCCGACTCCTCGGGCGCCGCGGACGTGGCGGTGGTCGTGGACGGCCTGGCCGCCGGGGTCCGGCGCCGGGCCCGCTGGGCCGCACGCTGGACGCCGCGCAGCCTGCTGCGACGCTCCGGCAGCACCCCGGCGGCCGACCGGGGCCCGCTGGACCGGGTCGGCTGAGGCCGCACCACCCGGGCCCTCCCGGCTCGTCCACGCGACGGGGTGGGGAACGGGCGAGGCGGGGAACGGGCGGGACCAGAACGACGCAGCCCCCGTCGGTCCGTGGACCGACGGGGGCTGCGGTGGCTCAGGAGCGCCGAGCGCTCGAGGGGCGGGTCAGAACCCGCCGTTCTGCTGGTCGCGGCGGCGGCGCCAGCGCTGCTCCATCCGGTTCATGAAGCCACCGGACGAGGCGGGCTTGGAGCGTCCGCGGGAGGGACGACCGGCGCGACCGCCGTCGACCACGCCGAGGCCACGCTTGCCGCGGGCGGGCTCACCGGCGGGGCCGGCGTCCTGCTGCCTGACGGCGGGCGCGGTGTTCTGGTTGCGGAGGGCGTTGAGGCCGACGAGGGCCGACGCCAGCATCACCACGAACCCGGCAACGCCGAGCGGGATGATGTTCGTGATGGCTCCGGCGAGCAGCACGCCGATACCGAGGACGAACACGAGGCCGGCCACGAGGGCCCGCTGCTGCGCACGACGGCGCAGGGAGGTGCCCCGCAGGGTGTGGACGAGCTTCGGATCCTCCGCGGAGAGGCCGCGCTCGATCTGCTCGAGCATCCGGAGTTCCTCTTCCGAGAGTGGCACCGTTTCCTCCCAGGTGGTGAAAGACCACCGGCCTCGTGCAGACCGGTGGCGGGGTCAAGTGTAGGCATCCGCCAGGCGACCACGGTAGGCACGAGGTGAAAATTCCCACGTCCGAGTCTGCTGGAGGGCCACCTGGGGACCATCCTGCGCCGCCACGGCCCGGTACGGCAGGTCCGAACGTCCCCTCCGGCGTCCCGCTCGCCCCACGCGTCCCGACCGCCCCGCCGGACTCAGCCCAGCAGGCTGGCCGGTCGCACCGCCGCGTCCCCGAAGCGACGGGTGGCGCGGTCCATGGCCCGGTCGGCCTCCGACCAGCCGTGCTCCCGCTCGCCGAGCAGGTGCTGGTGGTGCACCTGCTCGCGGGGCAGCAGGTTCTCCACCCGCACCCCGACCAGGCGCAGCCGGGCCCGCTGCAGGCCCAGGGCGTCGTAGATCCCGACCGCGGCCCGGTAGACCTCCTGGGTGACGTCGGTGGCCTCGGACAGGGTGCGGGAGCGGGTGATGGTGGTGAAGTCGGCGAACCGGACGGTGATCGCGACCGTGCGCCCCGCCACGCCGGCCACCCGCATCCGCGTGGTGACCCGGCTGGTCAGCCGCAGCAGCTCGCGCAGCACCACCTCGCGGTCGTCGACGTCGCGGGAGAACGTCTCCTGCGCGCCCATCGAGCGCTCCGGGTCGCCGCCGCCGTTGCCGAACACCCCCGAGCGGCCGGGGCTGACCTCGCGCCGGTCGGTGCCCCACGCGAGCTCGTGCAGGTGGGTGCCGAGCGCGTCCCCCAGCGCCCGGCGCAGCGTGCCGACCGGCGTGTGCGCCACGTCCCCCACCGTGACCAGGCCCAGCCGGTGCAGGGAGGCACGGGTCTTCTCCCCCACCCCGTACAGCTCGCCGACGTCGAGGGGGTGCAGGAAGGTGGTGACCCGCTCGGGGGGCACCACCACGACGCCGTCCGGCTTCGCCCGCTTGCTGGCCAGCTTGGCCACCGAGACCGTGGCGGCCACGCCGACCGAGCAGGTGATCCGCTGCTCGTCGTGGATCACCGCCCGCACCTGCTCGGCGATCACCGCCGGCGGCCCCAGCCGCCGCACGGCCCCGCGGACGTCGAGGAAGGCCTCGTCCATCGAGAGCGCCTCGACCAGCGGCGTGACCCGGCGGAAGACCTCCATCACCGCCGAGGAGACCACCGAGAACTCGTCGTGGTCGGGGGCGATGACGACCGCGTCGGGGCACAGCCGCCGCGCCCGGGTCGAGGGCATGCCGGAGCGCACCCCGTACACCCGCGCCGGGTAGTTCGCCGAGAGCACCACCCCGCGGTGCCCACCGCCGACGATGACCGGCACGTCCGCGAGGTCGGGCCGGTCGCGCGTGGCCACCGACGCGTAGAACGCGTCCATGTCGACGTGCAGGATCGGCGTGGCGACCGGCTCCTGCTCCTGCGCCCGGGCGGTCATCGGGCGGCCCCGGACGGCTCGGTCTCGCGACAGGACTTCGTCCTTCCTCGACCAGCGGCGGTGGGCCGTCGGTCGAGGAGGTCAGCCCCGGGCGACCAGGTGCAGCTGCGTGGCGAGCGGGAGGTACTCGGGGCGGTCGGCGACGGCGCGCTCGAGCTCGACGAGGGCGGCGGTGGAGCCGGTCTCCAGCTCCAGCAGGTGGCCGGGGACGAGGTCGGCGAAGACCCGCACGCCGTGCACCGAGACGACCTCGAGGCCGGCGGCGCCGACCAGGTCGACGACCTCGTCGCCGGTGTAGCGGTGGCCGGTGCGGCCGGGGTCGCCGGAGACCGGCGCGAGGAGGTCCTGCGCCTGGGCGAAGTGACCGGCCATGGCCCGGGCCAGGACGGCGGCGTGGCGCTGGGCCACGAGCAGGCTGAGGGTGCCGCCGGGCCGCAGCACCGCGCGCAGCGCGGCGAGGGCGGCGGCGGGGTCGGTGACGAACTCCAGGACGCCGTGGCACAGCACGACGTCGGCGCCACGCCCCTGCGCACCGGAGCCGACCAGGTCGGCCAGGTCGCCGAGGTCGCCCTGGTGGGCGTCGACCTCGACGCCGGCCTCGCGGGCGCGGCGGGCGAGCGAGGCGAGGGCGTCGGGGCTGGGGTCCACCACGGTGACGCGGTGGCCGAGGCCGGCCACGCGGACGGCCGAGCCGCCGGTGCCGCCGCCGATGTCGAGGACGTCCAGCGCCGCCCCGTCCGGCCGCTCGAGCACGGGGGCCAGGTCGTCCCACACGACCGCGGTGCGCACGGCCGCGCGCCGCTCGCTGGTGCTGGGTGCGTTCGGGGTGCCCGCCATGACGCCCACCCTAGAGCCTGGCCCGGGGCCCGATCGACCGGGCTCATCCGGGGCTCCCCGGGCTGCGGTGCCAGAGCTTGCGGGCGACCTGCTGCGGGATCTGCTTGGCGTCCTCACCGGCGGGCTTGACGTCCGCGTACGGCGAGAGCCTGAACCCGCTGGAGTGCACGAGGACGCGGCGGCGACCCATGCCGCCGGCCGCACCCGGCGTCCGCCTCTCGACGTCGCCCTCACCACCCTGCGCCGCGGCCACCCCGGCCCCGCGCATGTCGCGGTCGGAGACAGGCCCCGAGACAGGGGGCGCGGCCATGACCGGGCGCGAGGACCGCGAGGCGGCAGCCCCCTCACCGGCCCGCTCGTCGCCAGGGGCGAGCGCGCCGAACCCGCCGGGCACGACCGCCATCTGCTCGCGCACGGCCTCGATGCCGTGCAGGCGCCACGTGTCGTGCAGGGCGGGCAGCTCCCAGCAGCCGGTGGCGCGCAGCGAGACGCCGCGGTGGCCGGTGCGGCGCAGCTCCCCGCGCACGACGAGCAGCCAGGAGCTGAACACGGTGGCGGCGTAGGGGCCCTGGGCGTCCTCGAAGAAGGTGGCGTCCAGCGGGCCGGTGCCGTCGTCGAGGGTCAGGAAGACGACGCGGCGCCCCGAGCGGATCGGTGGGGTCTGGGTCGCGACCTTCACCCCGGCCACGAGCAGCTCGGCCTTCGAGCGCTGCCCGAGCAGGTCGGTGGCGCGGGTGGTGCCGAGCTCGTCGAGGAACCGCTCGTAGGTGCTGACGACGTGCCGGGAGGCGTCCAGGCCGAGGATCTCCAGCTCGGCGCGCATCCGCTCCTCGGCGGTCATCTCGGGCAGGCCGGAGACGACGCCCTCCACCGAGGCGTCGCCCAGGTCGAGCGCCATCTGCACCGAGGAGACCGGCTCCGGCGGCGGTGCGCTGCGGGCCTGGGCGCTGGAGCGTCCCCACACGCCCTCGCGCTGGGGCACCTCGGCGCGGCCGAGCGAGCCCCGCTCCTCCCCCAGGTCACGGGGGCGGACGGCGGCCCGGGCGTCCGAGGCGCCGGGCAGCTCGACCCCGCGCGCGGCCTCCCGGGTGCCGGGCTCGGTGCTGTTGCGCGCGGCGGCGGCCTCGACGGCCGAGGCGGCGCGGGTGCGGGCGTTCGGGGTCTGGCGGTGGCTCTGCCACGCCTTGCGCCCCGCGAGGCCACGGCCGCGGGAGGCGCGCTCGGCCGACCGGGCCTGCCGGTCCAGCTCGGAGACGCCGAGCAGCAGGTCGCGCCGGGTGGTGGTGCCGCGCCGGCCCACCCCGTCGTCCGCCGCGAGGTCGAGGCCGTAGACGGAGTCGAACCCGCCGGCCAGCACCAGCCGCTCTACCACCGGCCGCGAGACGCGGGCGCGGTGCCAGAAGTCGGTGAGCGAGGCGTAGGGGCGGGCCGCGACGATGCGTCCGACCTCGGCCTCGCTGATGCCCTTCACCTCCGAGAGCGCGAGCCGGATGCCCCACGGCCGCCCGTCGGGGTGGCCCGGGTCGCGGGTCGGGTCGGGCGCCCACTCCTCGCGCGGCACCAGCCGCTCGACGGCGTAGTCGGTCTCGGAGGCGTTGACGTCCAGCGGCAGCACGGTGACGCCCTGGCGGCGGGCGTCCTCGAGGATCAGCCGCTTGGGGTACATCCCCGGGTCGTGGGTCAGGACGCCGGCCAGGAAGTGCGCCGGGTAGTGCGCCTTGAGCCACGCCGACTGGTAGGTGGGCAGGGCGAAGGCGGCCGCGTGGGCCTTGCAGAAGCCGAAGGAGGCGAACGCGGCCAGCACCTCCCACAGCTCCTCCACCACCGCCAGCGGGACGTCGCGGCCCTGGGCGCGGGGGAAGAACCAGGTCCGCACCTCAGCCATCCCCTCGGCGTCCCCGAGCGCGCGACGCTTCTCGTCGGCCTCGGCGAAGGAGATGCCGGTGAACGCGGCGATGATCTCGATGACCTGCTCGTGGAAGACCACGACCCCGCGGGTGCCCTCGAGGATCGGGCGCAGCAGCGGGTGGGCGTAGCGCGGCTGCTTCCAGCCGTGCTTGACGTCGAGGTAGGGGGTGATCATGTCGCTCTTGACCGGCCCGGGGCGGAACAGCGAGATGTCGGTGATGACGTCCTCGAACGTCTCGATGCCGGACTTGCCGACCAGCTCGCGCTGGCCCGGCGACTCGATCTGGAAGACCCCGAGGGTGCGCGAGGAGGAGATCATCGCGTAGGTCGCGGGGTCGTCGAAGGGCACCTGGGCCTCGTCGTCCACGTCGACGACGACCTCCTCGGTGCGCTCGATCGCGGTCACGGCGTGCGCCATCGCCGACTGCATGCGGATGCCCAGCACGTCGAGCTTGAGCAGGCCGAGGTCCTCCACGTCGTCCTTGTCGAACTGGCTCATCGGGAACCCGGCGTAGCTGGCCTCCACGGGCGTGCGGTCGAGCAGCGTGGCGTCGGAGAGCAGCACCCCGCACGGGTGGACGGCCACGTGCCGGGGCAGGCCGTCGAGCCGCTCGACCAGCGCGAACAGCAGCTCCAGCCGGGTCTCCCCCAGCCCGCTGGCCCGCAGCTCGGGCAGCTCGGCCAGGGCCGCGCGGGCGTCGCGGGCGCGGATGTGCGGGAAGGCCTTGGCGATCGCGTCGACCTCCAGCGGCGGCATGCCCAGCGCGGCGCCGACGTCGCGCACCGCGTGCCGGACCCGGTAGGTGTCCATCATCGACACGCACACGCAGCGCTCGCCGCCGAAGCGGTCGAGGATCGCCTCGTACATCCGGGTGCGCTGCGCGGACTCCACGTCGACGTCGATGTCGGGCAGCGCCTGGCGCAGCGGGGACAGGAAGCGCTCCATCAGCAGCTGGTGGCGCACCGGGTCGACCCCGGAGATGCCCAGCAGGTAGGTGACGATGCTGCCGGCGCCCGAGCCGCGCGCCGCCACCCGTACCCCGTGGTCGCGGATGAGGTCGGTGACGTCGGCGACGGTGAGGAAGTAGGAGGCGTAGCCGAGGTCGCGGATGATCGCCAGCTCGTCGTCCAGCCGCTTCCACACCACCGCCAGGCCCTGGCTGCCGTAGCGGGTGCCGATGGCGGCCTCGCAGCGGGCGCGCAGCAGCCCGTCCGCCCCCGTCTCGCGCGGGTCGATCGCCAGCCCGTCGACGTTCGCGAGCTCGAACTCCGGGAAGTGCACCTCGCCCAGCCCGAGGTCGGCGCGGACGTCGAGGGCGCACCGCTCGGCCAGCGTGCGGGTGCGTGCCAGCAGCTGCCAGGCGCCGGACTCCCCCACCCCGGCCGCGTGCGCGACCTCGGCCGCGACCCGACTCATCTGCGGCCCGGACTTCAGGTGCCCCTCGGCGTTGCCGCGGTCGACGTGGCGGCGGTCGAGCGCGACCAGGCGCCGTGCGGCGTCGAGGACGTCGGCCACCGCCGCGTCGCCGCGGTCGGCGTGCCGGACCTGGTTGGACAGGATGCTCAGCAGCCCCTGCTCGGCGGCCAGGTTGAGCATCCGGGCAGCGTGCGGGGTGCTGCCCGGCCCCCAGCCGCGGGTGCCGTGCGCACCGTCGGCCGTGCCCGGCCCGCCGGCACCCAGCAGGTGCGAGACGACCTCGACGACCAGGCAGCCGCGCGGCACCAGCGCCCGCCAGCGAGCCACCTCGGCGCGCGCCAGGTCGGGGCGGCCCGCGGTGACCGCGCGACCCACCGACGACGACGGGCCCAGCAGGACGACGACGTCCCCCGCCCCGAGCAGGGCGGCGACCTCGGGGTCCTCGGGGTCGAGCACCGGGGCGCCGCGCTCGCCGGCCAGGTGCGTGGCCGAGGTGATGCGGCAGACCGCCGCCCACCCGGCCCGGCCGCCGCCGGGCCCCGAGGACTGCGCGAGCAGCGTGACCCGGGGCAGCCGGGCGTCGCGGAAGGCACCGCCGCGCACCGGCGTCCTGCTCCCCCGTGCTCCTGCGCCGCCCGGGACGTCATACGAGCCGGAGGAGCGTCCCTGCGCTCCGTATGACATCCCGCGGCGGACCTGGGTCGGGTCGGCGGGACGGTAGGCGAGGTCGACGCCGAGGACGGGGCTGATCCCCGCGACGTGGCAGGCCTTGGCGAACTTCACCGCGCCGTAGGTGCCGTCGCGGTCGGTGAGCGCCAGGACGTCCATGCCGTGGGCGGCGGCGCGGTCCACCAGCACCGGCGGCAGCGACGCCCCGTGCTGGAGCGAGTAGCCGGAGGCCACGTGCAGGTGGACGAACGGGTCGGTGGGCACGTCGGGACTTCCCCTCATCGACGTCGGCTCGACCCCGGACAACGACAGGTGACGACTCTTTCGGAAGTCGCCTTCGAAAGAGCCGTGCTCCTGATCGAACAGATGTTCGATCAGGAGCACTGAAGGTAACCCCATCCACCGACACCGCGCCAACTACCCAGGTGGGTGCCCCCACCCCACTCCCACCCCTCCCTCACCGCCGAGTCGGCAGTAACTTGCTGCCGACTCGGCACGGGGTGGGGAGGGTGTGACGGGAGGGGCGGAGGAGGCTCAGTCCCAGATGGCGTCGGCCCACTCGGGGTGGTCGACGAACGGGTTCCGGTTGCCCTGCCACGTGGTGAAGATCGCGTCGTTGCGGGCCATCTCGAAGGCGTCCGGCGGGTCCTCGGCGTTCCAGGCCAGCAGCACGGAGAGCCGGCCGATGTGCGGGGCGGAGCCGTTGCCGACCAGGTCGTTGACCTCGAGGTCGGCGAAGCCGTCGTCGCCCTCGTAGCGCACCGACATGTAGAAGATCATCCGGGCCACGTCGCCCTTGACGGCGTCGCGCGGCTCCCAGGAGTCGGAGTCGGCGTAGTTGCCGGGCGCCTCGCTGTTCTCGGTGCCGCCCTCGTTGAAGTCGAGGTTGCCGCGGGCGGAGTTCACCGTGACGTCGGTGGGCCGCAGGTGGTGGACGTCGGTGCCCGGCCCGGTCGTGGTGCCGAAGTCGCCGTGGCTCTTGGCCCACACGTGCTCGCGGTTCCAGTCGTCGACGCCGCCACCGTTGGTGTTCTTGGGCACCGAGTCGCCGGTGTAGAGCTCGATGACGTTGTTGCTGTTGGCCGGGTCCTCGTCGGTGTCCTTGAGCGCGTCCCAGACCTGGGAGTAGCTCAGCCGCGTGACGTCGGTGGAGATGATCTCGTGCAGCTCGGTCTCGAGGGCGGAGCCGCTCAGCCCCAGCGCGGAGGCGTAGTAGGTGTCGTCGTAGTCACCGGTGCCGCCGGTCGGCTCGCTGGTGGGGCTGCTGGTGGGCGTGGGGCTGGACGTCGGCGTGCCGGCCGCGAGCGCGAACGCGCTGGGGCTCTTCAGGCCCGGTGCCGAGAAGTAGGCGGTGAGGCTGCCGGTGACGTCGATCCTCGTCCCCATCAGGTCGGGGTTCGAGGCCAGGCCCCAGTCGCTGCGCCAGGCGCTGGTGACCTGGACGTAGAGCATCGCGTCGGTGTCGGTCTCGCCGGGGCTGTCGGCGAGGGCCAGCGCGTAGTCGTTGGGGAATCCGCTGGTGACCACGGTGTCGGTGGAGGTCGGCTGGCCGACCACGTACCCGCGGACGGTGGCGGAGGCCCCGCTCTGGCTCGACCGGGCCTGCGCGACGGTGAGCGTCGTCTCGGCCGCCCGGGCCGTCGAGCCGGGCAGGGCGCCGGTGGAGCCGGCGAGCACGGGTGCGAGCACCAGGGCCGCACCGAGCGTGAGGGCCGTGAGGAGGGTGGCGAGCAGCGGGGCTGCGGGGAGGGGCGCCCGACGGCGCGACCGGAGGTCCATGAGCGCACTCCACCGCCTCGGAGCACGGCGCACCAGAGCGGCACAGGCTCCTGTTCTCGCACTGCACGGACCTGCAGGTCCGTGCAGTGCGAGACGTCAGGTCGTGGGCCCGGCCGGCGGGCCGACAGGTCAGCCCGCCATCCCCCCGACGGAGCCGCCCGCTGTGCCGCCGGCCTGGGCGAGCCGCACCACGACGGGCCGGTGCGGCACCAGCCCGAGGCTCTGCTCGACGACCGCGAGGAACCTGTCGGCGTCGCGGACCAGGTCGTCGGCCTCCCGCTCGGTGACCGCGCGGCGCGAACCGGCCTCGGCCGCGGCCCGCTTGGCGGCACCTGCGGCGAAGAACTGCGCCCACTCGCCCAGCTCGGGGGCGACCTCGGCCAGCAGCACCCAGGCGCTCTTCTGCGGGCGTCGGCGGGCGCCGGCGTCCGGCCTGGCGCGGGCGGCGAGCAGGGCCGCCGCGGCCCGCAGCGCCCCGACGTGGGCGCTCGCGTAGCGCAGCGCAACGTCGGTGGCGGTCACCGCCTCGGCGATCGAGTCGGCCGAGCGCAGCAGGTAGGAGTGCGTCGTGGCCGGCAGCAGGTGCGGCGGAGGCGCCTCCACCCAGGGGCTCTCGCCCGAGCGTGCGCGCGCCCGCGTCGTGCGGGCGGGTCGTCGTGTGGTGCTCATGCGTGCCTCCTCAGTCCGCGCAGCCGACGAGCTGCCAGCGGCCGTCGGCGGTGTCGAAGGACAGCTCGACCACGCCGCCGCCGGTCACCGCGCCGCGGCCGACCTCGACGCGCCAGCACTCCCGCTCGACCAGCAGCCGCTCCAGCACGGAGCCCTCCGGAGTCTGCGCCGCCGCGGAGGGCGTCGGCTCGTCGGTGCCGCGCAGCGCGTCCGCCTCGCCGCTGCCCCACCAGGCGGTCGTCTCGATCCACCGGGCCAGCACGGCGCGCACCCGCCACAGTCGGCCGCGCCACAGCAGCTGGGCCGGGCCGTCCTCACCGGGCCACCCGGGCACCTCGCCGCGTCGGACCTCCACGTCCTCCTCGTACCGCCTCATGCGCACACCTCGTTCCCCGACCCTGCCATCGTTCGAACGGCCGTTCGAACTAGGAAGGACGATAGAGGGGACCTCCGACAGCGACAACCGCCTCCCCCCGAGGACGGGGAGAGGCGGTCGTGGGCGGACGGTGCGGCCGCTCGGAGCGGGCGTGCGTCAGGAGTGCACGTAGCGGCGCGTGTCGTGCAGGAAGCGCGAGGACGGCGGGGTCCAGGCCGCCACGAGGATGCCGGCGATCACCACGAGCCCGGCCACGCCCAGCGCGACGAAGGTGGCCGGCGGGGCCACGCGGATCGCGGCGCCGGTGCCGACGGCGACCAGCAGCAGCACGGCGGTGAGCGCGTACCGCGCCCACGGGTTGCCCTCGAAGAAGAGCAGCGTGAGCACGCCGAGCAGCAGCACCAGCACGATGAACAGCACCAGGGTCACCGGGAAGAACTGCGGCACCGCGATGGGCTGCTCGTCGATCAGGTAGTCCAGGCCGGCGGTCTGCACGATCTCGCGGGCCTCGCGGTGCCCCTCGGCCCAGCTGAGCACCAGGTTCCGGTTCAGCACCCGCACGAGGACGACGGCGAGCAGACCCAGCAGGGTCAGCAGGCCGAAGAGCATCAGGGTCAGTCGCACGGTCGCCGGCCGACGGGGTGCCTCCACGGATGGTCCTTCCTCTCGCCGGCGGCGCCCACCCGGGCAGCCAGGACGTCCGGCACTGCCCCTGACTCTAGGGTCAGGTCCATGAGCACGCAGAACTCCGACGGCTCCCCCACCCGGCAGCCCACCGAGGAGCACCCGGGCATCGCCCGCTTCCGCGCGGCCCACGCCGAGCGCGGGGGCGCCGGGGAGGTCGTCGTCCTGCCCGAGGGCGTGCACACCGCCGCGCTGGCCGCCGAGGCGCTGGGCTGCGAGGTCGGGGCGATCGCCAACAGCCTCCTGTTCGAGGTGCCGGAAGAGAGGGACGGCGACGAGGGGGACGCCGGCGGCCGACCCGTCCTCGTGCTGACCTCCGGCGCCCACCGGGTCGACGTGGCGGCCACGGCGGCGCGCCTCGGGGTGCCGCGGCTGAAGCGGGCGAGCCCCGCGTTCGTCCGCGAGCACACCGGCCAGGTGATCGGCGGGGTCTCCCCGCTCGGGCACCCCGCCCCGGTCCCCACCTACCTGGACCCGTGGCTCGAGCGGCACCCGGTCGTCTGGGCCGCGGCCGGTCACCCCGCCGCGGTGTTCTCCACCACCTTCGCCGAGCTCGTGGCGCTGACCGGCGCCCCGGTCGTGGACGTCGAGGCGTGAGCGACCTCCCGGTCGTCACCGCGCTGCACCTGGCCCCGCGGCACCACGCGCCGACCGAGCAGGTCGACGAGATCGTGGTCGAGGCCGGCCGCGGTGTCGTCGGCGACCGCTACCACGGCAGCCGGCACCGGCACGTGAGCGTGCAGTCGGCACCGAGCCTCACCGAGGCCGCCGTCGTCCTCGGCGCACTGGTGGAGCCCGGCGCCACCCGGCGCACCGTCACCGTCTCGGACGGACGGGTGCCCACCGAGCCCGGGGCGCTGCTGCGCCTGGGCGACCCCGCGCGCCCCGACGAGCAGGTCGTGCTCGAGGTCGTGCGGGTCGCGGCACCCTGCGCGCTCATGGAGACCAGCGTCGGCCCGGGCGCCAAGGCGGCGCTGCGCCGACGGGCGGGCTCGGTGCTGCGGGCGCTGACCTCGGGCACCGTGCGCGTCGGCGACCCGGTCGAGGGGCTGCTCGGCGACTGACCCGGCCGCTGCCCCTACCCTTCCCCCCGTGAGCCGGACGGTGGGGAACGCGCAGTGAGCAGGGTCGTCGTGGTCGGCGCCGGGCTCGCAGGGCTCGCCGCGGCGCTGCGGTGCGCGAAGCAGGGCCACGAGGTGGTGCTGCTCGAGCGCGGCACCACCCTCGGCGGGGCCCTCGGCACGGTCGCGGCCGACGGCTTCACCTGGGACGCGGGGCCCGACCGGACCCTCCTGCCCGCCGTCGTCCGCGACCTCTTCCGCAAGACGGGGCGGCCGCTGGAGCGCGAGCTGGACCTGGTGCCGCTGGAGGTCCACCGCGAGCACCGCTTCCCCGACGGCACCGCCGTGCGGCTCGAGGCCGGCAGGGCAGCGGCGATCCGCGCCGTGGAGACGCTGGGTGCCGGCCTGGGCCGCGCCTGGGCCGAGCACGTCGGCTCGTACGCGGGCACGTGGGAGGCCCTGCGGCCGACGTTCGAGCACCCGGTGCCCGACGCGGGCCCGGGCGAGGAGGCGGCGCGCCTGCTGCGCTCGCGGGCCTCGCTGGCCCGGTCGCTGCGCCGGGCGCTGCCCGACGCCCGCCTGCGGGCCGTGGCCGCGTACCCGTTCGTCGCCGACGGCCACGACCCGCGCGAGGTGCCGGCCTGGGCCGGCCTCGTCACCTACCTGGAGCAGACCTTCGGCACCTGGACCCTGCCCGGCGGCCTGGCCCTGCTGGGCGAGCACCTGGCCGCGCGGCTGCCGCTGCGCGGCGTCGACGTGCGCACCGGGGTGCGCGTCACCGACCTGCGGGTCGAGCCGGGGCGCCGGACCGTGCGCGGGGTGGTCACCGACGCCGGTGACGTCGACGCCGACGTCGTCCTGCTCGCCACCGACCCCCGCACCCTGCCGGCCGTCGCGGCCCTGATGCCGGGGCTGCGCCGCACCCTGCCCGCCCTGCCCCCGCGCGTGGTGCACCTCGGCCTGGAGGGCAGCGAGACCCTCGACGCCGAGACCGTGCTGCACCCGGTGCACGAGGGACGACGCGGACGCCCCGGCGACCCGCTGCTCGTCGTGCGGCCGGGCGGGACCGCGCCGACCGGCCGCACCGCCTGGACGGTGCACGCGCGGGGCACCCTCCTCGAGGACGTGCCCACGGCCCTGGCCCGGCACGGCCTCGACGTCCGCGACCGGGTGGTGACCACGCTCGACCGCAGCCCCACCGACCTGGTCAGCGCCTGGCACGGCACCCCGCTCGGGGTCCGCTGGGCCGGCCCGCGCACCCTCGCGCAGCGGGCCGACGTCCGCACGGGGGTCGACGGGCTGCACGTGGTCGGCGCCCACGCCGCCGCGCTGCCCGGTCTCCCGTTCGCCGGGCTCACCGCGGCCGTGGCCGCCGAGCTGGTCGGCAAGGCCTGAGACCGACGGCCTCGGAGGTCTCGGCGTGCGCTCGCAGGCTCGCTGCTCGACCACCGGTGGGCCACCGGCGACCACCGGGGAGGCTCAGGCCCGGGTGACGTCCAGCTTCTCGAAGATCTCGCGCGTCGCGCGGGACCGGTTCAGCGTGTAGAAGTGCAGGCCGGGCGCCCCGGCGTCGAGCAGGTCCTGGCACAGCTCGGCCGCGATCGCGATGCCCTCGGCGCGCATCGAGACGGGGTCGCCCTCGTGGGCGGCGATCCGGGCCACCACGTCCTCGGGGACCTCGGTGCCGATCAGCTCGCCCTGGCGGCGGACCGCCGCGAGGTTGAGGATCGGCATGATGCCCGGCAGCACCGGCAGGTCGACGCCTCGCTCGCGCACCCGCTCGACGAGGTCGACGTAGTCGGCGGCGCGGAAGAACATCTGGGTGACGGCGAACTCGGCACCGGCGCGCGCCTTGAGCGCGAGGACGTCGGCGTCGTGGTCCAGCGACGGCGAGGAGGGGTGGGTCTCGGGGAACGCGGCGACACCGATGCGGAACTCGCCCTTGGCCGCGGCCATCTCCACCAGCTCCGAGGCGTGGGTGAGGCCCCCGGGCGTCGGCGTCCACGCGGCCCGCGGCCCGTCCTCCGGGTCGCCGCGCAGCGCCATCACGTGGTGCACGCCGGCGGCGGCGTAGTCGTCGAGGATCTGCCCGAGCTCCTCGCGGGTGTGCCCCACGCAGGTCAGGTGGGCCATCGGCAGCAGCGTGGTCTCCTCGGCGATGCGCCGGGTGATGCGCAGCGTCCGGTCGCGCGAGGAGCCGCCGGCGCCGTAGGTCACCGAGACGAAGGTCGGCTGGTAGGCCTCCAGCTCGCGGACGGTCTGCCACAGCTGCGCCTCCCCCGCCTCGTCCTTGGGCGGGAAGAACTCGAACGAGAACGAGCGCCGGCCCTCACGGATGAGGTCGGTGAGTGCGCGTCCACGGCCGATCGTCATGCCCACGATTCTAGGGAGCGGCCCGGGGTTTCCCCGCTTCCCCGTCCACCTCCGGCGTCCGCCCGTGCACCGTCTACGGTTACCTGCGTGACCCCCGACGCCTCCCCCGACGTCCCGACCCCCGAGCAGGCCGACGAGCAGGCCGACGCCAGGCCGTGGGACGCCGCCGCGTTCCGCGCACGGGTGCAGGCCGCGCTCGAGCAGTTCCTCGACACCCAGGCCGAGCGCCTCGCGCCGCTGGGGCCCGACGCCGACCGGCTGGTCGCCGAGGCCCGCGCCGTCGTCTCGGGCGGCAAGCGGTTCCGTGCCGCCTTCTGCTGGTGGGGCCACCAGGCCGTCGCGGGCGCGTTCGCGGAGGGAGACGCGGCGGGCCAGGCGGACGCCGCGCACGAGGACGCCCTGGTGCGCGCCTCGGCCGCGCTGGAGCTGCTGCACGCCAGCGCCCTCGTGCACGACGACCTCATGGACGCCTCCGACACCCGCCGCGGCCGCCCCGCGACCCACCGCGGCTTCGAGGCCGAGCACCGCGCCGACGCGTGGCGCGGCGACCCCGAGCAGTACGGCGCCGCGGCGGCCATCCTGCTGGGCGACCTGCTGCTGAGCTGGTCCGACGAGCTGCTGCGCACCTGCGGCCTGCCCACCGAGCGGGTCGCCGCCGCCCTGGCGGTGCTCGACGCCTGCCGCACCGAGGTGATCGCCGGGCAGTTCCTCGACGTCTCCGTGCAGGCCCGCGGCCGCGCCGACGTCGACGCCGCGATGACCGTCCTGCGCTACAAGTCCGCCAAGTACTCCATCGAGCGCCCGCTGCACGTGGGGGCGGCCCTGGCCGGGGCGGACGAGGCACAGGTGCATGCCCTCACCGGCTTCGGCCTGCCCCTGGGTGAGGCGTTCCAGCTGCGCGACGACCTGCTGGGCGTCTACGGCGACCCCGCCACCACCGGCAAGCCCGCCGGGGACGACCTGGTCGAGGGCAAGCGCACCGTGCTGGTCGCGCTGGCGCTCGACGCGGCCTCCGAGGAGGACGCCGCGCTGCTCGACCGCTCGCTGGGGCGGCCCCTGACCGACGAGCAGGTCGACCGGCTGCGCACGATCATCACCGGGGCCGGCGCCGCCGCCCAGGTGGAGGAGGTCATCACCGCGCTGGCCGACCGCGCGGTGGGCGTCCTGCACGACAGCGGCTTCGACCCGCGCGCCACCGCGGTGCTGACCGAGCTGGCCTCGGCGGCCACCCAGCGCGCCCTCTGAGCACGGGACGGCCGCGCGGGGCTCAGGGGCCGACGCGCAGGAAGGTCCAGCCCCCGTCGGCGGACCAGTACCACTCGCCGGCCTCGCCGCGCACCAGCTGCTCCGTGCCCGGCTCGACGTCGGCCTCGGTCACCGGGTAGAGCACGTAGTAGCCCTCGGCCTTGGCGGGGAGGAGCCCGGCGCCGTTGGAGAACGGCTCGCCGTCGACACCCGTGCTCGCCAGCGTCCCGTCGGTGTGCCGGGCCATCACGTCGAGGGCGGCGTCCGGCAGGTCCGTGGCGGCCACGTAGCGCAGCCCGGACTCCGGGTCGGTCTCGGCCAGCGCGCCGGTGGAGACCACCGCTCCCTGCTCGGCCCCGCCCGTGCCGGTGGGGGTGCCCGGCTCGCGCCCGGAGATCAGCCAGACACCGATGACGACCACCAGCACCAGCACGATCGCGAGCGCGCCCGAGGGCCCGCCCCGCTGGGGGCGGACGTTCTCGGGCTGGAGCCGGTAGACCATGTCTCGTGCGCGGTGCGGCGCCTCAGAAGGCCATGGCCTGCGCGCGCCGCTTGACCTCCGAGCCGCGGTTCTCGCGCAGCGCGTCGATCGGGCGACCGGGCAGGTCGGCGTCCAGGAAGATCCAGGCGATGCACTCGCGGTCGTCGTAGCCGTTGTCGTGCATCATCGTCAGCAGGCCGGGCAGGCCCTTGACGGGCTCCCCGGTCTCGGTGTCGATCAGCAGCGCGGGCACGCGCTGCCCGGCCTTGGGCCACGGCACGGCGCCGGCCAGCTGGTGTTCCTTGATCATGGTGCGGACCTTCGCGGGGGTCACGCCGAGGAGCTGGGCGGCCTCGGACCACTCCAGCCAGTCCTCGACGAGCACCGCGAGGTCGTGCTCGGCCAGGGGCGTCTCGCTCATGGGTCCATGCTCCCACGACCGGCACGTGCGTCCACCTCCCCGGAGCCCTCGCCAGGACGCGCGGCGGGACGCGCGCCCGGGGCGGGGGCGTCGTACGGCGTGCTTGCAGCGGCACGGAGCGCGCGGACCGTACGATTGCGGCTCACCCGAGCGAGGCGGAGAGGAGCCCGACGTGCCCGACCCGGGAGACCCCCTCCTCGGCCGCGTGCTCGACGGCCGCTACCGCGTCGACGTCGCCGTCGCGCGGGGTGGCATGGCCACCGTCTACGAGGCGCACGACCTGCGCCTGGACCGCACCGTGGCCGTCAAGGTCATGCACGTGGGTCTCGGCGACGACGGCGCCTTCGCCGCCCGCTTCGTCCGCGAGGCCCGGGCGGCCGCCCGGCTGTCCCACCCGAACGTCGTCGCCGTCCACGACCAGGGGGACGACGGCGGCACGCTGTTCCTCGCCATGGAGCTGGTGCGCGGGCACACCCTGCGCGAGGTGATCGGCAAGGAGGCGCCGATGGGCCCGGCCCGCGCCCTCGCGCTGCTGGAGCCGGTCGTCTCCGCGCTGGCCGCCGCGCACCGCGCGGGCGTCGTGCACCGCGACGTGAAGCCGGAGAACGTGCTCATCGCCGACGACGGCCGGATCAAGGTCGCCGACTTCGGCCTGGCGAAGGCCGTCGGCACCGACACCCAGCACACCGCGACCGGCGGCATCCTCATCGGCACCGTGTCCTACCTCGCGCCCGAGCTGGTCGCCGAGGGCGTCAGCGACGCCCGGGCGGACGTCTACGCCGCCGGCGTCCTGGCCTACGAGCTGCTGACCGGCCGCAAGCCGCACGAGGGCGAGACCCCCATCCAGGTGGCCTACAAGCACGTGAACTCCGACGTGCCCGCGCCCTCGGCGCTGGTGCCGGGCCTGCCGGACTTCGTCGACGCGTTCGTCGCCCGCGCCACGGCGCGCGACCGCTCGCAGCGGCCCGCCGACGCCGGCGTGCTGCTGCACCACCTGCACCGGGTGGCGCACGCGGTGGCCGAGGGCAGCCGCAGCGACCCCGAGCTCACCCAGGACCTGGCGCCGCTGCGCCTGGGCACCGTGCCCATCGCGCTGGCCGGCGCCGCCGCACCGGCACCCACCGAGCACCGCCTCGACGACTCCTCCCCCCAGGTGCTGGAGCCCGAGGAGCTCGACGACTTCGCGCGGGGCTACCCCGTGGACACCGGCGCGACCCACCGTGCCGAGCCGACGGAGGAGACCACCGTCGTCCCGTCCGTCCCGGCAGCGGCCGCCGCACCGGTGCCCGCCGTCCGCCCGGCCCCCGAGCCGCCCGCGGAGCAGCACGCCCCGGCCCGCGAGCCCCGGCGTCGTCGCCGTGGCCTGGTCCTGCTCGTGCTGGGCCTGGTGCTGGCCGTCGGCGTCGCCGCGGGGGCCTGGTGGTTCGGCTGGGCCCGCTACACGACCGTGCCGGCGGTGCTGGGCCAGACCCGGGCGAGCGCCGTGGCCGAGCTCGAGGACGCGGGGTTCGACGTCACCGTGGGCGACCCGGTGTTCAGCAACACGGTCGAGCAGGGTCGGGTGGTCTCGGCCGACCCCGGGGCCGGCCGGCGGCTGCTGCCGGGGGCGAGCATCGAGATCGTCGTCTCGCGCGGCGTCGAGGAGTACCCGGTGCCCGACGTGGTCGGCTCCGCCCTCCAGGCGGCCCGGGGAGCGGTGGCGGGCACCAGCCTCGCCGTCGGCGACGTCGTCCGCCGCTACTCCGAGACCGTCGCCGAGGGCGACGTCATCTCCACCGACCCGCGGGCCGGGGTCGTCCTGCGCCCCGGCGCGAGGGTCGACCTGGTGGTCAGCAAGGGCCGCCGCCCCATCCCCGTCGGCAGCTGGGTGGGCAAGGACGCCGAGGTCGCCACCGCGCGCCTGGAGAAGCGCGGCCTCGTGGTGGACGCCTCCACGGAGGTCCACGACGACACGGTGCCCGAGGGCGCGGTGGTCTCGCAGTCCCCCACCGACGGCACCCTCTACCGCGGCGAGACCGTCTCGCTCACCGTCTCGCTGGGCCCCCAGATGGTCGAGGTGCCCGGGGTGCGCGCCCAGGGCGTCGACGCCGCGACCGAGACCCTCGAGGCGGCCGGCTTCGTCGTCGAGGTCGAGCAGGTCTCCGACTACCTCGGCCTCGGCTTCGTCTACCGCACCGACCCGTCCGCGGGCACGATGCTGCCGGAGGGCAGCACGGTGACGATCTTCATCATCTGAGCGCCACGCCCGGGGCGCCGGGCGCGCTCCGGGATCACAGCCGGGCTCAGACCCGGGCTCAGACCCTGGCTCAGACCCTGGCTCAGACCCTGGCCGGCTCCGGGGCGACCCGGGCGAGGTGACGCTCGGCCGCGCGCGCGGCCGGGTGCAGCCCGACCGCGGCCACCACGACGAGCGCCAGCAGCACGCCCCAGCCCCACGTGCCCTGGCCCATGGTCAGCCACGTGAACGCGGCCGGCGCCCAGACGTTGCCGGCGGTGTAGCCCAGCTGGGCGACGCCCTGGTACTCGCCGCGACGCTCGGGGTCGGAGAGCTCGGCCTGCAGGCCCCACTGCCCGGCCGACTGCCACAGCTCGGAGCCGGTGATGGTCACGTGACCCAGCACGAGCAGGAGCACCGTGGCCCACCCGAGCGTCTCGTGCGTGGTGAGCAGCACCAGGAACGACAGCAGCAGGCAGGCGGCACCACGACGCTCGGAGCGCAGCGAGCTGGCGACGTCCGCCACCCCGCGCGAGGCGGCCACCTGCAGCGTCACGGCCATCACCGTGTTGAGGCCGAACAGCACGGCCACCAGCTCGCGCGGCGCGTCGGTCTCCTGGACGACCCAGACGGGCACGACGACGTTGAGCAGCACCTGGTGCGAGCCGAGGACGCCGTCGAGCACGCTGGTCAGCAGGAAGCCCCGGTTGGCCAGGGCGCGGCGCGGGTCCCGCGTGCGTCGCCACCAGGCACGGGCCTCGCCCTGCGTGGACGGCCGGGCGGCCGCCTCCCGGCCGGGCTCCCGCACGACGGGCAGGCGGGCGACCAGCACGGTGTTGACGAGCAGGACGGCGGCGGTGAGCAGCGGCAGCGCCTGGACGAGCGTGAGCCCGGGAGCGGCCAGCGCGAGGCCCGCCGCGAGCGCGCCGAGGCTGTAGCCGACGTTGCGCGCGGCGCGCATGTAGGCCAGCGACCGGACCCGGGTCTCGCGCGGGAAGACGGCGAACCGGTAGGCGTTGCGGCCCGACCGGGCCCAGCTCTCGGCCACCTCCAGGGCCACCGCGACGACCAGGAACGAGGCCAGCCCACCGGCCAGCGGCCAGGCGGCGAACACGAGCGCCTGGGCGAGGCTGCCGAGGATCCAGGTGCGGCGGGTGCCCACCCGGTCGGCGAGGCGCCCGAGCGGCACCGCGACCAGGAACGTCACCAGCCCGGCGACGGTGAGGCCGAGGCCGACCTCGGTGCCGGTGAGCCCCACGACGCGGATGAGGTAGACCGCCGAGCCCGCGAGGAACGTGCCCTCGGCGAACGCGGAGAGCACCGACTGGTAGCTCATCGCCCGCACCAGCGGGTCGTCGCTGAGCACCCGGTCCCGCAGTCGTACGGCCCAGCCCCGAGCGTCCGTGCTCATCGACACCTCTTTATCTCGACATCAAGTATCTCGATGTGAAGATATACCCGAGCGTCGGGGACCAGGGAATCCTGGACGGGGTCGGTCGGGCAACCGCATTCTGTCTTCACGCGGTCTTCACTCAGGCGCCTGGCGGGTCCGGCCGAGTGAGAGGGGTGACACCCGCCTCACCGTCGAGGAGAACCATGGCCGCCTCGAACCTCGAAGGCCTCTACCGCGAGCTCCAGTCCCAGTTCACCGGGCACGAGCTGATGCTGAGCCCGGTCTGCACCCGCGTGCTGCTGCGCACCGGCGTCAACCTCAAGGCGATCCGCCCCGACCAGGCCGCCGACGCCGCGCTGCTCGGCAGCGTCCGCGCCGTGCTGGCCGAGATGGGCTACGCCGCCTGACCAGCGGGCCTCCCCGTCCACGGGGGCGCGCCCGTCGGCGCCGCTCCCCCTCCCTTCCCCTCGAGGAGACCTCGTGACCCAGACCGTCCCGACCGCGCCCCGACCCCGCGTCAGCGGTGCCCGCGCGACCTCCGTGCACACCTCCGGCCCCGCGAGCGAGGTCGTCGCCACGCTGAGCGACCGCCTGGCCGCGCAGGCGCCTGCCGCCGTGTGGTTCTTCGCCTCCTCCGACCTCGAGGCCGCCGACCTCGCCGCACCGCTGGCCGCGGCCCTGCCCGGTGCCGTGGTGACCGGCTGCTCCACCGCCGGGGAGTTCACCGAGTCCGCCGGTGGCACCGGCGGGGTGTCCGCGTTCGCGCTGCCCGCAGCCCACGTCCTGCGTGCCGAGCCCGCGCTGGTCGACCTCGCGGCCGGCGTGCGCGAGGGCGTCGAGGCCGCCGTCGCCCGGCTGGAGACCGCCGTCGGGCCGCTGCGCGACCTCGACCCGACCCGGTGGGTGGGGGTCCTGCTGGTGGACGGCATGCACGGTGCCGAGGAGGCCGTGAGCGCCGCCCTGGGCAACGCCGCTCCCCTGCTGCACGTGGTCGGCGGCTCCGCCGGCGACGACCTGAAGTTCGAGTCCACCTGGGTCAGCGTCGGCGAGCAGGTCTCGACCCGGGGTGCCTCGTTGGTCCTGCTCGAGCTGGCCGTGCCCTTCGCCGTCGTCCGCACCGCCTCGTTCCGCGAGCTCGGGCGCAGCGTCACCGTCACCCGCGCCGACGCCGCCACCCGCACCGTGTGGGAGCTCGACGGCCGCCCGGCCGTCGAGGCCTACGCGGACGCCGTGGGCTGCGAGGTCGACGAGGTCGGCTCGGAGCAGTTCATGCGGCACCCGCTGGGGCTGATGATGGACGGCAAGCCGTTCGTCCGCAGCCCGCAGCAGGTCGTCGACGGAGGCGGCATCGTCTTCTACTGCGAGGTCCTCGAGGGGATGTCCGTCGAGGTCCTCGACGCCACGGACATCGTCAGCGAGACCCGGCTCGCGCTGGAGGCCACCCGGGCCGAGCTGGGCGGGGAGGTCTCCGGTGCGCTGCTGTTCAACTGCATCCTGCGGCGCCTGGACCTCGACGCCCAGCACGCGCACGAGTCCTTCCGCGACGTCTTCGCCGACATCCCCGCCGCGGGGTTCCACACCTACGGCGAGACCTGGATGGGCCACATGAACCAGACCCTCACCGGCCTCGTCCTCGGCTGAGGGCCCTGGGGGCTCGGAGCCCCGGGGACGTCTGCCCCTGAGACTTCTGCCCTGCGTCCCCGGGACGGTGCGCAGGTGCAGAGGACGAGACACGGCCCGACCGCGCGGAGCAGCGCGGTCGGGCCGTGACCATCTCCCGACGGGGTGGACCTCAGCCCAGCGCCCGCTCGCGCAGCTTCTTGAGCAGCTCGATGTCGCGGGTCTCCTCGCGGCTCCCCGGCGTCTCCAGCACGAACGGGACGCCGGCCAGCGCCGGGTGCCCGAAGAGCTCGGCGAACGCGTCCTCGCCGATGTGGCCCTCGCCGATCTTCTGGTGCCGGTCCTTGAACGCCCCGCGCACGTCCATCGAGTCGTTGGCGTGCACGAGCCGCAGGCGGTCCGGCCCGCCGATCTCGACGATCCGCTCGACCGTGGCCGCGGCGCCGCCCGCCTCGTCCAGCGGGGCGCCGGCGGCGAACACGTGGCAGGTATCCAGGCAGACGCCGGCCTTGGGGTGCATGTCCAGGGCTCCCAGGTAGTGCTCGAGGTCGTCGACGCCGGCGCACAGCGAGCGGCCCTGCCCGGCGGTGGGCTCCAGCAGCAGCCACGGGGCGTCGTCGCCCAGCGTCTCCAGCACCGGCAGCAGCCCCTCACGGACCTGACGCATCGCCGCGGCGAACCGCTCCTCGCTCGCGGCCGGGTCGGGGTCGACGAACGAGCCGGTGTGCACCACCACGCCCTCCGCGCCGATCTCGACCGCGCGGCGCAGGTTGTGGGCCACGACCGCGACGGACTTCTCGTAGGTCGCCGGCGTCGGGGACCCCAGGTTCACCAGGTAGGGCGTGTGGATGAACGAGCGCACGCCCAGCTCGGCCGTGCGCTCCTTGAACGCCGCGTCCTCCGCGGGCTTCCCCGCCGAGAGCGCCCAGCCACGGGGGTTGCCGACGAAGACCTGGAGCGTCTCCGCGCCCAGCGCCAGCGCGTCGACCAGCGCGCCGCTCGCCAGGCCCTTGCCGACCGTCACGTGGGTGCCGATCGGGTTGCGGAGGGTCTGCTCGCTGCTGTCCAGCCGCTGCGTGGTGCTCATGGGCGCAGTCTCCCCCGCGACCCCCGGCACCACCGAGTCGGCGGGAGCCTCAGAGCGAGGCGAGGACGCCGGCGGCCTTCTCGGCCTGGCCCCGGGAGACGTCCAGGTGGGTGACCGCGCGGACCGTGCGCGGGCCGACGGCGGAGATCCGCACCCCGGCCTCGGCGGCCCGGGCGACGAACGCGGGGGCGTCGGGACGCTGGGCGACCACGATGTTCGTGGGGCAGGTGGCCGGGTCGACGCCCAGCGCCTCCGCCAGCAGCCGGGCGTGCGCGTGGTCCTCGGCGAGCCGCTCGACGTGGTGGTCCAGCGCGTGCAGGCCGGCGGCGGCGAGGATGCCCACCTGGCGCATGCCGCCGCCCAGGCGCTTGCGCCGCACCCGGGCGGTCGCGACCGCGTCGGCCGTGCCGACCATGAGCGAGCCGACGGGCGCGCCCAGCCCCTTGGAGAGGCAGACCGCCAGCACGTCGGCGACCTCGCCGTACGCGCTCAGCGGTGTGCTGGTCGCGACGTGGGCGTTCCAGAGCCGGGCACCGTCGACGTGCACGGCCACGCCCGCCTCGTCCGCGAAGGACCGCAGACGGCGCAGGTCCTCGATGTCGGTGACGGTGCCGCCGGCGAAGTTGTGGGTGTTCTCGACCGAGATCGCGGCCGTCGCCACGAAGTAGGGGCCCATGTCGGGGGCGAGCATGTCGGCGATCTGCTCGTGGTCCGGGGCGCCGGACGGGTGGCGCCAGGTGCGCATCGTGACCCCGGTGACCGCGCCGTGCGCGCCGAGCTCCGCACGGGCGATGTGGGCGCTGGCCTCGCACAGCACCTCCTGGCCCGGCTCCACCACGGACGCCACGGCCAGGACGTTGGCCAGCGAGCCGGTGGGGGTGAAGACGGCCGCCTCCTTGCCGAACAGCGCCGCCACGCGCTCCTCGAGCGCGTTGACGGTGGGGTCCTCGCCGTAGACGTCGTCGCCCACCTCGGCCGCGGCCATGGCCGCGCGCATCGCCTCGGTGGGTCGGGTCAGGGTGTCGGAGCGCAGGTCGATCACTCCCGCATCCTCACACCGGGCCGGACGCGGCGACGCCCCGCCCCCTCGTGCGAGGGGACGGGGCGTCGGTGCGGACCCGGCGGTCTCGAGGCTCGGGCGTGGACGCCCTCACACCTCGACCACCGGTGGGCCTCGCTCAGGCCTGCTTGTGTGTCTCGAGACGCCGAGAGCGTCCCTCGCAGGCTCGGTCCGCGCTCGGCTCCTCGACCCTCCTCGAGGGTCAGCAGCCCTTCGCTGCGCTCAGGCCTGCTTGAGCATCTCCGCGACGAGGTAGGCCAGCTCGATGGACTGCACCCGGTTCAGGCGCGGGTCCACGACCGACTCGTAGCGGTGCGCGAGCCCCTGCTCGTCCAGCTCCTCGCCGCCGCCGATGCACTCGGTGACGTCGTCACCGGTCATCTCGACGAGGATGCCGCCGGGCCAGGTGCCCAGGCCGCGGTGCACGTCGAAGAAGCCCTGGACCTCGTCGATGACGTCGTCGAAGCGCCGCGTCTTGTAGCCGGTCGAGGAGGTGAAGGTGTTGCCGTGCATCGGGTCGCAGACCCAGGCCACCTGGACGCCCTCGGCGGTGACCTTCTCGACCAGGCCGGGCAGCCCGTCGCGCACCTTGTCGGCGCCGAAGCGGGTGATGAAGGTGAGACGGCCGGGCTCGTTCTGCGGGTTCAGCTTCGCGGCCAGGGCGAGCGCGTCGTCGGCCGTGGCGGTCGGGCCGAGCTTGCAGCCGATCGGGTTGCGCAGGTGCCGGAAGTACTCCACGTGGGCACCGTCGAGGTCGCGGGTGCGCTCGCCGATCCACACGAAGTGCCCGGAGACGTTGTAGCTGCCCTGGGTGCGCGAGTCGACGCGCGTCATCGCGTGCTCGTACTCCATCAGCAGCGCCTCGTGGCTGGAGTAGAAGTCGACCCGGCGCAGCTCGTCGGGGTCGGCGCCGATGGCCTCCATGAACGCCAGCGCCTTGTCGATGTCGTGGGCCGTGGCCTCGTAGCGCTGACCGGCCGGCGAGGACTTCACGAAATCGGTGTTCCAGGTGTGCACCTGGCGCAGGTCGGCGTAGCCGCCGGTCACGAAAGCGCGGACCAGGTTCAGGGTCGCCGCGGAGGCGTTGTAGACGTCCAGCAGCCGCTGCGGGTCGGGGATGCGGGACTCGGGGGTGAAGTCGAAGCCGTTGACGGCGTCGCCGCGGTAGGCGGGCAGGGTGATGTCCTGGCCGTCGACCGTGCGGGTCTCCATGTCGGAGGAGCGCGGCTTGGCGTACTGGCCGGCCAGCCGGCCGAGCTTCACGACCGGCACGGAGCCGGCGTAGGTGAGCACGACGGCCATCTGGAGCAGCGTGCGCAGCTTGTTGCGCACGTTGTCGGCGGTCACGCCGTCGAAGGTCTCCGCGCAGTCCCCGCCCTGGAGCAGAAAGGCCTCGCCGCGGGTCACCGCGGCCATCTTGGCGGTGAGCTCGTCGCACTCACCGGCAAAGACCAGCGGCGGCATCGTGCGCAGGCGCGCGACGGCGCTGCTCAGCGCCTCCGCGTCCGGGTACGTGGGCTGCTGCTTGGCGCCCATGGCGTGCAGGGCGTCGAGGGTGGGGATCGTCACCCGGCCAGGGTACGCGCGGGTAGCCGGGCCCCGGTCATCGTGACGCATGCCGGACGAGGCGCGGACGAGGCACGCACAGGGCCCCGAGCACGACCCCTCGGGCGGGCGGGGCGCGGCCGGCCGCGCCCTGAGTAGGGTCCGGCCCATGACCTTCTCGATCGTCGCCCGGTCCGCCGACGGTGAGTCCTGGGGCGTCGCCGTCGCGTCCAAGTTCCTCGCGGTCGGCTCCGCCGTCCCCGCCGCCGTCGCCGGCGTCGGGGCCATCGCCACCCAGGCCGCCGCCAACGTGGCCTACAAGGGCCTCGCCCTCTCCCACCTGGCCGAGGGCGCCACCGCCGAGGTCGCGCTCGCCTCCCTGCTCGAGGACGACGAGGGCCGCGAGCACCGCCAGGTCGGCCTCGTCGACGTCGACGGCAACGCCGTGACCCACACCGGCTCCTCCTGCCTGGACTGGGCCGGAGGCCTCACCGGCGACGGCTACGCGATCCAAGGCAACGTGCTCACCGGCCCCGAGGTCGTGCAGGCCGTCGAGTCCGCCTTCCTGGCCGCCGACCCCACGCTCCCCCTGGCCCACCGGCTGCTCCGGGCGCTGACCGCCGGCGACGAGGCCGGGGGCGACCGCCGCGGCCGCCAGTCCGCCGCCCTCTTCGTCGTCCGGGACGAGGCGGGGTACTCGGGCTTCGACGACGTCGCGGTCGACCTCCGCGTCGACGACCACCCCGCCCCCGTGACCGAGCTGGCCCGTCTGCTGGACCTCAACGACCTGTACCTGACCGCCTCGACCGAGGAGGAGAAGGTGCCGATGACGCCCGACCTCGAGGCCGAGCTGCTGGCCCACGCGCAGGCCTCCGGCCAGGAGACGATCGCCGCCTGGGTGGGCTGCGAGAACTACGAGATGCGCGTCGCCGAGGACCTCTCCTGGGTCGACCGCCGCGTCCTCGCCATCGTGCGGGGCGAGGGCTCCTGAGCGTGCCCGCCCCGGCCGCGCTCGGCCTGGACCTCGCCGTCACCGGCGTCACCGCCGTCCTCCTGGACGCCGGCGGCGCGGTGCTGGCCACGCAGGCCGCCCCGCTGGCGACCCGGACCGCGCAGGGGCCGGCCGGCCCCGCCGAGGTGCTGGGCCTGGACGCCGTCTGGCGCGCCGTGGACGAGGCCGGCCGGGCTGTGCTGGCGGGTCGCACCGCCGCGTCCCCGCTGCCCACGGGCGTCGCGGTGGCCGCCGAGGTCTGGTGCTGCTGGGACGCCGAGACCCTGGGCTCGCCCCTGCCGGCGCTGACCGGCGGCGTCGGGCCGGCCTGGTGGGCGGCCGACGCGCCCCGCACCTGGGAGGAGGTGGCCGCGGAACGTTACGTGCTCGGCGACCTCGGCAGCTGGCTGCTGGCCCGGGCCACCCGCGGCGTCGAGCACCTCACCACGACCGCCCTGGCCCGTCGTCCGGCCGACGTGCCCGTCGAGGCGCTGCCCGAGGAGGCCCCGGCCGTCACGGTGCTCACCGACGCGCCGGCGCTCCTGGGCACCGCGCTGCGGGTCGGCGTGCTGCTGGACCGGAGCGCGCTCGACGGCGGAGCGGGCGAGGAGCCCGCGGTGGCCGCGGCCCGCGTGGTGCTCCCGGGCCCCAGGGGCTGAGCCGGCAGGGCGCTCCCCCGGCCGCTGCCTCAGCCCAGGCGGTCGAGCGCGGCGCGGGCCTCGTCCCGCTCGCGCACCGCGTCCTCGAGCAGCACGGTCTGCTCGTCCCGGGCGTCCTCGGCCTCCTCCAGCTCGGCGTCGGCCTCGTCGGCGGCCGCCTCCAGCTCGGCCGCGCGACGGCGCACCTCGTCGAGCTGGGCGGCCAGCTCCATGGCCCGGGCGTTGAGCCGGTCCACGTCCGCCTGGGCCTCGGCGTGCTCGGCCTCCACCGCGCTCACCACGGCCTCGGCCTCGGTGAGCGCGTCCTCGGCCTCGCGGCGGGCCTTGGCGTCCGCCTCGGGATCGGGCACGACGCGCAGCACGGGTGGCGACCCGCCCTCGTCGTCGGTGCCGCCGGTCACCGGCGCCGCCCGGTGCCCGAGCGCGGCGGGCAGGGCCACGGCGGCGGAGACGTCGACGGCCTCGACCCCGGTGCTGGCCAGGGGCGCCACCAACAGCCCGGAGCGCACCGCCTCGGCGCAGCCGGGGTCCACCATCGCGGCCGTCAGCGTGGCCTCGACCTGCGCGGCGACCGCCTCGGTGACCCGCAGCCCGTGCTCGCGGGAGCGTTGCCGGGCGGTCGTGGTGACGGCCGCGACCAGCTGACGACGCTGCTTGGTCAGCTCGCGCAGCGCGTCCCCCGAGAGCGCGGCCTGGGCCTCCCGCAGCGCCTCGCCGAGGGCGAGGACCTGGTCGACCTGCTCGCCCTCGACCCGCACCAGCAGGTCGACGACCCAGGCGGCCGTGGCGGGCTTGCGCAGCGCCTTGAGCCCGGCCGCGAGCGCCGTGCCGCGGTGCTCGCGCACCAGGGCGTCGCGGGCGGCGGTGAACTCTCCGAGGCCGAGCGCGTAGAGGCCGTCGGCGAGGGTCAGCAGCTCGTCGGGGGCCTGCGCGTCGGCGTCCGTCACGAGGGCTCCGGCCAGCGCAGGTAGCGACCGCGCCGGTGGGCCAGGGGCTGGTCGTCGGCGGCGTCGTGCCGCTCCTCGCCGACCTCGGCGTGCTCGAGGACGCAGGTGACCTCGGCCGACCAGCCGACCTCGCGCTCGGACTCCAGCCGCACCCCCGCCCACGCGGCCGCGTCCGCGGGGCGCGGGCCCCACGCGGTGTCGGTGAAGGTGGCGGCGCGGAAGGGGCCACCGGGGCTCGGGGCGAGGCCGGCGAAGACCTCGGCGAGCATCCGGTCGCGCCAGGAGAGCAGCGAGACGGCGGCGGTGCCGGTCTCCCGCAGCTCCTCGGTGAGGTCGGCGTCCGGGTCGAGCAGCGCCAGCAGCCGGGGCGGCTCGCCGTGGGCGAGCAGCAGCGAGGTGACGGTGAGGCCGGCGCGGGTGGCGCCGTCGCCGGCGCACCACAGCGACACGGACCCGCCCAGGCGCCCGCGGAAGCGGCGCACCGGGTCGTCGTCGGTGGCGAACGGGTGGGTGGAGTGGATCGTCACGCAGTGCTCGGCGGGTGTCCCCGGGTCAGGAGGCCTTGCGCTGCTCGTGCGCGGCCTCGATCGCGGCCTCGGCCTCGGCCCGCTTGGCCTCCTCCTTGGCGCGCGTGGCGTACATGTCCACGTACTCCTGTCCGGAGAGCCGCATGATCTCGTACATGATCTCGTCGGTCACCGAGCGCAGGATGTAGCGGTCGTTGGCCAGGCCCTCGTACCGGCTGAAGTCCAGGGGCTCGCCGAAGAGGACGACGGGCCGGGTGAACGCGCCGAACTTCTTGCCGGGGGGCGCCACGACGTCCGTGCCGACGACGGCGCACGGGATGACCGGGACGCCGGTCTCCAGGGCGAGCCGGGCCACGCCCGTCTTGCCGCGGTACAGCCGACCGTCGTGGCTGCGGGTGCCCTCGGGGTAGATGCCGAACAGGCCGCCCTCGGCGAGGACGCGCTTGGCCGAGAGCATGGCGCCGGCGGCCGCGTCGGCGCCGGACCGGTCGATCGGCACCTGGCCGGACCCGGAGAAGAAGGTCTTCTGGAGCCAGCCCTTGATGCCAGTGCCGGTGAAGTACTCGGCCTTCGCGACGAACGTGACACGCCGCGACAGGGTCAGCGGCATGAACAGCCAGTCCGCGTAGGAGAGGTGGTTGCTGGCGAGGATCGCGGGGCCCTCGAGCGGCACGTGGTCGGCGCCGGTGACGCGGGGGCGGAAGACGGCGCGCAGGAACGGTCCCAGAGCGATCCACTTCAGGAACCAGTAGAACATCCGCGCACCTCCGCCGAGCCGGGTCGAGGTGACGGACCCCGTGTCCGTCACCCGCACCCTAGAGCAGAACCGTCCGGGGTCCACCCCCCGCCTCCACCAGGGCCGACCACCAGGGCCGACCACCGGGCCGACCACCGGGCCGTGCCGCGGACCGTGCCCCACGCCCCTGGCGTCGGCCTCCGCCGTGCCCCAGGATGGGCGTGTGCCACCTCACACGACCCCCGCGGCCGGGCCCTCGTCGGGCGCTCCTGCGCTGCTGCCCGGTGCCGAGCCCTGGTCCCGTCCGCCCCGGCCCCGCGAGGGCGAGCCCCGCGTGGGCGTGCTCGTGCAGCACGGGTTCACCGGCCAGCCCGCCGCGATGAAGCCGTGGGCCGAGGAGCTGGGCGCACGGGGCTGGGCGGTGGAGGTGCCGCGGCTGCCCGGTCACGGCACCACGTGGCAGGACTGCAACACCACCGGGTGGGACGACTGGTGCGCCGAGGTGCTCGCCGCGCACGACCGGCTCCGAGCGACCTGCGACGTCGTCGTGGCCGCCGGGCTGTCGATGGGCGGGGCGTTGGTGCTGCGCCTGGCGGCCGACCGGCCCGACGCGGTCGACGGCGTGGTCCTCGTGAACCCGGCGGTGGCCACCCACCGCAAGGACGTGCTGGCCCTCCCCCTCCTCCAGCACCTGGTCGGCTCGTTCCCCGGGATCGCCGGCGACATCGCCAAGCCGGGCGTCAGCGAGCAGGGCTACGACCGCACGCCGCTGCGCGCGGCCGCCTCGATGATGCGGGGCTGGGCCGGGGTCCGGCGCGACCTCGGGCGGGTCACGGCACCCGTGCTGTACCTGCGCTCGGACGTCGACCACGTGGTGGACGAGGCCTCGGAGCCGATCATCACCGCCGGCGTCGCGGGGCCGGTGACGCGGGTGGCCCTGCCCGACTCCTTCCACGTCGCGACCCTCGACCACGACCTGCCGAGGATCGTCTCCTCCTCGATCGAGTTCGTGGAGGGCCTGCCCTCGGTGCGCACCCAGCGCCTAGGCTGAGCAGGTGGGTCAGTGGAGCGACGAGGACGACGAGGCGTGGCGCTCGATCGTGGAGAACTACGGCGAGCGGGTGACCATCGACGCCGAGCCCGACGTGAGCCCCGACCAGCTCCGTCGGATCGAGGACGCGCGCCGCGAGCGTGAGGCGCGGGCCCACCGCCCGAGCATCTCCGACCCCGACACCCACCTCTTCGACCAGTCCGAGGACGAGCCGTCGGCGGACGCCGACCCAGCGGGTACCGGCGACCGGGCCGAGCCCACCGAGGCCGTGCTGCCGCCCATCGCCGACCCGCCCGCACCGTCGCGGCCGGAGGCCGACACCGCCGACCGGGACGACGCTGCCCCCGCCGCCGGGAGCGACGCCGCGAACGAGGCCCCGCACGAGCGGCCGGGCGAGCGGCCGGGCGAGTCCGCCGCCGACGCGGCGCCCGCGCCCTGGGCCGCCCCGGCGCCTCCCCCCGAGGAGCTCGCGGCCGAGGCACGCGCCGGCGAGCACCCCGAGCTGGCCGACCTCGAGGGTCGCTGGGCCGCCGGCCAGGACGCGCACCCAGGAGTGGACGAGGGGGCCGGTCGCACCGGCAGCTGGTTCCGACGGCGTCGCGAGTCGCGTGCGGAGGAGGCGCGGCGACGCGAGCGCGCCGAGGCGGAGTCCGAGGGCTGGGGCAGCTGGGCGGACCCGCTGCCGAGCACGGCGGACGACGTCGAGCCGGCCGACCGGTTCGTGCCGCCCGCCCCGCCGCCGATCACGCGGCCGGAGCCGGACCTCGCACTGGCCTGGGCCGGGGTGCTCGGCGCACCGGCGCTGCTGCTGGTGGTGCTGCTGACCGGCCTCGGCCTGCCGACGCTGGTGGGCTACCTGGCGATCGGCTGGTTCGTCGGCGGGTTCATCTACCTCGTCGCGAGGATGCCCCGCGAGCCGCGCGATCCCTGGGACGACGGCTCGAGGCTCTGACCCGCGGCGCCGGCGCGGCCGGGCCACCCAGGCGCACGCCGCGGCGCGGTCGGGCGCCTCGTCCGAGGCCCTCGCGCACCATCGAGGCCGCGCCGACGACGCCCGCCTCGGGCCCGAAGCTGGCGCGCAGCACGGGCGGGACGACGCGGTCGGCAGCCCCCACGAGCGAGTCGGCCAGGGCCGTGCGGGCCGGGCCGAGGAGCAGGTCCTCGGCGGCCGAGACGCCGCCGCCGATGACGACGACCTCGGGGTCGTAGGCGGCGACCAGGTTGGCGACCCCGATGCCCAGCCACTCGCCGACGGCGGCGAACGCGGCGAGGCTGACCGGGTCCCCGAGCCGCGCGGCCTCGGTGATCATGGGGCCGGTGACCGCCTCGGCGTCACCGTCGGCCAGGCCGAGGAGCGCCGGTGCGGCACCCCCGTCGGCCAGGGCGGCACGGACGTGGCGGACCAGCGCGTTGCCGGAGCAGTACTGCTCCCAGCAGCCCCGGCCGCCGCACTCGCACTCGCGGCCGCCGGGCACGACCTGGGCGTGCCCGAACTCCCCCGCCATGCCGTTGCGGCCGCGGTGCAGCACGCCGTCGAGCACGACGGCGCCGCCGATGCCGGTGCCGAGGGTGATGACGAGCGCGTCGTGGGCGCCGACGGCGGCGCCGTAGTCGGTCTCGGCCCGGGCGGCGCAGTTGGCGTCGTTGTCCAGGAACACCGGCACCTGCCAGCGCTCGGCGAGCCGCGCGCGGACCTGGTGGCCGCGCCAGGGCAGGTGCGGGGCGAACATGACGCGCTCACCGGTGGAGTCGACGAAGCCGGCGGCGGCCAGGCCGACCCCGGCGACGCGGCGGCCGGCTGCCACCTCGGTGACCGCCTGGGTGAGCGCGGCCTCGACGAGCTCGACCTCGACCCGGCGTCCGGGCGTGGAGGCGTGGGCGACCGAGAGGACCTCGCCGTCGGGCGCGATCTCGGCGGCCATGACCTTGGTGCCACCGACGTCGACGCCGATGACGACGGGGCGCAGGCCTGCTCCGGTGTAGGCGAGGGGCAACAGACTCACCTCCGGGCCAGGTCCGCCGCGCCGATCAGCCCGGCACGGTTGCCCAGCTGGGCCTTGCGGATGGACAGCTCGGGGCGGTGGCCCCGGCCGGCGAGCTGGCTGCGGAAGGCGCGGCGTGCGGGCTCGAGGAGCAGGTCCTCGGCCTCGGAGACGCCGCCGCCGATGACGACGACGGCCGGGTCCAGCACCGCCGTGAGCGAGGCGATGCCCTCCCCCAGCCAGCGGCCGAGCTCGGCGAGCTGCTCGGTGGCGAAGGGGTCCCCGGCCTGGGCAGCACGGGTGATGAGCGGCCCGGAGATGCGGTCGACGTCCCCGTCGGCCAGGTCGAGGACCTCGCGGGCCAGCAGCGAGCCGCCGCGGGCGGCGTCGCGCGCCTCGCGCACCAGGGCGGAGCCGGACGCGTACTGCTCGTAGCAGCCGCGGTTGCCGCAGCCGCACAGGACGCCGCCGGGCACCATCCGCATGTGGCCGATCTCAGCGCCGACGCCGAAGGCGCCACGGTAGAGCTCGCCGTCGAGGACGAGCCCGCCGCCGATGCCCGTGCCGACGGTGACGAGGAGCAGGTCGTCGACGTCCTCGCCGGCGCCGAAGCGGAACTCGCCCCAGGCCGCGGCGTTGGCGTCGTTCTCGACGACGACCGGGAGGCCCAGGTCGGCCTCCAGCGCCGCCCGCATGGGCACGTCGCGCCAGGCGATGTTCGGCGCGAACATGACGTTGGAGCGTGCCTTGTCCACGTAGCCGGCCGCGCCCACGCCCACCGCGGAGACGTCGTGGTCGGCGCACAGCGCCCGCACCAGGCCCGCGACGGCCTGCTCGATGGCCTCGGGGTCCGACGCCGGGGAGTCGACGCGCAGCTCGGCGAGGATCGTCCCGTCGGGGTCCACGACCCCGCCCAGGATCTTCGTCCCGCCGATGTCGATGCCGCAGGTCAGGGTCACTGCTCCTCCTCCAGGGGCGCCCCGTCGTGGGGGTCGTGCCCGGGCGCGGGGTCCGCTGCCCGGTCGGCGCGGCCCTCGCCCGCACCCTCCGCATTGTGTCCTGCCGGGGTCGGGTCGCCGTCCCCGGGTGAGGTCCGGGGCGCCTCGGGGTGGCCCGGGTCCGCCTGCCCGCCCGACTGGCCGCCCGCCTGGCCGCCCGACTGGCCGCCCGCCTGCCCGGCCAGCAGCCCGACGGCCGCGGCCAGCAGCGAGGAGCCGGCCTGGGCCAGGTGCGCCCGGACCTCCGGCGTCACGTGCCGGGCCAGGTCCGCGCCGCGGCACACGGGGCACCAGCCCAGGCACTGGTGCTGCCCGGGTCCGGTGCTCCCACCGTCCCCGTTACCGTTCCCGGAGCCCTCGGCAGGACCGGGACGGGGACCAGGACCGTCCTGCGCGTCGCCGCCGGCCGCGGTGCCGTCGCCGCCCCGGGCGAGGTCGGTGAGCACGCCGAGCAGCAGCCGGGCCTCCTCGGCGAGGGAGCCCACGGGCTCCTCGGGCCGGTCCTGCCCCGCCGGTGCGTCCGCCCGGCCCACGTCGTCACGACCGTCCGGGTCCTGCCCGTCGGTCCAGGTGCTGGCGCCGATGGTGGCTCAGGCCCCCTGCTCGACGCGCTTCTTGAGCCCCTTGAGCGCGGAGTCGATGAGGATCTTCTCGCCCTTGCGCTTGAGCATGCCGATGAGCGGCAGGCTGACGTCGAGGGCGAGGCTGTAGGTCACCTCGGTCGAGCCGCCGAGGTCGCGCAGCTCGTAGGCGCCGTCGAGCGTCTTGAGCATCCCGCCCTCGACGAGCGTCCAGCGGACCTCGCTGTCGCCGTGCCAGGTGTAGCCGAGGGTGTACTCGTCCTTGATGGGCGAGACGTCCACGGCGAAGAAGACCTGCTCGGCCCGGCCGTCGGGCCCGGTGGAGAGCACCTCGACCTTGGTCATCCCCTTGGCCCAGTCGGGGTAGGAGTCGAAGTCGGCGATGACCGCCATCACCTCGGACGGCGGCGCCTGGACGACGATGGACGACGTGGTCTGCTCAGCCACCGGACTCTTCCCCTCAACGTGTGCGGACGCGGGCACGACCGACCCGCAGCACCCTCGTGCCCGGGCCCGGCCACGCGCCGGTGAGCGTACTAGATCCTCCCGTCCGGCTCGTGGCCTCCACGGCCCACCGCGGGGGTGGCTACCCGCCGGTCGGGCCCTGACCGGCCGCGGGCCCGGCGCCGGGCGGTAGCGTGCCCGACGTGCGTGAGTTCACCCACCCGTTGACCCTCCGGCTGCCCGACGACACCGACCTGACCCAGGCCGTCGTCCGCAACGCCTCCGAGCACCCCGACGACGTGCAGTTCTCCCGGCGCTCCGGCTCCGGGTGGACCGACGTCACCTGCGCGGAGTTCCTGGCCGAGGTCCGGTCCGCGGCGCGGGGCCTGGTCGCCGCCGGCGTCCAGCCGGGCGACCGCGTGGCGCTCATGTCCAAGACCCGCTACGAGTGGACGCTGCTGGACTACGCCATCTGGTTCGCCGGCGCGGTGACCGTGCCGGTCTACGAGACCTCCTCCGCCGAGCAGGTCACCTGGATCATGAGCGACTCCGGCGCCCGGGTGGCGCTCGTCGAGACCGCCGAGCACGCCGAGCGGATCGCCGAGGTGCGCGGGGACCTCCCGGCCCTCGACCACGTCTGGACGATCGAGGACGGCGCCGTCGCCGAGCTCGACCGCCTCGGTGGCAGCGTCGAGGACGCCGCCCTGGACGCGCGGCGCGAGGCGCTGGGCCCCGAGACCGTGGCCACGATCGTCTACACCTCGGGCACCACCGGCCGCCCCAAGGGCTGCGCCCTGACCCACGGCAACTTCCTCTACGAGCTGG
The DNA here is from genome assembly GCF_023554635.1 of Nocardioides bruguierae. Classification (NCBI taxonomy): domain Bacteria; kingdom Bacillati; phylum Actinomycetota; class Actinomycetes; order Propionibacteriales; family Nocardioidaceae; genus Nocardioides; species Nocardioides bruguierae. The sequence continues at coordinate 58,223 of NZ_JAMJPH010000029.1, forward strand.
GCGTCGCCGTCGGCGAGCTCGAGGACCTCTTCTCCGAGGAGGACGCGGCCACGCTGCTGTTCCTGCCGCTGGCGCACGTCTTCGCCCGGATCATCCAGGTGGGCTGCGTGATCAGCCGCGCCCGGCTGGGCCACGCACCCGACGTCAAGAACCTGATGGTCGACCTCGCGTCGTTCCGTCCCACGTTCATCCTCGCGGTGCCGCGGGTCTTCGAGAAGGTGTTCAACGGCGCCTCCCAGAAGGCCTACTCCGAGGGGCGCGGCGCGATCTTCGGCAAGGCCGCGGACACCGCGATCGAGTGGTCGCAGGCCCTGGACGCGGACGGTCGGCCGGGCCTCGGCCTCCGGCTGCGGCACGCGGTCTTCGACCGGCTGGTCTACGCCAAGCTGCGCACGGCGCTCGGCGGCCGCTGCCGCTACGCCATCTCGGGCGGCGCGCCGCTCGGTGAGCGGCTCACCCACTTCTTCCGCGGCCTGGGCCTCACCGTGCTCGAGGGCTACGGCCTCACCGAGACCACCGCCGCGCTCGCCGCCAACCTGCCCGGCGCCATCCGCGTCGGCACCGTCGGCCGTCCCTTCCAGGGCACCACCGTGCGGGTCGCGGACGACGGGGAGCTGCTGTGGCGCGGCGACCAGGTGTTCGGCGGCTACTGGCACAACCCCTCCGCGACGGCCGAGGTGGTGGACGCCGACGGGTGGTTCCACTCCGGCGACATCGGCGAGATCGACGCCGACGGGTTCGTGCGGATCACCGGCCGCAAGAAGGAGATCATCGTGACGGCCGGCGGCAAGAACGTCGCCCCGGCCGTGCTGGAGGACCGGCTGCGCCAGCACCCGCTGGTCGACCAGTGCGTCGTCGTGGGCGACCAGCGGCCGTTCATCGGCGCGATCCTCACCCTCGACCACGAGTACCTGCCGACCTGGGCCGAGAACCACGGCCGACCCACCGACCTCGCCGCCCTCGTCAGCGACCCCGACCTGCACGCCGAGCTCCAGCAGGCCGTGGACCAGGCGAACCTCGCCGTCTCGCACGCCGAGGCGATCAAGAAGTTCACCGTGCTCGCCGACCAGTGGACCGAGGAGGGCGGCCAGCTGACCCCGAGCATGAAGCTGAAGCGGGCCGTGGTGATGCGCGAGGTGCGGCACGAGGTCGACGACCTCTACCGCTGACGCACGGCGACGCCCGCGCACCCGGCCACGCCCACGCACCCGGCCACGCTGACGCACCGGGCGACACCTGAGGTCCGGACCTCGGGTCGCCCGGGTGGCCCGGGATGACCACCGGCATGGCCCGTTCGGGCCATGCCGGTCGACCGTGCGGTCAGAGGTGACGCCGGCGGGCGACAAAGGGGGTGCCGGGCACGGGCCCGGCCCTACGATCGAGGCCACGGGCCGGTTCGGGTCGGCCTCTCTCCCCCCACTCCCCACGACGGGCGCCGTCCCCCCACCCTCGGCGGTCCGGCGAAAGGTGCGCCCATGGCACGACGTCGTCTCCTGCTGGTCGCCGCGGTGGTGCTGGCGCTCCTGGGAGCGCTGCTCGTGCTGCTGTACGTGCGCGGGGCCGACGCCCGGGCGCGGGCCCGCTTCGACCTCCAGCCGGTGCTCGTGGTCACGACCACCGTGCCGGCCGGCACCCCGCTGTCCTCGGTGGCCACCTCGGTCGCCCTCGCGGACGTGCCGGAGGCGCAGGTGCTGCCGGGAGCGCTGACGGACGTCGCCGAGGCGGGCACCGCGGTCACCCTCACCACCCTCTACCCCGGAGAGCAGGTGATCGCCGACAAGCTCGGCTCCACCGCCGACCTGTCCTCGGCCAGCCTCCAGATCCCGGACGACGGCGAGCTGGCCATCTCGGTCAACCTCACCGACCCGGCGCGGGTCGCCGGCTTCGTCGAGCCCGGCTCCGAGGTCGCCGTCCTGGTCACCGTGGAGGCCGACGGCACGCAGGAGCCCTACTCCCGCGTGCTGCTCCCCCGGGTCGGCGTCATCGCGGTCGGCTCGACCACGCCGACGACGACCACGACGACCACCACCTCCTCCGACGGCACCGAGGAGACCACCGAGCAGCTGCCCCGCACCCTCATCACGCTCTCGCTGGACCAGCGCGAGGCGCAGCGGGTGCTGCTCGCCCAGCAGCAGGGCGAGCTGGCCTTCGCCCTGCTCACCGACCAGTCGCGGGTCAGCGGCGGCCAGGCCGTCACCCCGAGCAACCTCTTCGGACGGGGCTGAGCGCCGTGCCCCTCGTCGTCGACACCGACCCGCCGACCATCACCGCGCTGCTCGCCCAGCTGCCCGCCGGCTCCCAGGCCGTCGACGTCGTCGAGCGGATGCAGGCCTACCTGGACGAGCACCCGGAGGAGCACCTCCTCGTCCTCGGGCCGCACCTGGACGTCACCACCAGCCTCGAGGTCTGCCAGCGGCTCTCCACCAGCCGGCCGCTGCTGTACACGGTGATGGTCCGCCACGACCTCGACGCCCTCGTGCTCGCGCAGGCGATGAAGGCCGGCGTCCGCGACGTCGTCCCCATGGCCGAGCTCGCCAGCCTGCGCACCGCCGCCGAGCGCGCCCGCACCCTCTTCGCCGCGCTGCGCGGGGAGGGCGTGGTCTCCGAGGGCAGCGTCGTCACGGTCTTCTCCCCCAAGGGCGGCGTCGGCAAGACGACCCTCGCGGTCAACCTCGCCATGGCCATCGCGGACGGCGGGCGCCGCCGCGTCTGCCTCGTCGACCTCGACCTCGCCTTCGGCGACGTGGCCATCACGATGCAGCTCTTCCCCACGCACTCCATCGAGCACGCCGTGGGCTCCGAGAGCAGCCTCGACCTGGCCCAGCTCCAGGGGATGATGACCCGCCACGCCGGGTCCGTGCAGGTGCTGGCGGCCCCCGCCCACCCCGACGTCCGCGAGCGGGTCACCCCGGCCCTGGTCGCCAAGACCCTCAGCGTGCTGCGCACCGGGTTCGACGCGATCGTGGTGGACACCGCGCCCGCCTTCGACGAGCAGGTGCTGGCCGCCCTCGACGAGACCGACGAGTGCGTCATCGTGGCCACCCTCGACGTGCCGACGCTGAAGAACGTCAAGGTCGCCCTCGAGACGATGGACATGCTCCGCATCGCCGAGGGCCACCGTCACCTCGTCCTCAACCGGGCCGACGACGCCGTCGGGCTGGGCCCGGAGAAGGTCGAGGCCATCCTCCAGATGGCCACCGCCGCCCGTCTGCCCAGCCAGGTCGAGGTCGCCGCCTCCACCAACGCCGGCACGCCCATCGTCTCCTCCTCCCCCGACCACCCGGTCTCCGTGATCGTCCGCGACCTCGCCGCGCGCGTGCTCGGCGAGCCCGTCGGCGCCCCGACCGGCACCGCCGCGTCCGCACCGGACGAGCGCCCCCGTGCCCGCACCCCGTTCTGGAAGCGCCGATGAGCGCGCGCACGCAGCCCCGATCCACGCACCGTCCCGAGCACCGTCCCGACCCCCGGCCCCGCTTCCAGGAGGCACCGGCATGAGCAGTCTCTCCGACCGGCTGGCCGCCGCCCGCCAGACCCAGCCCGCCGGGCCGGGCACGACGACGGAGGCGGACTCCTCCAGCGCCTCAGCCGCGGCCGCCGTGCTCGAGGCCGTCCACACCCCCGACCCGCTCCCGGCCGACCCGGCCGCCCCGACCACGGCGCCGACGGCGACGGCCGACGCCGCGCCCGCCACCCGCTCCATGGCATCGGTGCGCTCGCAGCGGGTCGGTGCCGAGCAGCGCGACCGGATCGAGGAGCTCAAGAGCAGCGTGCACGCCGAGCTGCTCTCCCAGCTCGGCCCGCAGCTCTACGAGGCCGACCTCGACTCCGACGAGCTCGACCAGCGGGTCCGCGCGGTGCTCGCCGACGTCCTGGGCCGCCAGGACCAGCCGCTCTCCTCCGCCGACCGGCGCCGGGTGACCCAGGAGATCACCGACGACATCCTCGGCTACGGGCCCATCGAGCCCTTCCTGCGCGACCCCCAGGTCGCGGAGGTCATGGTCAACGGTGCGGACTCGATCTGGGTGGAGCGGGCCGGCCGGCTCGAGCCCGCCGACGCCCGGTTCGCCGACGAGGCGCACCTGCGACGGGTGATCGACAAGATCGTCTCCCGGATCGGCCGCCGGGTCGACGAGTCCTCGCCGATGGTCGACGCGCGGCTGCCCGACGGGAGCCGGGTGAACGCCGTCGTCCCGCCGCTGGCCGTGGACGGCTCCGCCCTGACGATCCGCAAGTTCGCCACCGACGTGATGCTGGTCGCCGACCTGGTCGCCTCCGGCACCCTCAGCCGCGAGGCGGCCACCTTCCTCGAAGCCTGCGTGCGCGGCCGGCTCAACGTGATCGTCTCGGGCTCCACCGGCGCCGGCAAGACGACCACCCTCAACGTGCTCTCCTCCTTCATCCCCGACGACGAGCGCATCGTCACCATCGAGGACGCCGCCGAGCTCCAGCTCAAGCAGGACCACGTGGTGCGGCTGGAGTCGCGTCCCGCGAACATCGAGGGCCGCGGCGAGGTGTCGATCCGCGACCTGGTGCGCAACAGCCTGCGGATGCGGCCCGACCGGATCATCGTCGGCGAGGTCCGCGACGCCTCCGCGCTCGACATGCTCCAGGCGATGAACACCGGCCACGACGGCTCCATCTGCACGCTGCACTCCAACGGCCCCCGCGACACCCTCTCCCGGCTGGAGACGATGGTGCTGATGGCGGGCATGGACCTCCCCGTCCGCGCCATCCGCGAGCAGATGGCCTCGGCCGTGGACCTCGTCGTGCACCAGACCCGGTTCAAGGACGGCTCCCGCCGCATCACCCACGTCACCGAGGTGGAGCGGATGGAGGGCGACGTGGTGACGCTCCAGGACGTGTTCGTCTGGGACTCCTCCGCCGGCTTCGACGACCAGGGCCGCTCCCGCGGGACGCTGCGCCCCACCGGGCTGCGACCGAAGTTCCTGGAGAAGCTCGCCGCGGCCAACGTCGTGGTGGACCCGATGACGTTCGTCGCCCAGGGCTGAGGAGGACGCCGTGGACCCCGCCTCCCTGACTGCCGCCCTCCCTGGCTCCCTGCCCGGCTGGGCCGCCTACGTCGGCGTCGCCGCCCTCGCCCTCGGCCTCGGTGCGCTCCTCGTCAGCCTGGTGCCCCGCACCCGCACCCGCTCGGCCGAGGACGTGGTGCGCGACTACGTGCGCAGCGGCACCGGCCGCCCGGTGGGCCCGGACGCCGACCAGCGGCAGGTGCGCGAGCGGGCCACCGACGCGGCCGCGGAGCTGCTCGCCCGCCAGCGCACCCTCGAGGCGCGGATCGCGCTGCGGCTCGAGGCCTCCGGCTCCGGCCTCAAGCCCGCCGAGTGGCTGGTGGCCCACGTGGCCGTCGTGGTCCTCGCCGGGCTCGCCGGCCTGCTGCTGGGCGCGGGCGACCCCGTCGTCCTGCTGCTCGCGGTGGCACTGGGCCTCGTGGTGCCCTGGCTGGTGCTGCGGGTGCGCTCGAACCGGCGACGGACGAGGTTCGGCGCCGCCCTGCCCGAGACGCTCCAGATGCTCGCCGGCGCCATCGCCGCGGGCCAGTCGCTGATGCAGGCCGTGGACACCGTGGCCGCCGAGGGGATCGACCCCGTCGCGGGCGAGTTCCGCCGGGCGCTGGTCGAGACCCGGCTCGGCGTCGCCCTCGAGGACGCCCTGGAGGGGGTCGCCGTCCGCTTCGCCAGCGAGGACCTCGCCTGGGTCGTCATGGCCATCCGCATCCAGCGGCAGGTCGGCGGCAACCTGGCCGAGCTGCTGGAGCGGGTGGCGGGCACGATGCGCGAGCGGGAGTACCTGCGTCGTCAGGTCTCCGCGCTGTCGGCGGAGGGACGGCTCTCGGCCGTCGTCCTGGGGGCGCTGCCGGTGCTGTTCGCGCTGTACCTGCTCGTCGCGCAGCGCGACTACGTGCTGGTCCTGTTCACCGACCCCCGCGGCCTGGTGCTCGTCGGGTTCGGCGCGGGCCTGCTGGCGCTGGGCATCTTCTGGATGTCGCGCCTGGTGAAGGTGGAGGTCTGAGGTGGAGCTGGTCCTGGCCCTCGTCCTGGTCCTGGGCGCGATCGCGCTCCTCGGCCTCGCCCTGCGCCCCACGCCGGAGACCGGCGTCGGCCGGTCGCTGGCGGTGATCGAGGCGATGACCAGCGCCCCCGCCCCGCTGCGCGAGCAGCAGGAGGGCGAGCAGACGTTCCAGGCCAGGGTCGTCCGGCCGGCGGCCGCCCGCTGGCAGCGCGCCGGGCGGCGGCTGACGGGCGCCGACACCGCGGTGCGGCTGCGCCGCAAGCTCGACCTCGCCGGCAACCCGCCGGGCTGGAGCGTGGAGAAGATCGTGAGCACCCGCCTGGGCCTCGCCGTGGCCGGCGGCGTCGCGCTGCCGCTGCTCGCGCTGCTGCTGGGCGCCGGCCCCACCGTCGTCCTGCTGGCCGTGGCCGTGGGTGCGGGCCTCGGGTTCGCGGCCCCCGCGCTGTGGCTCTACCAGCGCGCCTACGACCGCTCCGAGCGGATGCGCCGCGACCTCCCCGACGCCCTGGACCTGCTGGCGATCTCGGTCGAGGCCGGGCTCGGGTTCGACGCGGCCCTCCAGCAGGTCGCCGGCCGCACGCAGGGTCCGGTGGCCGACGAGCTGTCCCGGCTGCTGCGCGAGATGCAGATCGGCTCCTCGCGCAGCCAGGCGCTGCGGGCGATGTCCGAGCGCACCGACGTGCCCGAGCTCCAGCACTTCGTGGGCGCCATGGTGCAGGCCGACCACTTCGGCATCCCGATCGCCCAGGTGCTGCGCGTGCAGATGGGCGAGATGCGGGTCAAGCGCCGCCAACGCGCCGAGGAGAAGGCCCAGCAGGTGCCGGTGAAGATCACCGTGCCCCTGGTCGTGTGCATCCTGCCGTCCCTGTTCGTGGTGGTGATGGGTCCGGCCGTGCTGAGCATCCTGGACACCTTCTGAGCGGCGCACGAGGTTCTGCACCGCTCGGGGCCCCCGCCCGGGACGGAGCCGCGTACCGGTGTGGACCAGCGGCGCGTACCCAGGATCGGTGAGAGCATGAGCACACCGGCCCCGGTCGGCACCGCGCGAGCGGTTCCCCCCACCCCCCACCCAGCCGGCCACCCGGGCCGGACGAGGTAGCCCCATGCTCCATCCCACCCAGGACGCCGTGCGCTTCGACCTCGCCCTGCGGGTGTTCGTGCTGCTCGCGATGACCGGGCCGGTGCTGTGGACGCGGGAGGTCACCGCGATCGCCGGGCTGGGCTGCGTGGCGATGGTGTGGGCCACCTCCACGCTCGCGCTGACCCGGCCCGCCTCGGTGCCCGGCTGGTCGACCCCGCTGGAGGCGGCGATCGTCGGGGTCGTCGCGGGCCTCACGGTGCACCAGACGGAGTCGCTGCTCGCCGCCACCGCGCTCGCCCCGCTGCTGGCGGGGCTGCGCCGCGGCCTGGCCTCCATGCTGCTGGCCGCCGCCACCTCGGTGGTGGCCGTGACGCTGGCCGCCGCCGCGACCGCCCCCGTCACCGCGGACACCGCCGCGTCGGTGTTCACCTGGGCCGTGCTCGGCCTCGGCCTCGGCCTGGTCGCGACCTTCCTGCACTCCACCTCGCAGGAGCCGCCGGACGCGCTGGCCCCCTACCGGCACGCCAGCGCGCTGCTGCGCCAGCTCAACGACCTGACCGACGGGCTCTCCTCCGGCCTCGACCCCAGCAGCACCGGGGGGCTCCTGCTCTCGACCGTGCGCGACGCCCTGCCGACGTCGGTGCTGGCGGTGTACCTGCCCGGCTCCGGGGCCACCGCGGGGGCGACGCTCACCCCGCTGGTCACCAAGTCCTTCGACGACGACGACCTCCTCGAGTGCTCGCTGGTCGCGGAGACCTGCCGGGCCACGGGCGAGGTCGAGCGCGACGGGCACGCCTTCGCGGTGCCGCTGCACAGCGAGGACCGGCTGATCGCGGTGCTCGCCGGCACCTTCTCCGACCGGGTGCGGCTCGGCGACCCCGAGCTCGAGCGGCGCCTGGCCGACGTCCCCGACCTCGTCGCCGACATGGTCGTCACGCTCGAGGCCGCCCTCCTCTTCGACGCCTTCCGCGACGCCGCGACCGCCGACGAGCGTCGCCGGCTCTCCCGGGAGATGCACGACGGCGTCGCCCAGGACATCGCCTCGCTCGGCTACGTCGTCGACGCCCTCGCCCTGACCGCGATGACCCCGGCCCAGCGCGAGCAGTTCACGCTGCTGCGCGAGCGGGTCAGCGCCGTGGTCACCGAGGTGCGCCGCTCCGTGCTCACGCTGCGCACCACCGTCGGCAGCGCGGAGAGCCTCGGCTCGGCCATCAGCGCCGTGGCCCGCAACATGAGCCAGGTCTCCGGCATCCCCATCGAGGTCACGCTGGACGAGCAGCCCCAGCGGCTGCGGCCCGAGGTGGAGGCCGAGCTGTTCCGGGTGACCCAGGAGGCCGTGAACAACGCCGTGAAGCACGCCCGGTGCAGCGTGATCCGCGTGGCCTGCCAGGTCAGCCCGCCCGCGGCCACGATCACCGTCCGCGACGACGGCCGTGGCCTCGGCGACGCCCGAGCCGACTCCTACGGCCTCTCGATCATGCAGGAGCGGGCCAGCCTCGTCGGCGCCGACCTCGAGATCGAGGAGCCCGAGGACGGCGGCACCCGCGTCACCGTGCGGCTGCGCGCCGAGAACGGCGGGCTCTCCGCCGGCGGGCTCACGGCCGGGGCACCGGCGCCCCAGGCCACCCCCTCCCAGGCCGTCCCGTCCTTCCCGGCCCCGCCGGGGCCCGTCCCCCACAGCGACAGAGAGGTGGCCAGGTGAGCCAGTCCCCCAGCCAGCCCGCCAGCCCGTCCCCCGCCAAGCCGCCCACCACGGTGATGGTCGTCGACGACCACGAGCTCATCCGCAACGGCCTGGCCGGTGTCTTCGACCTCCAGCCGGACATGCGCGTCGTGGCCACCGCTGGCGGCGTGCAGGAGGCGCTCGCGCTCTACGCCAGGGCCCGGCCGCAGGTGGTCGTCACCGACCTCCAGCTCCAGGACGGCACGGGGCTGGACGTCGTGCGGGCCCTGCGGCGCACCGAGGAGCAGCTCGGCCTGGTCGTGCTCACCATGCACTCCGGTGACGACCAGATCTTCGCGGCCATGGAGGCGGGCGCCTCCGGCTTCGTCGGCAAGGACGCCCCGAGCGACGAGGTGGTCAAGGCGGCGAGGACGGCGGTGGTCTCCCCGCGCTCGTTCACCTGCGCCGGCCTCATGGGCGCGATGATGCGGCGGGGCACCACCGAGTCCAGCAGGTTGACCGACCGTGAGCAGGAGGTCCTGGTACTGCTCGCCGACGGGTTGGGCGCCGGGCAGATCGGTGCGCAGCTGTACATGAGCGAGTCGACCGCGAAGAGCCACATCGCGCGGATCTACCAGAAGCTCGGGGCACAGAACCGCGCCCAGGCGCTCGTGACGGCCATGCGGATGGGGCTGCTGTCCTCCGTGGCACCGCCACGCTGACCGGCGCCCCCACCTCACTCCCCAGGGCGCCGCGCTCGTGGGGGTCCGTGCTCCTAGTCACTTCGGGCTATCACCCTTCGACTCTTTACCCGATAACACCGCCCCGAGCGGCAGGGCAGAGTGGACACGTCGCCAAGGACACCCCCGTCACCCGCCCGGACGCACCGCCCGGGTCGGCGGACCGGCGACCACACCGCCTCTCCCCCCATCCCCCTTGACCTCAGCCACCGAGGAGTCCGCCATGGTCACCTACCTCTCCGCCCTGATCGCCCTGCACCTCCCCGTCCGTGACGAGGAGCGCGGCGCGTCCGCCGTCGAGTACGGCCTGCTCATCGCCGGCATCGCCGCGATCATCGCGGTGGCGGTGTTCGCCTTCGGCGACACCCTCAGCGGCCTCTTCGACTCCACCGGCGACTGCGTCGGCGGCGACCGCACCGCCTGCTGACCCACCCGGGACCGCCGACCGCCCGCCCCACCCCTCTCCCCCCCCCGGGGCGGGCGGCCGGCGCACCACCTGGCGCACCACCTGACGCCCCACCTGACCTGGCGGGGCCGAGCGGGCCCGACCAGGCGCCGCCCGCGGCACGACACCCGCTGAACGACACCGGCCCGGACGAGATCCTCGTCCGGGCCGGTGTCGTTCAGGGGTGTCGTTCAGCCGCCGTCGGCGATCCGCGCCAGCTCGGCACGCCAGGCGCGCACCAGGTCGCGCTGCGTCCAGCCCGCGACGTCGGCGAGCACGGCGTCCAGGCCCTCACCGGCGCCGGTGCGCTCGTACACGCGGCGCAGGCCGTCCTCGCCCGCCCGCGCGGCGAGCACGCGGCAGGCGGTCCAGGCGGCCTCGTAGGCGGCGCCCAGGTAGCGCGAGGAGACGCCGAAGTCGGCGGTGGTCGGCAGGGCACGGGGCAGACCCTCCTGCGCGACCTCGGCCAGCACCTGGGCGGAGGTCACCGAGAGCGGCAGGTCGACGTCGCGCAGCGCCACCTCGTCGGCGTAGCCCTCGACCAGCCACAGCGGGGCCAGGCTGGCGGGGGCGTCGGTGAGCGCGTGCACGGCCTCGTGGGTGAGCACGACCTGGGCGCCGGCCGGGCGCAGCTGCCCGAGCTCGTCGGGGTTGACCAGCACGTGCACCGGCCCGTCCTCGCCGTCGACCGGGGCGGTCACCGCGGCGATGGCCGCGTAGGTGCCGGTGCTGACCCCGAGGGCCGCGTCGACGCCGGAGGCGTCCGCCGGCACCTCGACCACCAGGGACGGGGCGGCGGACCGCTCACCCGGCGCCAGCGCCCGCCGCGCCTCCTGGCGGGCGCGTCGGACCTGCGCGGCCAGGGCTTCCTCGTCCGCCGCTTCCTCGGCCCGATCGTCCACGCTGCCGTCGGGGGTGGCGACGAGCAGCATCGTCCCGGCGTCCTGGCGCACCCGCACGGGCCCGGAGAGCCACACGGGCACGCGGGTGGTCGTCGTCGCCGTGGCGGCGTCCTCCGCCACGGCAGCGGGGTCGACCACGGCCACCGTCGTCCCGTCCGGCCCGTCCTCGGTGCGCAGGCCGACGAGGACCTCGGCCGTGGCGGCCGACTCGTCCACACCGGCGAAGCGCCAGGTGACCTCCGTGGCGGCCCACCAGGTCCCGTCGGCGTCGGGGGTGCCGAGGCTGTCGACGTAGCGCCAGCGCAGGCCGCGCACCCGTGCGTCGGCCGCGGCCTCCGCAGCCGCGCGGAGCCGGTCGGCCGCCTCACCGTCCCCCGCCACCCCGAGGGCGGCGGCGGCGACGGCGTCCCCGTGGCCCAGCGCGCGCGCCAGGCGGTCGAGGGTGCGAGTGGCCAGCCCGACGGGCATGGCGCCCCCGGAGCCAGGGCCGGCGTCGGTGCCCGAGGACTGCCTCTCGCCCGAGGACGCCGTGGGTGAGGGGAGGACGGTGCGCCCGCCGTCGTCCGCGACGACGTAGGCGACGCCGACGGCGACCAGCGCGGCGGCCACCACCAGCCACAGGAGACGGCGGGGACGACCCGCCCCGGGGGACGACGAACCCCCCGGACCGGTGGACGGTGCGGGGGGCTGGTCGGAGGTGCTCAGCGTCTGCCTCGGTGCCGTGGCGCCGGTCAGCCCGGGCGGACGGCCCCGCTGATCGGCATCGAGTCGACGGCTGCGACCCGCACGCCCGTGCTCGGGTTCGCGGCGTCGACGATCTGGCCGTTGCCGATGTAGATGCCCACGTGGCTGATCGGCGAGTAGTAGAAGACGAGGTCGCCCGGCTGGAGGTCGGAGATCGAGACCTTGGTGCCGCTGGCGTACTGGGCCGAGGAGGAGTGCGGGAGGGACACGCCCGCGGCGGCCCACGCCTGCATGGTGAGGCCGGAGCAGTCGTAGGAGTCCGGGCCGGTGGCGCCGTAGACGTAGCTGTCGCCGACCTGGGCGAGGGCGAACGCGACCGCGTCACCGGCCGAGCCGGAGACCGCGGCGGTGACGGTGGTGACCTCCGGGGCGGGCTCGCGCGCGGCGGTGCGCGAGATGACCTCGCGCCGCTCCGCGGCCTCGAGCTCGTCGAGGACGGCCTGCGCGTCGGCAAGCTTGGAGTCGATCTCGGCCTTGTCCTCGGCCAGCGAGGTGCGCAGGGAGGCCAGGCGGGCGACCCGCTTCTCGGTGGCCTTCTCCCGCAGCGTGAGGGCACGGGCCTGGGTGTCGTAGCGGGAGTACAGCTCGTCGGTGATGTCCGCGTACGAGCTCATCGTCGACATCTGGTCGAGGAAGTCACCGAGGTCGGTGGCACCCACGACCTGGTTGACCGCGCTCATGTCCTGGCCCTGGTAGGCGCGCAGGATCGCGTCCCGGGCCTCGGTGCGCGCGGCGTCGGTGAGGGACGCCTGGCTGCGCTGGTCGGCACGGAGGGACTGGAGCTGTCGCTTGATCTTCGTGACCTCGAGGCGGGCCTCGTTGAGGCGCTCGGAGGCCTGCTCCGCCTCGCGGTACAGGGTGTCCACGCGGGCCTGGGCCGACTCGACGGTCGGCTCGGCCTGGGCCGGGGAAGAGACCCAGAGGACGCCGCTGCCCACGAGGAGGGCGGAGACGGCTGCGGCGGCAAGACGCTGACGGCCGGTGTGCACGGGTGCGGGTACTCCTCGGTTCGGGTGCGTCGACGGCTCACGGGGCAGGGGGGAACCACGTCGACGTGCGCTGACCGGCTTCCCCTCGATCCCGCCGTCGTCGCGGACGGCGGTCCGTCTCCCCCGGAGGGGTGACGGCAACACGAGCGAAGGTAGACGGCCAAGGGGCCGGACTCCAAAAGATCTCGGCCACACCCGGCATGTCTTTACCTTTCTCGTGCCCGTGTCCCGCAGCAGCAGCGGGCCGGGGACGGGCTTGCGTCAGGCGGTCGCAGCACCCGTGCCCGGCAGCGGCTCGTCCCCGTCACCTGTCCCGTCACCGGCCGGCGCCGAGAGCGGGGTCACCAGTCGCAGCGGCGGCACCAGGCCGCCCTCGGCCAGGAGGTCGAGCGCCGCGCGCTCCTCGTCGTCGAAGGTGAGCTCGGGCGGGGGTCCGAGCAGCACCGTCACCACGCAGTCGCGGCAGGCCAGTCCTCGCACCACGCAGGTGTCGCAGTCGATCCTCGTCGTCATGGCCACACCGTGGCACCGACCACCGACAGCGCCTGTCCAGCGCCTCTCCGGCGGGGCCGTGGGTCAGCGGGTCAGCAGGCCCAGCAGGGCGGAGGCCGGCACGGGCCGGGCACCGCGGGCCGCGGCGTGGTCACGCACCTCGCGGTCGTCGCTGACCACGAGCACCACCCGGCCGCGCGGCTCGGCGTCGACCAGGTCGGCCACGACGTCGTCCGCGATGACCCCGGGAGGGCTGAAGAGCACCCGCACGCCCCGCGGGGTCGCCGCGGGCGGGCGGGTGTCGGCGTCGGCTGCGTCGAAGACGACCGTGGTCTCGGCGCGCGTACGGGCCACCACCGGCGCCAGGTCGCGCAGGAGCCGGGCTCGCTGGGCCTCCAGGGTCGAGGACGGCCAGGCGCCCCGGGTCACGTTGTAGCCGTCGACGATGAGCCGCGCGCGCGGCAGTCCCAGGTACTGCTCCAGGAGGGCGGGGCCGATCACGGCCGCTCCCCCGCCGGGCGCGCCGGCGGGGGTGGTCTGCGCGAGCCGTTCCTCGGCCTCGGCACCGGGCGTGTCCGTCAGCGGGGGCAGGGCCAGCTCGCGGCGCAGCCCGGTCAGCGCGTCCAGCACGGTGTCCAGGAGCAGGCGGGCCCGCTGGTCCGACGCGGCACCGGACTCGCCGGGCTCGCCGGGCTCGTCGGTGCTCACCGGTGCGCCCGCCCCGGCCGGCGCCGGCTGCTCGGCGAGCTGCGCGGTCAGGCGCGCCACCTCGGCGCGGCTGTCGCGCAGCCGGGCGGCCAGGTCGTCGGCACGGCGCCGCTCGGCGGCCGCGGCCGGTCCGACGGGCACCCCCTCGGCCCGCGCCCCCTCGCCGACGGCCTCGGCCGAGCGCGTCTGCGCCGCCCGGGCGTCCCTGGCCTCCTGGCGGGCCTCGGCGAGGCGCCGGCGCAGGTCGCTCACCTCGGCGCGCAGCGCGTCGGCCTCCACCTTGGCACCGGCCCTGGCCTCCACGAGGGCCTGCTCGGCGGCCGCGGTGCGGGCGCGGGCCCGGTCGAGGGCGGAGGACTCCTCCGCCTCCTCGCGGGCGTGCACCTGCGCGAGAGCCGGTACCAGGACGTCCTCCCAGCCCTCGGGCCGCACCAGCCAGGCGCGCGCGGCCACGGTCGCCGGGTCGTCCTCGTCCGATCCCTCGCCCGCCCCGCGCGCGACGAGCACGTGCGCGACCCGCTCACGCAGCCCGTCGTCCACGAGAGCGTCGAGCACCGCGTTGCTGCCCAGCCGTGCGCGGCGGCCCGGGGCGAAGGCCGCCACCCGCCGCAGCGACGGCGGCAGCTGGGCGACGTCGGGCAGGACGGCGGCGACGAGCACGACCACCCTGGCACCCACGGCCTCCGGCAGCCCGCGGGGCGAGGCGGGCACCACGTCGCTGCTGCCCACGTCCCCCGCCTCCTCGCTCCCGCCCGGCGGGTCCGTGCCCGCTCGCGGGCGGGCGCACGATCGTGTCCCGCGCCCACCCTAGAGCCATCCGAGAGCCACCCGGGGGTGCGGCGGGAGCGCAGGAGGGCGCGCAGGAGGGCGCGCAGGAGGGCGGCCAAGAGGGAACGTCCCGGGACGTCCGGGGAGCCGGGCCGGGACGTCGGCACCGGCGCGCGTCCGACCCGCTGTCGGTGCTCGCTCGTAGCGTCCTCGCCATGCAGCACCCGCAGTCACCCTCCCGGTGGGAGGAGCAACGCTCGTTCGACCAGCTGGGTCGGCCGCTGCGCGACCTCACCTTCTGCGTGGTCGACCTCGAGACCACCGGCGGGTCGGCCGCCCAGGGCTCGATGATCACCGAGATCGGCGCGGTGAAGGTCCGCGGCGGCGAGGTGCTGGGCGAGTTCCAGACGCTGGTCGACCCCGAGGGCCCGATCCCGGCCTTCATCTCGGTGCTCACCGGCATCACCGACTCCATGGTCGTGGCCGCGCCCCGCATCGACACGGTGCTGCCCGCGTTCCTGGAGTTCGCGGAGGGCTGCGTGCTGGTCGCCCACAACGCGCCGTTCGACGTCGGGTTCCTCCAGCACTTCGCCGCGGCCCAGCAGCGCCCGTGGCCG
Organism: Nocardioides bruguierae; assembly: GCF_023554635.1. Classification (NCBI taxonomy): domain Bacteria; kingdom Bacillati; phylum Actinomycetota; class Actinomycetes; order Propionibacteriales; family Nocardioidaceae; genus Nocardioides; species Nocardioides bruguierae. The sequence goes on from NZ_JAMJPH010000029.1 coordinate 73,402, forward strand.
CGGTTCGAGGTGCTGGACACCGCCCGGCTCGCCCGGCGGCTGGTGACCCGGGACGACGCGCCCAACTGCAAGCTCTCCTCCCTCGCGCAGCTGTTCTCGGCCACGACCACCCCGAACCACCGGGCCCTGGCGGACGCCCGCGCCACGGTGGACGTGCTGCACGGCCTCATCGGCCGGCTCGGGGCCCAGGGGGTGCAGACCCTCGAGGAGCTCCAGACCTACACCTCGCGGGTGACCTCCGCCCAGCGGCGCAAGCGGCACCTGGCCGAGCCGCTGCCGGAGAAGCCCGGGGTCTACCTCTTCCGCGACGACGACGAGCGCGTGCTCTACGTCGGCACGTCCAAGAACCTCCGCACCCGGGTGCGGTCCTACTTCACCGCCTCGGAGACCCGCTCGCGCATGGGCGAGATGGTCCGCCTGGCCGCCCGGGTCGAGGGCATCGAGTGCGCGACGCCGCTGGAGGCCCAGGTCCGCGAGCTGCGGCTCATCGCCCAGCACAAGCCGCGCTACAACCGCCGCTCGCGACACCCGGAGCGCACCCACTTCGTCAAGCTCACCCGTGAGGCGTGGCCCCGCCTGTCGGTGGTCACCCGCGTCGCGGACGACGACGCCGACTACCTGGGCCCGTTCGGCTCCCGGGGCCGCGCCCTGGAGGCCCTGGAAGCGTTGCACGAGGTCTTCCCCGTCCGCCAGTGCACGCAGCGCCTGGGCAAGCGACCGCGCGGCAGCGCCTGCGCGCTGGCCGAGATGGGCCGCTGCCTCTCCCCCTGCGACGGGTCGGTCGACGCCCTCACCTACGACGCGGTGGTGCGCTCCCTGCGCGAGACGCTGGTCTCGCGCCCCGACGAGGTCGTCGACCTGGTCCTGCACCGGATGGCCGATCTCTCCGCCGAGGAGCGGTTCGAGGACGCGGGCCGCCACCGTGACCGGCTCGCGGCCTTCGTCCGCGCGGCCGCCCGCACCCAGCGGCTCGGCTCCCTGACCGCCTGCCCGGAGGTCGTGGCCGCGCGCCGCGAGGACGACGGCCGGTGGGCGGTCCACGTGGTGCGCCGCGGGCGCCTGGCGGCGGCCGGGGTCATCCCGTCCGGCAGTGACGCCCACGCCTTCGTGGACGTGCTCCGTGCGGGCGCCGAGACCCTGGAGCCGGAACGGGCCCAGGCCCCGGGCCCGGTGCCGGCGGCGACCGCGGAGGAGACGGAGAAGGTGCTGCGCTGGTTGGAGCAGCCCGGCGTCCGCCTCGTGGAGGTGGAGGGCGAGTGGACGTGCCCGGTGGCCGGTGCCGGCCGCTCGTTGGCGCTGCTGGCGCCCGCCGGCCACGGCACGGGCCGGGAGCGGACGCGCGACGGAGGCGGAGAGCGGGCCCAGCGGACCGGGCGGCCGCGCGGGGACGGCGCGGCGCGACACGCCACCGGCGCTGCCGCCGCGGGCGCGGCCGTCGTAGCCTCGGGCTCGTGATCACCGCCATCGTCAACGTGCACGCCCAGGTCGACCGCATCCCGGAGGTCGCCGAGGAGATCGCCTCGCTCGAGGGCGTCTCCGAGGTCTACTCCGTCACCGGCGACGTCGACCTCGTGGCCCTGGTGCGGGTCAAGCACGTGGAGGACGTCTCCTCCGTCGTGGCCGACCGCCTCAACAAGGTGCCGGGCGTGACCTCGACCGAGACCCACATCGCGTTCCGCGCCTACTCCCGCCTGGACCTGGAGCAGACCTTCTCCGTCGGCCTGGACTGACCGCGACGATCCGTGGACGGCGGCCGGGGCGTCCTACCCTGCGCCGGTGATCCCCCTCGTCTCCGTCCCGGACGGCCCCCTGCTCGAAGCGTTCGGCTGGGCGGGCAGCGCCCTGCTGGTGCTCTCGCTCACCCAGCAGCGGGTGCTGCGGTTCCGGGTGCTCAACCTGGCGGCGGGCCTGGCCCTGCTGCTCTACAACCTGCTGATCGGCGTGTGGCCGATGGTCGGGCTCAACGCCGTCACCAGCGCCATCAACGTGTGGTTCCTGGTGCAGCTGACCCGTCAGCGCCACGACGAGGCGAGCTTCGCGGTGCTGCCCGTCGCCGGTGGCGACGCCTACCTGCGCCACGTGCTCGACACCCACGCGAGCGACATCCGCCGCTACCAGCCGGACTTCGACCCCGCGGCGGCCCTGGACGAGCGGGACCTGGCCTTCGTCGTGCAGCGCGGCGACGAGACGGTCGGGCTGGTGGTGCTGCGGCGCGACGGCGACGTGGCCCGGCTCCGGCTGGACCACGTGACGCCCCGCTACCGCGACTTCACGCCCGGCGAGTTCGTGTTCCGCCGCTCCGGGGTGCTGCGCGACCTCGGCTTCCGGCACGTCATGACCCCACCGCAGATGGTGGGCGCCTACTACGACCACATCGGCTTCCGCGCCAACGGCCGCGAGTTCGTGCTGGACCTGGAGCCACGCGGCTGACCCGGACCTGGAGCCACGCGGCTGACCCGGACCTCGAGCCACGCGGCTGACCCGGGCCGGGAGGGGCCGCCGCTCAGGCGGTGGCCGCCACCCAGCGCTCCAGGACCGCGGCCGCAGCACCGGTGTCGACCGCCTGGGCGGCCCGCTTCATCCCGGCCGCGAGAGCGGCGAGGGGCTCGGCCCCCGGCTCGTCGAGCACCGCCAGCGCGGCGCCGGCGTTGAGGAGCACCGCGTCCCGCACCGGGCCCTGCTCGCCGGCGAGCAGGCGGCGCACCACGTCCGCGTTGTAGGCGGGCTCGCCGCCGCGCAGGTCCTCGGTGCTCGCGCGGGCCAGGCCGAGGTCGGCCGGGTCCACGGTCACCGGGCGCACGGCGCCCTCGTGCACCACCCACACCGACGAGGTCGTGGTGGTGGTCAGCTCGTCCAGGCCGTCGTCACCGCGCAGCACCCAGGCGTCCACGCCGCGGTCGGCGAAGACCTGCGCCATCACCGGCGCGGTGCGCGGGTCGGCCACGCCGATGGCCTGCGCGCCCGGCCGCGCCGGGTTGGTCAGCGGCCCGAGCAGGTTGAACGCCGTGCCGATGCCGAGCTCGCGCCGGGGCGCGGCCGCGTGCCGCATGGCGGGGTGGAAGGCCGCGGCGAAGCAGAAGGTGATGCCGACCTCGGAGGCGAGGGGGCCCACCCGGTCGACGGGCACGTCGAGGCGCACGCCGAGGGCCTCGAGGACGTCGGCCGAGCCGGACTTCGAGGACGCGGAGCGGTTGCCGTGCTTGACCACGCGCGCACCGGCACCCGCGCTGACGATGGCCGCCATCGTGGAGATGTTGACCGACATCGAGCGGTCGCCACCGGTGCCGACGATGTCCAGCGTCCGGCCCGGGACGCGGATCGGGGTCGCGACCTCGTACATCGCGTCGACGAGACCCGTGAGCTCGGCCGCGGTCTCGCCCTTGGCCCGCAGGGCCACCGCGAAGCCGGCGACCTGCGCGGGGGTCGCGTCCCCGGCGAGGATCTCCCCCATCGCCCACGCGGCCTCGTCGGCCCCCAGGTCACGCCCGGCGACGAGGGAGGAGAGGACGTCGGGCCAAGTGGTGGCGGCGCCCACGCCTCAGGCCTGCGTCGCGGGGACGCGGGGCAGCAGCAGGCCGGAGACGGCCTCGGCCAGCTGCACCGGGTCCAGCGGGTGGGGCACCGCCGCCTCGGCGCGCGACCAGGTGGCCAGCCACGCGTCCTGGGGACGACCCGTGAGCACCAGCACCGGCGGGCACGCCGGGAGCTCGTCCTTGACCTGCTTGGCGATGCCCATGCCACCGGCAGGGACGGCCTCGCCGTCCAGGATGGCCAGGTCGATGCCGCCGGCGTCCAGGTGCTGGAGGACGACGGGCTCGGTGGCCACCTCCACGTACTGCAGCTCCGGCAGGTCCGGGTGCGGACGGCGACCCAGCGCGAGGATCACCTGCTGGCGGGTGCTGACGTCGTCGCTGTAGACCAGGACCGTCAGCGGGGCACGGGAGTCGGTGGAGTCGCTCACGTCGGTCATCGTAGGCCCAGCACCCCGGGTGCGCGCGAGGGCCGAGCGGCACGTCGGGCGCCACGCGACGCCCGGCCGGTCACAGCACCGGTCACGACACCGGTCACAGTCGGGTCACAGCCCTCGCACGGACGCGCCGGATCGGGGACCCGGTATGGAGTTCCGCAGAGCCTCGTCCATAATGCTCCCGTGGCTACTGCGGCTTCTCTCCCTGCATCCCGGCTCCACGGGAATCACGACCGACCGGACATGGTCAGCGTCGGGACGATCATCTGGCTCTCGAGCGAGCTGATGTTCTTCGCGGCCCTGTTCGCGGCGTACTTCACCATCCGCTCGGTCTCCCCCGAGCTGTGGGCGCAGAGCACCGAGGTGCTCGACGTCCCCTTCGCGCTGGTGAACACGACGATCCTGGTCCTGTCCTCCGTGACCTGCCAGCTCGGCGTCTTCGCCGCGGAGCGCGGCCAGGTGGGCCGCAAGGGCTCGCTGCTGCAGGTCAGCGGCTGGGGCCTGCGCGAGTGGTTCCTGCTCACCTACGTGATGGGCGCCGTCTTCGTCGGCGGTCAGGCCGTCGAGTACGCGAACCTCGTGCAGGAGGGCCTGACGATCCAGGCCTCCGGCTACGGCTCCATGTTCTACCTGACCACCGGCTTCCACGGCCTGCACGTGACCGGCGGTCTCCTCGCCTTCCTGCTCGTCCTGGGCCGCACGTACCTGGCCCGGCGCTTCACCCACGAGCAGGCCGTCAGCGCGATCGTCGTGTCCTACTACTGGCACTTCGTGGACGTCGTGTGGATCGGCCTGTTCGCCACGATCTACATCCTGCAGTGAACGCCTGAGCACGACCTGGGCGTAGTCTGATACATCCCCTTTGATCGAGGACCTCCACTGTGCGTTTCCTGAACCGTTCCGCTGGACGACTGTCGCGACACCGCCGCGGCCGTCTCGCGGGCGCCGTCGTCCTGCTCCTCGGCCTCGTGGCCGCAGGGTCGCTGTACTCCCTGGTCTCCACCGGCGCCACGTCGTCGGCGAGCGCGAGCAGCACGTCGTCCAACGACGAGCTGGTCTCGGAGGGGCGCAAGCTCTTCCTCGTCAGCTGCTCGAGCTGCCACGGCACCAACGGTGAGGGCATCGAGACCCTGAACGGTGACCAGTACGGCCCGTCCCTGGCGGGCGTGGGCGCCGCCGCCGTCGACTTCCAGGTCGGCACCGGCCGCATGCCGATGGCGCAGCCCGGCCAGCAGGCCGAGGCCAAGCCGGCCGCCTTCACCCAGGACGAGATCGACGCGCTCGGCGCGTACATCGCCTCCCTCGCGCCCGGCCCGGCCGTGCCCGACGAGAGCGACTACTCGATCGCCGACCTGACCGAGGAGGAGCAGCAGGAGGCCATCGTGCGCGGGGGCCAGATCTTCCTGACCAACTGCACCGCCTGCCACAACTTCGAGGGCTCCGGCGGCGCCATGCCGCGCGGCGGCCACGCCCCGCAGATCCGCGGCGTGGAGGCCAAGTACATCTACGAGGCCCTCCTCACCGGCCCGCAGCAGATGCCGTCCTTCAGCGACGGCAACCTGACGCCGGAGGAGAAGCGCGACGTGATCGCCTACCTCGACTCGCTCGACACCAACACCGGCTACGGCGGCTTCGGCATGGGCGGCTTCGGCCCCGTGGCCGAGGGCCTCTTCGCCTGGGTCGTCGGCATCGGCTCCATGGTGGGCTTCGCGGTCTGGATCGCGGCCCACTCCACTCGCTCGAAGAGGAAGAAGGCCACCGCGTGAGCGACCTGACCCCCCACGACGACTCCCACGAGGACGTTCCGGCCTCCGTGGAGCCGGTGCAGGACCCGGGTCTGCCCGAGCACACGTGGCGCCCCACCGACGTCGACGAGAAGGCGGAGAAGCGCGCCGAGCGCCAGGTCGCCGGCATGTTCGGCCTCTCCATCGTCTCGGTCGTCCTGTTCTTCGTCGTCTACTTCACCGCCGACGTCGGCGACGACTGGACGACCTTCCTCGGCCTGGGTGCCTCCAACGTGGGCCTCGGCGTCTTCCTGGGCCTGGCGCTGCTTCTGATCGGTGCCGGCGTCATCCAGTGGGCCCGCAAGCTCATGAGCGACCACGAGATGGTCGAGATGCGCCACGCGATCGCCTCCCCCGAGGAGGACCGCGCCGCCACGCTCGCCGCCCTGGACGCCGGCCTGACCGACGCGGGCATCGCCCGTCGCCCGCTGGTGCGCAACTCGCTCTTCGCCGCCGTCGGCGTCGTGGCCCTGTCCCCGATCGTGCTGCTGCGCGACCTGGGCCAGACCAACGCCCAGGTGACCGAGGAGGCCGAGTACCCCGGTGCTGGTCTCGAGCACACCGTGTGGGCCGCCGGCATGCGCGTCGTCCGTGACGCGGTCGGCACCCCCGTCAAGGCCGCCGACCTCCAGATCGGCGACCTGGTGAACGCTCAGCCGGAGGCGATCTTCCCGACCGAGGAGAACGGCTACCCCGACCTGGAGGGCGCTCCCCTGCAGATCGCCAAGTCGAAGGCCGCGATCGTCGTCGTCCGCATGGACCAGGACGCCTACGTGCCCGGTGAGGGCCGCGAGAACTGGGACGTGGACGGCATCGTCGCCTACTCCAAGATCTGCACGCACGTGGGCTGCCCGATCAGCCTCTACGAGCGCACCACGCACCACCTCCTGTGCCCCTGCCACCAGTCGACGTTCGACCTGTCCGACTCCGGTCGGGTCGTCTTCGGCCCGGCGGGCCGGCACCTCCCCCAGCTCCCGCTGGACGTGGACGACGAGGGCTACCTCATCTCCCGCAGCGACTTCACCGAGCCGGTGGGCCCCAGCTACTGGGAACGTGACAGCAAGCCGATCGGCGAGCAGGGAGAGGCTGACGTATGAGCATCGACACCAGCAAGGTCGCGACGACGACCAGCGGCGCCGTGAGCAGCAAGCCCACCAAGGTCGGCGCCGTCGCGACCTGGGCGGACGAGCGCCTCGGCCTCGGCACCGCGATGAAGAAGAACCTGCGCAAGGTCTTCCCGGACCACTGGTCCTTCATGCTGGGCGAGGTCGCCCTGTGGAGCTTCGTGGTCCTGCTCCTGACCGGCGTCTTCCTCACGCTGTGGTTCCACCCCAGCATGGCCGAGGTCGCCTACCAGGGGTCCTACGACCAGTTCCGCGGCGTGGAGATGTCGGACGCCATGGCGTCCACCATGCACATCAGCTTCGACGTGCGCGGCGGCCTGCTCATGCGCCAGATGCACCACTGGGCGGCGATGCTCTTCATCGCCGCGATGATGGTGCACCTGCTCCGCGTGTACTTCACCGGCGCCTACCGCAAGCCCCGCGAGATCAACTGGGTCATCGGCTCGCTGCTGCTGCTCCTGGGCACCCTCGAGGGCTTCACCGGCTACTCGCTGCCGGACGACCTGCTCTCGGGCACCGGCATCCGCGCCGCAGACGGCTTCATGAAGTCCATCCCCGTGGTGGGCACCTACCTGTCGTTCTTCCTGTTCGGTGGCGAGTTCCCGGGTGAGTCGATCATCCCGCGGCTCTACACCATCCACGTGCTGCTGATCCCGGGCGTGCTCCTGGCCCTGATCGCCGCCCACATGCTGCTGCTCGTCTCGCACAAGCACACGCAGTGGCCTGGCCCCGGCCGCACGGAGAACAACGTCGTGGGCTACCCCCTCATGCCGGTGTACATGGCCAAGGCCGGCGGCTTCTTCTTCATCGTGTTCGGCGTGACCGCCCTCATGGGTGGCCTGCTCGGCATCAACCCGATCTGGAAGTACGGCCCCTACGACCCGACCAAGATCACCGCGGGCCTCCAGCCCGACTGGTACATGGGCTGGCCGGACGGCGCGCTGCGCATCATGCCGGGCATCGAGTCCCACATCGGCGGCTACACGATCGCCTGGAACGTCTTCCTGCCGATCATCGTGCTGCCGGGCGTCATGTTCACGATCCTCATGCTCCTGCCGTTCCTGGAGTCCTGGATCACCGGTGACAAGCGCGAGCACCACCTGCTCGAGCGTCCGCGCAACGCGCCCACGCGCACCGCGGTGATGGTCTCGCTCATGACGTTCTACGGCCTCATGTGGGCCGCGGGCGGCAACGACCTGATCGCGATCCACTTCGACCTGAGCATCAACCAGATCACGTACTTCATGCGCGTGCTGGTGTTCGTCGGGCCGGCGATCGCCTTCTACATCACCCGTCGCTGGTGCATCTCCCTGCAGCGTCACGACAACGCCGTGCTGACCCACGGCCGTGAGACGGGCGTCATCAACCGCTCGCCCGAGGGTGGCTACAGCGAGAAGCACGAGGCGGTCTCCGCGGAGCGCGCCTACACGCTCACCTCGCGGCCCCGCGACGAGGTGTACAGCATCGCCGCGGACAAGGACGCCAACGGCGTCCAGCGCCCCACGGGCCGCCTCTCCGGCCTCCGTGAGCGTCTCTCGCTCCTGTGGTTCGCCGACAACGTGCAGAAGCCCACGCAGGAGGAGTACGACGAGGGCCAGGAGCACCTGGCGCACGCCGACCACGACGACCACGCGGAGCTGGGCTCCAAGCACTGATCCGCGTCACCGTCTCCACGACGAAGCCCCTCCCCGGTCCACCGGGGAGGGGCTTCGTCGTTCCTGGCGTCGGGTGCCCTGCACGGGGCTCCCGGGGACGGGCTCGAGGTGCGGCGGGCCCTGTCCCCTCCCCCACCGGCGTTCCGGCGTGCCCGCGCCGGACGCTGCGTCAGGCCAGCGCGGAGCCCTTGCGCCACTGCCGGAACGACTCGTTCCAGTCGCCCCAGCCGTTGGTGAGCGTCATGTCGTTGCCGTTCGTCCCCGTGGTGACGACGACGTCGCCGCGTCGTGACATCTCGTAGAGCCACCCGGCGTTCGCCGTGCTCATGCCGGTGCAGCCGTGAGAGACGTTCGCGTTGCCCTGGCTCGAGACCGACCAGGGCGCCGCGTGGATGAACTCCCCGGAGTAGGTCAGGCGCATCGCCCACTTCACCCCCGAGATGTTGTAGGCCTCGGCACCGGAGATGCCGACGGTCTCGGAGTTCATCCGCTTGCTGGCGAACTTCTCGATGATCACCTTGGTGCCGTTGCGGGTGTCGAACCCGGGCTTGCCGGTGGTGATGGGCAGCGTGCGCAGCAGCTTGCCGTTGCTGAAGACCTTCATCTCGTGGGTCTTGGCGTTGACCCGGTAGACGTGGGCGTCGCCGACGTCGAAGGAGACGCGGCGGCTGAGCTGGCCGTAGACGCCGTCGCCGGCGTCCACGCCGTTGACGGCCACGTCCACGGTGACCTTGCTGCCGGCCTGCCAGTAGGACTTGGGGCGCCAGTGCACCTCGTGCTGGCTGAGCCAGTGCCACGCGCCGTCCTGGGCGGGCTGCGCCGTGACCGTCATCTGACGCTCCATCGCGGCCTGGTCGGAGACGGCCACGTCGAACGTGACGATGACAGGCATGCCGACCCCGACGGTCTCGCCCTCGAGCGGTGCGATCGAGGGATAGGTCTGCTGGGCCAGCGTCAGGTCCTGGGTGCGGAAGGTGACCTTGCGGTTCACCTTCGCCCCGTCGTCGCCGACCGCGACGGCCCGCACCTGGTAGGTGGTGCCGGGCTCGAGCCGGTCGTCGGCCCGCCAGGAGTACTGGTTGTCGGCCATCGTGCCGGGCAGCTCCTCGCCGCCGTCGGCACGCACGGCGACCTTCGTCAGCGTCGCGTTCGCGACCGTCACGGTGACGACCCGCGACACGGGCACGTCCTCCTCTCCCCCACCACAGTTCACGGTGACGGAGGCCGGCGAGACGCTGGGCTCGGCACTGGTGGAGGAGTCCGCCGCACTGCTGGCATCGCTCGTCCCGGTGCCGCCGGTCGAGCCGGATGCCGCGGTGTCGTCCTGGCAGGCGGTCAGCGCGACCGCGGAGACGGCCAACGTCCCCAGCAGGACGCCGCGGCGCGGCAGGGCGGAGGTGCGGAACGGGGTCATGCAGGAGCTCCCGAGAAGACGAGGTGCTGGTACCCCTCCAGCGTACGTCGGGTCCCTGTGAGCCCCACCCTCGCGGGGCGGCGCGGCGGCGTGCTCCCACCGTGGCCGGCTCCGAACGCCACAGGGCCCCGCCCGCGGATCGCGGACGGGGCCCTGGGAGGAGCAACCGGGTGCGGCGCGTGCGCCGCGATGGCTCAGTGGGCGAACTCGCCTCGGTAGTACTCGAAGACCAGGCCGCACACGGCGATGATGCCGGGCACCGCACCGATGATGGCCAGCCACCAGGCCTGGAGCGCCACCGAGTAGCAGATGACACCGAGCGCCAGCGCGCACCACAGGGGCCACCACGAGAACGGCGCGAAGAAGCCGTACTCACCGGCGCCGTCGGCGATCTCGCCGTCCTGACGGTCCTCGGGGCGCTCGTGCCCGCGCTTGGCGATCACACCCAGGTAGAGGGTGATCAGCGCCGTCAGCAGCGCGGTCATGAGCAGCGCGACGGTGCCGGTCCAGTCGCCGCCGGTGGCACCGGCGGAGGTGATCAGCCAGTAGGCCGGCGTCACCAGGACGAAGAAGACCGTGCAGATCGCGAAGATCCAGGACTCCGCCTTCATCGGGCGCCCCCTTCACCGTTGTTCTCGTCGAGCATCTCCTGGCGGCCGTTCACGTCGGGCGCGTCCGCGGCGTGGCCGTTGGCCATCGCCATGTTGTGCTCCAGCTCCAGCGCGGCGATCTCCGGGTGGTGCAGGTCGAACGCCGGCGACTCCGAGCGGATGCGCGGCAGCGTGTGGAAGTTGTGCCGCGGCGGCGGGGAGGCGGTCGCCCACTCGAGCGAGCGGCCCCAGCCCCACGGGTCGTCCATGTTGACCATGGGCGCGTTGCGGCTGGTCCACACGTTCCAGAAGAACGGCAGCATCGAGAGGCTGAGCAGGAACGCCCCGACCGTCGACACCTGGTTGAGGAACGTGAACCCGTCGCCGGGCAGGTAGTCCGCGTAGCGGCGCGGCATGCCCTCGACGCCCAGCCAGTGCTGGACCAGGAAGGTGGTGTGGAAGCCGATCGTCAGCAGCCAGAAGTGCAGCTTGCCGAGACGCTCGTCCAGCATCTTGCCGGTGAACTTGGGCCACCAGAAGTAGAAGCCGGCGAAGGTCGCGAACACCACGGTGCCGAAGACCACGTAGTGGAAGTGCGCCACCACGAAGTAGGAGTCCGAGACGTGGAAGTCCAGCGGCGGGCTGGCCAGGATGACGCCGGTCAGACCACCGAAGAGGAAGGTGACCAGGAAGCCCACGGACCAGAGCATGGGGGTGTCCATGCTGATCGAGCCGCCCCACATGGTGAAGATCCAGTTGAAGAACTTCACGCCGGTGGGCACCGCGATCAGGAACGTCATGCCGGAGAAGAAGGCCACGTCCACGGCACCGGTGACGAACATGTGGTGGGCCCACACGGCCACCGACAGGATCGCGATGCCGAGCGTCGCGCCGACCAGGCCGACGTAGCCGAAGATCGGCTTGCGGCTGAAGACCGGGAGGATCTCCGTCACGATGCCGAAGAACGGCAGCGCGATGATGTAGACCTCCGGGTGGCCGAAGAACCAGAACAGGTGCTGCCACAGGATCGGGCCGCCGTGCGCGGTGTCGTACACGTGCGCGCCGACGAGACGGTCCGCGGCCAGCATCAGCATCGCGCCGGTGAGCACCTGGAAGGCGATCAGGGCGAGCAGGCTGGTGATCAGCGTGTTCCACACGAAGATCGGCATGCGGAACATGGTCATGCCCGGCGCACGCATGCAGATGATCGTGGTGATGAAGTTGACCGAGCCGAGGATGGTGCCCAGGCCGGACATGTACAGGCCGAGGATCCACAGGTCGCCACCGGCACCCGGGGAGCGGACCGCGTCGGAGAGCGGCACGTAGGCGAACCAGCCGAAGTCGGCCGCACCGGTCGGGGTCAGGAAGCCCGAGAGGACGATCAGGCCGCCGATCGCGTAGAGCCAGTAGCTCAGCGCGTTCAGGCGGGGGAACGCCACGTCGGGGGCACCGATCTGCAGCGGCATGATCACGTTGGCGAAGCCGAAGAACGCGGGCGTCGCGAACATCAGCAGCATGATCGTGCCGTGCATCGTGAAGAGCTGGTTGTACAGCTCGTCGTTCACGACCTGCTGGCCCGGGTAGGCCAGCTCGGCCCGGATGAACAGGGCCATGACGCCGCCGATGAGGAACCAGGCGAACGACGTGACCAGGTACATCTTGCCGAGCAGCTTGTGGTCGGTCGTGGTCAGGATGGTGGCGAGGTGCTCGCCGAGCGGGCGGCGCCCGCCCCCGGGCGCCGCGGTGCCCGGTGCTGCTGCGGTGGCGGTCATTCGCCGTCCTCCTCGGTCTCGAGACCGGCCTGGGTGTTGGCCTCGGAGCCACCGATCAGCGGCAGCTCGGAGGTCTGGCCGGCGTCCTCCAGGGCCTGGACGGCCGCCTCGTACTCGTCGGGCTCGACGACCTCGACGTTGAAGAGCATGCGGGAGTGGTACACGCCGCAGAGCTCGTAGCACTTGCCGGCGTAGGTGCCGGTCTCGGTCGGGGTCACCTGGAAGGTGTTCACCCGGCCCGGGATGACGTCCATCTTCATGAGGAAGCCGGGGACGCCGAAGTCGTGGATCACGTCGGGCGAGTGCAGGTTGAACCGCACGGTCTCGCCGACGGGCAGGTACAGGGTCGGGATGTCCGACGGGGTGCCGACGGTGTAGGCGTACTCCGAGTAGGGGTACACGTCGTCCATCTTGTCGTCGTCGGCGGTCCAGTCCTGCTCGCCGATGCCGTAGTTGAACGTCCACTGCCACTGCTGGCCGGTGACCTCGACGGTCAGGTCGGGCTCGGTGGAGGTGTCCAGCAGGATCTCCTGCGTGCGCACAGTGTGGGCGAAGAGCACCACGACCATGATCACCGGGACGATCGTGTAGAAGATCTCCAGGGGCAGGTTGTAGCGCGTCTGGACCGGGATCTCGTCGGCGCTGCGGCGCCGGTAGACGATGACCGCGTAGGCGATGAGGCCCCACACGATGACGCCGATGACGAGCGCGGCGATCCAGGAGCCCTGCCACAGGGCGAGGGTGGACTCACCCTGCTCGGTGGCCGGTTCGGGCATCGCGATCCGGGACCACTCACCCTGCGCCTCGGACGAGCAGCCGGCCAGGGTGGCGACGGCGAGGCCCGTGGCGGCGAGCGCCGCGGCACGGGCACCGCGGCGACGACGTCCCGGGGCCCTCTTCGGGAGCTGCAGACTCAACGCTGGAGCCTTCCTCTCAAACGAACAGAAGTACGCCGCAGGGTACCGCGAGCAGATCTGCGACAGCGCCACCGGGTACCTCCTGCGCGCGTCCTGGAGCCGTCGGGGCACAGGTCGCCCACAGGCTGGTGCGGGGGCTGCTCTCAGTCTCTCCCGAACTCGTGCACACCGCTACCTCGGTGTCCTCTCAGGAAGACGCCGACCGCAGGAGGGCCACGAACGGCCCGGTGACGCGCCCGGTGGCACCCGGTGCCGGGCGGCCGGCGTCCGGCACGGACGCCTACGCTGCTAGGCGTGGAGGACCAGACCGACCCCGCCGGGCCCGCCCCCGCGTCCACGCCCGCGCCCACTCCCGCGTCCGCGCCCGTGCGGCTGGACGCCGCGGCGGGCCGTCCGCTGCACCCGGCTGCGCTGGAGGTCCTCGACGCCGCGCTCGCCCGGGGCTGGGCCGACCCCCGGGCGCTTCACCGGCCCGGACGCGACGCGCGACTGCTGCTGGAGAACGCCCGCGAGGTCGTGGCCGGGTCGCTCGGCGTGCGCCGGGACGAGGTGCGGTTCACCTCCCCGGTCGACGCGGTGCAGCGCGGCCTGCTCGGCCTGGCCCGGGCCCGGCTCGACGCCGGGGCCCGCGACCTGGTGCTGGCCCCGGTCGAGCACGCCCACGTGCGGCACGCCGCGTCCTGGTGGGCGCAGGTGCACGGCGGGGCCGTGCACGAGGCCCCCGTCGGTCGCGACGGCCGGGTCGACCTGGACGCGCTGGAGCGTCTGGCGCGCGCTCCCGGCACCGCGGCCGTCGCCCTGCAGCTGGCCAACCACGAGATCGGCACCACCCAGCCCGTGGGCGCGGTGGCGCTCCCCTCGTCCGTGGACCTCTTCGTCGACGGCTCCGCGAGCCTCGGCCTGCTCGACCTGCCGCGCGAGGGCTGGGCGGCGGCCGCGGGGCACGCGACCTCGTGGGGCGGGCCCGGCGGCGTCGGGGTGCTGCTCGTGCGGCACGGCGCCCGGTGGCTCAACCCCTTCCCCGGCGACCCCGGGCCGCAGGACGCCGGCGGGGCGCTGCCCGACGCGCCGCTCGCACTCGCCGCGGCCGCGGCGCTGCGGGGCACGCTCGCGGAGCGCGCGGAGGTCGACGCGCGTCGTCGCCGGCTGGTGGACCGGATCCGGGCGACCGCGGCGACGCTGCCCGACGTCGACCTCGTCGGCGATCCCGACGACCGGCTCCCCCACCTGCTGACGTTCTCGTGCCTCTACCTGCCCGGTGACGCGCTGGTGCGCGAGCTGGACCGGCACGGGTTCGCCGTGGCCAGCGGCTCGGCCTGCACCGCCTCGACCCTGGAGCCGAGCCACGTGCTCGCCGCCGTCGGGGCGCTGACGCACGGCAACGTCCGCCTCTCCCTGGCCCCCGAGGTCACCGACGACGACGTCGAGCGCCTGTGCCACGTGCTGCCGGACGTCGTCGCGCGGCTGCGCGCGGAGGTCGGCCTGTGAGCGACGGGGCACCCGAGGTCACGAGCGGGGGGACGGGCGGGGCGACAGGCAGCGGCGCCGGCCTGCCCGAGCCCACGCTCGAGCTCGACTGCCGGGGGCTGCCCTGCCCGCGGCCCGTCATCGAGCTGGCCCGCCACCTCGGCGACGTGGCGCCGGGCGAGGTGCTGGCCGTGGTCGCCGAGGACCCGGCGGCGCGGGCCGACGTGCCCGCCTGGGCGCGGATGCGCGCCCAGGAGTACCTGGGTGAGGACGTCGCGGTCGACGGCGTGGCCCGGTACCTGGTGCGCCGGCGGGACTGACGCGCCCGCCGGCGGCGGGGCTCAGGGCAGGTGCGGGGCGACCTCGTCGGCCGGCACGTCGCCGTAGGAGTCGCGCACCCGCCGCAGGAAGCCCGCCGAGGAGAACGCGTACTCCTGGGTGCCGACGGTCTCCACGACGTAGGCGGCCAGCACGCAGCCGACCTGGGCGGCGCGCTCGAGGCCGAGGCCCCACGAGGCGGCCGCGAGGAACCCCGCCCGGAACGCGTCGCCCACGCCGGTGGGCTCCACGGCGGTGACGTCGGCGGCCGCGGCGACCACGACGTCGTCCTCGCCGCGGCGGCGGATGCGGACGCCGTCCTTGCCGAGGGTGGTGACCTGCACGCCGACGCGGGCCAGGACCTCCGCGTCGTCCCAGCCGGTCTTCTGGGCGATCATGTGCGACTCGTACTCGTTGGAGAACAGGATCGCGGCGCCGTCGACGAGGTCGCGGATGAGGTCGCCGTCGCCGAAGGCCAGCTGCTGGCTGGGGTCGGCGATGAAGGCGTACCCGCGCTGACGGCACTCCTGCGTGTGACGCAGCATCCCGTCGGGGTCGTCGGCGCCCACGAGGACGTAGGAGGGCGCGCCCAGGGACTGGGTGATCGGGCCGAGCTCGATCATCCGGGCCTCGCTCATGGCGCCCGGGTAGAACGAGGCGATCTGCGCGCCGGTGGGGTCGGTGGTGCACACGAACCGGGCGGTGTGCCGGGACTCGGAGATGTGCACGTGGCTGCAGTCGACGCCGTGCCGCTCCAGCCAGGACCGGTAGTCGGCGAAGTCCTCCCCGGCCGCGCCGACGAGCACCCCGCGCACGCCCAGCACGCCGAGCCCGAAGCACATGTTCGCGGCGACGCCGCCGCGGCGGATCTCCAGGTCGTCGACGAGGAAGGAGAGCGACACCTTGTCCAGCTGCTCGACCACGAGGGAGTCCCGGAACGTGCCGGAGTAGCCCATCAGGTGGTCGGTGGCGATCGACCCGGCGATCAGGAGGGGGCCGGCGGCGTCGGTGGGGGCGGACGAAGGGCCTGCATGCGCGTCGGACACGTCCCGGAACACTACCCCGCAGTACCCCTGCCGCTACTCCCAGGTAGCCCCTACCGTCGCCACATGAGCACCTCCACGGACCGTCCCGAGGGTCGTCTGACCCACGCTGACCTGGGCACTCTCGCCTCCATGACCGCCGACGCGCAGGCCGCGTCGCGGGCACTGCACCTGCTGGACGCCGCCGCACGGCGCCCCGCCCCGTCCCTGGCCTACGACGACTACCCGCGCGAGGTCGCCAAGACCGGCGAGGTCCGCGTGGACGTGGCGGCGCAGCGCATCGCCAACGCGCTCGAGCTGCACCTGGACTGACGACCCGTCCCGCGGGCGGAGCCCGACCGCCGCGACACCGAGGGTCTCAGACGCGAGAACCCCCGCCGCCTCCGCGAGGAGGGGACGGGGGTTCTCGTGCGCGCGGCCCGCGAGGCGGGCCGGCTCACAGGCTCAGTGGAAGGAGTCGCCGCAGGCGCAGGAGCCGGTGGCGTTCGGGTTGTCGATCGTGAAGCCCTGCTTCTCGATCGTGTCCACGAAGTCGATCATCGCGCCGTTGAGGTACGGCACGCTCATGCGGTCGACGACCACGGCCACGCCGTCGAAGTCGGTGACGACGTCACCGTCGAGGGTGCGCTCGTCGAAGAAGAGCTGGTAGCGCAGACCCGAGCAGCCACCCGGCTGGACGGAGATGCGCAGCTGCAGGTCGTCGCGGCCCTCCTGGTCGAGGAGGCTCTTCACCTTCCCGGCGGCGACGGACGACAGGTTGATGCTGTCGGCGCGGCGCTCCTCGGTGATCTCCACCTGCTCGGTCATGTGGCGGCTCCCAACGTCTCGGTCATGTGAGGCGGCTGCCTCGGTGGTCGGTGGTGCAACGTCTCCAAGGCTACGTCACGCCCGGCTATTCCCGTCAGCGTCGCCGGCCTCAGGACGACCAGGACCGCGCGACCCGCTCGGCGAGGTAGGCCAGCGAGCCCGCCGGGTCGGCGAAGGAGCGCTCCTCCCCCACCACGTCGACCATGCCGTAGGCCGACTCCACGCCCAGGGCGCGCATCTCCCGGGCCCCCACGTCGACACGGCCGGCCAGCGCGACGCAGGGCCGCAGGGCGGCGGCGGCCACCTCGGCCACGCCCGCGGGCACCTTGCCGGTGCGGGAGGAGAAGTCGAAGGCGCCCTCGCCGGTCAGCACGAGGTCGGCGGCGGCGGCGCGCTCGGCCAGGCCCACCGCGTCCGCCACGAGCCCGATGCCGGGCTCGCGGCGGGCACCGAGGGCCAGCAGGGCGAACCCGAGCCCGCCCGCGGCGCCGGCGCCCTTCTCCAGCGCGAGGCGCCGGTCGACGGCGACGGCCAGCTGCTCGAGCAGCGCGTCGAGCACGGGGAGCCGCTCCTCGGCGATGCCCTTCTGCGGCCCGAAGGTGCGGGTGGCCCCGAACAGGCCGGTGAGCGTGGCGTCGACGTCGCTGGCGGCGACCAGCTCGACCCCGTCCAGCAGGGCGCGGGCGGGAGCGAGGTCGACGTGGGTCACGTCCACGAGGGGCAGGGGCCCCGCGTCCAGGCGGACGTCGGCGCTCGCACCGAGCGCGGAGAGCAGCCCCGCACCGCCGTCGTTGGTGCCACTGCCGCCGAGGCCGACCACGATCCTGCGGGCGCCCGCCGCCACCGCCGCCCGCAACAGGTGCCCGACCCCGGCAGTGCCGGCCGCCTCGGCGCCCTGGCGACCGGTGAGGTGCAGGCCGCACGCCTGAGCGCTCTCGACGTACGCGGTGCCCTCGACCAGCAGCACGGTCGCCGGGGTGGGCGCGCCGTGCGGCCCGGGGACGGTGACGGCCAGCAGGTCCCCGCCCAGCGCCGCGTGCAGGACGTCGACGAAGCCCGGCCCGCCGTCGGAGAGCGGGGCCAGGTCGAGGACGTCGTCGGGCGCCCGGCGTCGCCAGCCCGCCGCGATCGCCTCGGCCGCCTCCACGGCGGTGAGGGTGCCGGCGAACTTGTCGGGGGCCACGAGGACGCGCATGGGGCCATGCTCCCCCACCGGGCACGGCGCGGACGCGGTGGCCGCGCCCGGCCCCTACGGTGAGGCGGTGACCGTCTCGCCCGACCCCTCCTCGCCCGGCCCCTCCTCGCCGCCCGTCCTGATCCGCCCCATGGCGCCCTCCGACGTGCCGGTGGCCGAGCGCATCAGCGACGAGGCGTTCCTGGCCGCCGACCTGCTGACGGTGCCGCGCGGGGCCCCGGACCCCACGCCCCGTCCCGCGGAGCGCTCCGAGCGCTGGATCGCCCGGACCCGCGCCTTCCTCGACACCGACCCGCAGGGCTGCGTCGTCGCCGAGGCGCTCGAGGGGCCGGACGCCGGCGCGGTGATCGGCTTCGCGACCTCGATGGTCCGCGAGCGACTGTGGGTGCTGGCCACCTTCGCGGTGCTCCCGGGGGCGCAGGGGCTCGGCCTGGGGTCTCGGCTGCTCGCCGCCGCGGAGCAGTCCGGGCGGGCCGCCGGCTGCGACCGCGCGATGCTGTCGGCCTCCGACGACCCCCGCGCCCTGCGCCGGTACTGGGGCGCGGGGTTCCGGCTGCACGGGCAGCGGCTGCTCTCGGGCGTGCTCGACCGCTCGGCGCTGCCCGCGGTGACCGGCCTGCGTGAGGGCACCGAGGCCGACCGCGACCTCCTGGACACCCTCGACCGGGAGCGACGCGGTGCCGGGCACGGGCCCGACCACGTGGCGCTCGCTGCGCAGGGTGCCCTGGTCGTGGACGCGGCCGGCGACGGGTACGCGTACGCGGCGGCGTCCGGCCCCGCGCTGGTGGCGGCCAGGGACGAAGGGACGGCGCGCCGCCTGCTGTGGGAGTGCCTGGCCCGCACCGAGCCCGGCGCCGACGTGGAGGTCGGCCACGTCAGCGGCGCGAACGACTGGGCCGTCGACGTCGCGCTCACCGCCAGGCTCGCGTTGCGTCACGACGGCTGGCTGGGCATCCGGGGCATGGACGCGCCCACGACGTACCTCCACCACGGCGCCCTGCTGTGAGTGGTCGCCAGGCGAGTCGGGGTGACGGCGTCAGGGAGACGACGCCTACCATCGACGCATGACGACCGTCGACCTCCCGCTGCTCCCGCTCGGCCGGGGCACCGACCCCGACACCGAGCGGGGCGTCGAGTGCCCGGGCGACCTCCCGCCGGCCTCCGACCCCTCCCTCGTCGAGCGCGCCCGCGCCGCCAAGGAGAAGCTGGGCGAGCGCGTGTTCGTGCTCGGCCACCACTACCAGCGCGACGAGGTCATCCAGTTCGCCGACGTCACCGGCGACTCCTTCAAGCTCGCCAAGGACGCCGCCGCCCGCCCGGACGCGGAGTACATCGTGTTCTGCGGCGTGCACTTCATGGCCGAGTCCGCCGACATCCTCACCACCGACGCCCAGCAGGTCGTCCTCCCCGACCTCGCGGCCGGCTGCTCCATGGCCGACATGGCCGCGCTGAGCCAGGTCGAGGCCGCGTGGGACGCCCTGTCGGCGGCCGGCGTCGCCGAGCACGTCGTCCCGGTGACGTACATGAACTCCTCCGCCGACATCAAGGCGTTCTGCGGCCGCAACGGCGGCGTCGTGTGCACCTCCTCGAACGCGGAGACCGCCCTGCGGTGGGCCTTCGACCAGAAGGACGACGCCAAGGTCCTGTTCCTGCCCGACCAGCACCTCGGCCGCAACACCGCGGTGCTCCAGCTGGGCTACTCCCTCGACGAGTGCGTGGTGTGGAACCCGCACCGCCCGAACGGCGGGCTGACCCAGGAGCAGATCGACGGCGCCCGGATGATCCTGTGGCAGGGACACTGCTCCGTCCACGGCCGGTTCTCCGAGGACGTCCTCGACGAGCTGCGCGCGAAGGACCCCGAGCTCAAGGTCATCGTCCACCCCGAGTGCAAGCACGAGGTCGTGACCCGCGCCGACATGGTCGGCTCGACCGAGTTCATCATCAAGGTCATCGAGGACGCCGAGCCCGGCACCCACTGGGCGATCGGCACCGAGCTGAACCTGGTCAAGCGCCTGGCCGACTCCCGGCCGGACCTCAGCATCAGCTTCCTGGACCGCAACGTCTGCTACTGCTCCACGATGAACCGCATCGACCTGCCCCACCTCGTGTGGGCGCTGGAGTCGCTGGTCGACGGCGTCGTGGTCAACCGGATCGAGGTCGACGACAGGACCGAGGCCGAGGCCAAGGTCGCGCTGGACCGGATGCTGGCCCTGCCCGGCACCGGCGCCGTCCGCGGCTGACGCACCGTCCGACCCCGAGCAATCGGGCCCGGCCCCTCCTCGGAGGGGTCGGGCCCGCTTGCTTCCGGAGACCTGGTCAGACGGGCAGCTCGACCCACACGGTGGTACCGCCACCGGGGGTCTCGGTGATGCCGATGCTGCCGCGGTGCGCGTCGACGATCCGCCGCACGGTCGCCAGCCCGATTCCGGACCCGGCGACGTCCTCGTGCGCCCGCGCGAGGGGCTCGAAGACCCGAGAGCGGTCCTCCTCGGGGACGCCGAGGCCGTGGTCGACGACCTCGATGCGCACCAGGTCGCCCAGGGACTCCGAGCGCACCTCGATGCGCGCCCGCTCCCCCGCGGCGTGGAACTTGGCCGAGTTGGCCAGGAGGTTCTGGAGCACGGCGCGCAGCTGCGAGCGGTCGCCGTGCACCACCGGCAGCGCCTCCGCGTGCACGTCGGCGTCGGCCAGCGCCGAGGCGAGGTCGGCCAGCACCTCCTGGAGCACCGAGTCGAGGTCCACGGTGGTCCGTCGCAGGTCGCCGCCCAGGCGCGCGTAGGCGAGGAGGTCCTCGATGAGCACCTGCATGCGTCCGGCACCGTTCACGGCGCGTCCCATCACGAAGGTGAGCCCGGCGGCGGTCACGGGGTCGGCGACCTCCTCGCGGATCTGCTCGTCGACGAGGTCGAGGGACATCACGATGGCGCTGAGCGGGTTGCGCAGGTCGTGGGCCACCTGGCCCGCGAACGCGGTGAGCTGCTCGTTCGAGCGCTCCAGCTCCGCGCGGGCCTGCTCGAGCGCGGAGACCGAGCGCTGCAGCTCGCGGGAGCGCAGCTCCAGCTCGAGCACGTCGACGACCCGGTCGGCCAGGCGGACCAGCGAGTGCTCCTGCTCGTCCGTGAGGCTGCGTGCCACGGTGTCGAAGACGCAGAGCGTGCCGATCGTGACTCCCTCGGGCGTGCGCAGCTGGTGGGTCGCGTAGAAGCGGACGTCGCCGATCTCGCCGTTGACGAACGGGTTGTCGGCGAAGCGCGGGTCCTGGGAGGCGTCCGCCACGATGACGGGCTCGGGCTCGTGCAGGACCCCGGCGCACATCGAGTCCTCGCGGGAGCAGACCGCGGCGTCGAAGCCGGTCACGGCGATCTGGTGCTGCTCGGTGTCCGTGATCAGGTTGATGGTCGCGAGCGGGACGTCGGCCACCTGGGCGGCGATGTCGACCAGTGCCTGGAGGTCGGAGCGCGGCGGCTGGAGGAGCACGTGGTACCGCTCGATCACCGCGGCCCGTCGGGCGTCGTCCTCGAGGCTCCGGTCGGTCGGACCGGGCTCGTTCCTGCCTACGACGAGGTCACCGGCATGCTGCGAGGTGACGTCACGATCGGCGGTCACGGACACGTGTTCTCCTGCTCCTGCTGCGACGGCGAGGACGTCTCGCGCACGGTCGCGGCGACGTCGGTGACCACGGTACGGCCCCGACCGCCGGCGCGCGGCGCATCGGGGCGGATATCACCCCGGGGGGACCCGAGATCCGACCGATCGGAGGAGCGTGCGGGCAGGTCCCACGCTCGACCGGTCCGGTGGAGCACACCGGACCGGTCGTGCAGGCGTCCGTCAGCTCGGCGGGCCACCCGTGCCGCCGCCGCTGCCGGAGGGCGCCTGGCCGCCGGAGGGCGGGGAGAAGTCCCCGCCGCCGGCACCCTGGCCGAAGCCCGTGGTGCTGGTCGTGTCGCTCTCGTCGGTCGTCGGCAGCGCCTCGTCCAGGTCCGCCAGGACGACGACGTCGCCGGCGTCCAGGCCGTCGGTGATCTCGACCCTGCGAGCCCCGACCACGCCGGTGGTCACCCGCTCGCTGGTCGCCTCGCCGTCGACCAGCACGGTCACGCTGCTCCCGCTCACCGCCGAGGCGGGCACGGTGACGACGTCGTCGGACTCGGCGAGCACGACCTCGGCGGAGGCCGCCAGGTCGGTGGCCAGCCCCAGGTCGCGTCGCTTCAGCGTGAGCGTGACCGGGTAGGTCCCGTCGGTGGTCGGGTCGGTGGAGACCTGCGTGACGGTGGCCCGGTAGGACTTCTGCGAGCCCACGGGCGTGACCGTGGCGCTCAGCCCCGCGCTCAGCTGCTCGACGTCGTCGGTGTCGGCGTCGACGGTCAGCGTCGTGACCGCGTCGGCGACGACCGTGATCACGGTGGTGCCCGACGAGACCGAGTCGCCCTTCGCGGTGTCGACCGCGACGACGGTGCCCGAGAACGGGGCCGTGACCGTGGCCTGGGCCAGCGCGGAACGTGCCTCGATGAGGTCCACCTTCGCCTCGGCGATGCTCGCCACGTCCTGCGCCAGGGTGGCGGCGGACGCGGTGGTGGACGACGAGGAGCCGTCCGTGGTGTCCGTCCCGTCCGTGGCGCTCGAGTCGGACGTCCCGGTGTCGGTGGACCCCGTGTCGGTGCCGCTCATGTCGGTGCCGCTCATGTCGGTACCACCCATGTCCGTGCCGCCCGTGTCCGCGCCGCCGGTGTCCTCACCGGCCCCGGTGCCGCTGCCGTCGTCCGGCATGCCCGAGCCGGTGCTGCCCGAGCCGGTGCTGCCCGAGCCGGTGCTGCCCGAGCCGGTGCTGCCCGAGCCGGTGCTGCCCGAGCCGGTGCTGCCCGAGCCGGTGCTGCCCGCGTCGTCGGAGGCCTCGTCGTCCAGCGCATCGGCGGCGTCGGTGAGCGTGGTCACCGCGTCGGTCAGCGTGTCCGAGAGCGTCGTCAGCGCGGTCTGCAGGTCGTCCTGCGCGTCGGCCACGGCCGCCTGGGCGGTCGCGACGTCGGCCAGGGCGTCCGAGCAGGCGGCCGTCGCGTCGTCCGAGCCCGACGTGTCCCCGCTGCCGTCGCCGGAGCCCGTGTCGCCCGAACCCGTGTCGCCGGAGATCGCGTCGGCGCACACGCTCTGCTGCGTGGCCAGCGCGTCGGTGGCGGTGGCGATCGCGTCGGTCGCGGTCTGCTGGGCGCTGATGACGGCGTCCTGCTCGTCGGCGAGCTCCGCGAGCGCGGCGTCCAGCTCGTCCTGGAGGTCGGAGAGGCTGTCGTCGTCCGTGGTCACCTTCGCCACGAGGACGACGCCGCCAGACGCGTCCTCCGATCCGGTCGTGGTGCGGGCCGAGGACAGCGAGGCCGTGCCGGTGCTGCTGCCGGCCGAGCTGCTCGAGCTGCTCGAGCTGGTCGAGCCGGAGGCCGCCGTCACCGCACTGCTCACGGTCGACGCCTGGCCGCTCTTGTCCGAGGCCAGCTGCGCGCGGGCCTGGGCCAGCGCGGCCCGAGCCGTGCGCACCGCGTTGCGCAGGGTGCGTGTCTCGAGGGTGGCGAGCACCTGGCCGGCCTTCACCGTGTCCCCCACCCCGACGCTCACCGACGCGACGGTGCCGCTGGTGGCGAAGGAGAGGTCGGAGCGTCCGGCCGGCTCCAGCGTGCCGGTCAGGTCCAGCGTCTCCGAGACCGTGCCGGTCTCCGCGGTGGCGGTCCGGTAGTGGCCGGAGGTGTCGGAGTCGGCGCCGTAGGCGGCCCAGGCTCCGCCCCCGAGCACCAGCGCCAGGGCGGTGCCGGCGACGGCCGCGCGGTGCAGGCGCGGCTGCAGCAGCCGCGGAAGACGCAGGCGGGTGGCCATCACATGCCCCGCCCGGTGGAGCACTCGCCGTCGACGGCCTCGGTGATCGCCACCGAGTCCGCGGTGACGGCCCCCGTGTCGTCGGACTCGCCCTGCGCGCTGACGCACACGCCGACCGCGACGTCGTCCGCGGTGCCATCGACGGTGAGCGTGTAGGTGGTGTCGGAGGAGACGGTCACGGTCATCTCGCTGGTGCTCCCGTCCATCGAGGAGACCTCGAGGGTGAAGCCGGAGTCCGAGACCGCGGTGATCTCGCCGGTCGACCCGCCGCCCATGCCGCCACCCATGCCGCCTCCGTCCGTGGGCATGTCGGTGGGCATGTCGGTGGGCATCCCGGAGGCACCCTCGGACGGCATCTGCATGTCGGTGGGCATGTCCGTGGGCATGTCCGTGGGCGCGTCGCCGGAGCCGCCGGGGGCACCACCACCGCCGCCGAACCCGACGGCGCAGTCGCCGTCGGTGGAGGCGACGGTCACCGCGGACGCCGCCACGGTGCTGGAGCCGTCGCCGGAGTCAGAGGAGTCGCCGGAGACCCGCACGCACTGCCCCTCGGCCAGGTCGGAGAGCGACCCCTCCTCGGTGGTCGTGAACGTGGTGGAGCCGGTCCAGGTGACCGCCGTCTGGCCGTCGCTGCCCTGCACCTGCATGGTCTTGCCGCTGACCGCGGCGACCAGGCCCGAGGTGCCCGGGGCGGCGCCTGCCCCGCCGGCCGGTGCGCCGCCGGCCTCCGCGCTCGCGGAGCTGCTGGCCGAGGAGTCGTCCGTGGCGGTGGCGTCGTCGGAGCCGCAGGCGGACAGGCCGAGGCCGAGGGCGGAGACGCAGGCCAGGGCGGCCAGGCCGCGCAGGCGGGTGCGGGTCGGGCGGGGGGTGGTGGTGCGGGTCATGGGGTCCTCTCCGAAGACGGTGCTGGAGGTGAGGGAGGTGGGGACGGGGGCGCCGGGGTGGACGCGGCAGCGGCGGCTCATCGGCGTCACTCGCTGCGCAGGGCGTCGATCGGCGTGAGCCGTGCGGCGCGGGTGGCGGGGTAGACGCCGAAGCCGACGCCGAGGGCCAGCGAGACGCCGAGGGCGCCCGCGGTGGCGGCGAGGGAGAGCGTCACGGGCTGGTCGATGATCGCGGGCAGGACCCACGAGCCGACCACGCCGATGGCGATGCCGAGCAGGCCGCCGGCCAGGCCGAGGATCGAGGCCTCGGCCAGGAACTGCTTGCCGATCGCGGACGGGGTGGCACCCAGCGCCTTGCGCAGGCCGATCTCGCGGATCCGCTCCGTCACCGAGACGAGCATGATGTTCATGACGCCGATGCCGCCGACCAGCAGCGAGATCGCCGCGACGCCGGTGAGCAGCACCGACAGCGTCTCGTTGGTGGAGCTGGCGGTCTCCACCAGCGAGTCCTGGGTGGAGATCGAGTAGTCGGCGTCGTCGCCGGACTCGATGCCGTGCCGGGTCGTCAGCAGGGCGTCGATCTCCTGGTAGGCGGCGCTGAGCAGGTCGGCGCTCGCGGCCTCGACGTAGATGGTCGACACGGACGTCGACGTGGACCCGGTCAGCGCGAGCGCGGTGCTGACGGGCACGACGGCCACGTCGTCCTCGCTGGTGCCCGACGAGGACGAGCCGGAGGACTCCAGCACGCCGATCACGGTGAGCGTCCGGCCCCCGACGGTGACCTCCTCCCCCACCGGGCTGGTGCCGCTGAACAGCTCGCTGGCCGTGTCCGGGCCGAGCACCACGACGTCGGCGCCGGAGTCGGCCTCGTCCTGGGTGAAGAAGCGCCCGGACGCCAGGGTGCGGGTGCGCACGTCGAGCCAGGACGTGGTGGTGCCGACGACCGAGGTCGTCCAGTTGGTCTCGCCGGCCACCAGCGAGGTGCTGGTGGAGGTGGTGGGAGCGACCGCGGCCGCGTCGGGCACGACGTCGGAGTCGGCGATGGCGTCCGCGTCCTCCAGCCTGAGGGTCGTCGCGGAGCCGAAGCCGCCGCGGCTGCCCGAGTCGTCCGTGCTGGAGCCCGGCGAGATGATGAGCAGGTTGGAGCCCAGGGCGCTGATCTGCTCCTGCACCTGGGCGCGGGCGCCCTGGCCGAAGCCGACGGTGAGGATCACCGAGGCGATGCCGATGACGATGCCCAGCATCGTCAGGATCGAGCGCATCCGGTGGGAGCGGACCGCCTCGAGGGCGGTGCGCAGGGTCTCGGCGGTGTTCACGCGGGCACCCCCACCGGGGTGTCGGCCACGATGAGGCCGTCGCGGATCACCAGGTTCCGCTCGGCGCGGGCGGCCACCTCGTCCTCGTGGGTGATGAGGACGATGGTGCGGCCCGAGCGGTGCAGGTCGTCGAGGAGGCCCAGGACGTCGGCGGTCGAGCGCGAGTCCAGGTTGCCGGTCGGCTCGTCGGCCAGGATCATCGCCGGCTCGGTGACCAGCGCGCGGGCCACGGCCACGCGCTGCTGCTGGCCGCCCGAGAGCTCGCCGGGCTTGTTCTCCACGCGCTCCCCCAGGCCGACCTTGGTCAGCGCGGCGATCGCCCGCTCCTTGCGCTCGGCCTTCGGCACGCCGGCGTAGACCAGCGGCAGCTCGACGTTGCGCCAGGCCGACTGGGAGGCCAGCAGGTGGAACTGCTGGAAGACGAAGCCGATCCGCTTGTTGCGGACCTCGGCCAGCTGCGTCTCGGTCATGCTGGCGACGTCGTCGCCGGCCAGCACGTAGGAGCCCTCGGTCGGGTTGTCGAGGCAGCCGAGGATGTTCATCAGCGTGGACTTGCCGGAGCCCGAGGGCCCGATGACGGCGACGTACTCGCCCTCGCGGACCACGGAGTCGACGCCGCGCAGGGCCTCGAACGTGATGGTGCCGGAGGTGTAGGTCTTGCGGATGCCGGAGAGCTCGATGATCGGCTCGCCCCCGGTGCTGCGGTGGCGCTGCTGCGCGGCCGGGCTCACCCCTGACCCCCGGGCATCTGACCGCCGCTCATGTCGGGCATGCCGCCGCCGCTCATGTCGGGCATCTGGCCCTGCTGGCCGGAGTCGTCGCCGCTGCCCGTGGGGGCGGTGAAGCCCTGCACGACCACCTCGTCGCCCTCGGAGAGGCCGTCGGTGATCTCGGTGCTGCGGCCGTAGGTCTCGCCCACGGTGACCTCGCGCTGCTCCTCGACACCGTCGACCAGCACGGTGACGTAGGTGGCGTCGCCCTCGGTGGTGAGGGCGGTGGAGTCCACGGTCAGCACGTCGGTGCGCTGGCTGACGATGATCTCCATCGTGGCCGAGGTGCCGGCGTAGACGTCGTCGCGGGTGCCGGTGACCTGCACGGTCACGGGGAACACCGCGGCGCCGGAGTCGTCGGTCTCGGCGACGAGGCCGATCTCGGAGACGGTGCCGTAGACGGTGTCGTCCACGCCGGAGACGGTGATCTCGACCTGGAGGCCGGTGGTCACCGAGTCCGCGTCGGTGGCGGCCACCGTGCCGTCGACCACGAAGCGACCGGTCGAGACCAGGTCGATCGTGCCCCCGGAGCTGCTCGAGGACGAGCTGCCCGAGGCATCGGTGCCGCCGCTGCTGCTGGAGGAGCCGACCACGTCGCCCTTGCTGATGCCGACGGAGGTGACGGTGCCGGAGATCGTGGCGCGCAGGACGGCCTCGGAGACCGCCGTGCGGGCGTCGGCCAGCGACGCCCGGGCGGTCACGACGGTGGCCCGGTCGCTGGCGAGCTGGATGTCGTCGGCGTCGGCGTCGACGTCCTCGGAGAGCTGGGCCTGGGCCGCGGTGAGCTGCGCCTGGGCGGCCTTGCGGGCCGCGACCAGGGAGTCGTCGTCCACGACCGCGAGGACCTGGCCCTTCTTCACGGTGTCACCGGCGTCCACGGTCACCTTGGTGACGGTGCCGGACACGGAGAAGGACAGGCTGCGGCTGCGGGCGGCCGCGACGGTGCCGTCGGAGCTCACCGTCTCCGAGATCGTCTGGGTGGAGACGGTGGCGGTGCTGGTGGTGGCTGCGGCCTCGGTGTCGCGGGTCAGCAGCCAGGCGCCGACACCTCCAGCGACGACCAGGAGCAGCACCACTCCGGCGGCGACCAGGATCTTGGGTCGTCGGGGCAGGCGTAGACGCAACGGTGTTCCTCTCGAGTCTGCTCACCCCGGGGGGGGTGGGGGAGCTCGTCGAGAAGGGTGGAGGGGCGGTCTGTGGCGGCTGTGGCACGTCCCTGTCGAGACGCTGTGGTGCCCGACAGTCGTGGGTGAGCCGGCTCTCAGACGCCGGGAGCGCCCCAGAGGGCCAGCCAGCGACCGGTGTCCTTCTCCACCGGCAGGTCGGCCGCGAGCATGTCGCGGGCCCGCAGCTCCAGGAGGTTGTCGCGCTGCTTGCCGGCGCCCGGCTGCGGGGCGAAGGGGTAGAAGGTGCCCTGCTTGTACAGGTAGACGAGACCGAAGCGGCGGCCCGAGGCGTCCGCGAAGGGGATCAGGGAGCACAGCAGGCCGGGACCGAACCCGTGCGCCTCCAGCGTCGTGTTGACGGCGTGCAGGTCGGTGACGAGGCCGGTGAGGTCGTCCGGGTCGTCGTCGACGACGAGCCAGGTGAACCCGAACTCGTCGGTGCTCAGCCGGACGTCGGGGGCGTCGGCCGTGCCCGTCAGCAGGTCGAGGATCTCCTGCTGGACCTGGGCGAAGGCACCGCCGCCGGCAGCGCGGTAGCAGACCGCCCCGAGCCCGGTGGGGTGCAGCCCGGCCTCGGCGGCCAGCGTGATCGCCGAGGACGGCACCGCGAACAGTGCGTCGAGGTTGGCCTGCTTGGGCTTGGTGCGCCCGAGGATCGCGTCGAGGAAACCCATCCCGCTCCCCCGCTCAGGCCGTCGGCCGGCCGAGCTCGGCCTCGATCGTCGCCAGCTGCTCCAGCCGCTGCTCGAGCGTGGGGTGGGTCGAGGTCAGGGTGCGCAGCGAGACGCCGCGGATCGCGGGGGCGATGAAGAAGGCGTTCATCTTCTGGCTGGCACGCAGGTCCTGGTCGGGGATGGCGTTCATCGAGCCGGTGATCTTCTGCAGCGCCGAGGCCAGCGCCTGGGGCTTCATCGTGAGGTACGCGCCGGCGCGGTCGGCGGAGAGCTCGCGGTAGCGCGAGAGCAGCTTGAGCAGCAGGAAGCTCACCGCGTAGGTGATGAGACTGACCACCAGCATCACCAGCCAGATCGGCAGGCCGTTGTTGTTGTCGCGGCGGTTGCCGCCGAAGATCGCGCCGTACTGCGCGCCCTGCGTGACCATCGAGGCGACGATGCCGGCCGAGCTGGCCACCGTCATCACCAGCACGTCGCGGTGGGCCACGTGCGAGAGCTCGTGGGCCAGCACGCCCTCGAGCTCCTCGGCGGTGAGGGTGCGCAGGATGCCGGTGGTCACGACCACGACGGCCCGCTCGGGCGAGCGGCCGGTGGCGAAGGCGTTCGGGACGGCCGTGTCGGCGATGCCGACCCGGGGCTTGGGCATGTCCGCCATGGCGCAGAGCCGGTCGATCATGCCGTGCAGCTCGGGGGCCTGCTGCGGGGAGACCTCGCGGGCGCCCATGGCCCGCATCGCCACGGTGTCGCTGCTCCACCACTGGTAGACCGCGATGCCGATGCCGATGAGGCCGACGATCACCGCGAAGCCGTAGCCGCCGTAGCTCCCGGCGATCGCCATGAGGATCGCGATGAAACCGACGAAGAGGGCGCCGAGCAGGAACATCACGGTCGTCATCCGGACCGTGAGGCCGGAGTCGCCGACGAAGCGGGTGCGTGCCATGGCTCCATCCTCCCCGATCGACCAAGCAGCCCGCCTCGGGGATCGCCCTGGTCCGCACCGTCCGGGGAGCACCGGTGGCTCCGCAACCTCCGCCGCACCCGGAGCGGTTGCCGGCTCACCGCTGGTCGCGAGCAGGACCAGGACGCGACGCCGCCCCGCCCACCCGCAGGGGTGGACGGGGCGGCGCGGTGCGTCGGGTGCGGCTGCTCAGCCGGGGATGAGGCCGTCCTCGGCGAGCATGTCGCGGACCTCCTCCAGCCCGGCGTCGGCCGGCGGGAGGATGAGGTCGGAGGAGTCCAGGGAGTCGACGTCGTGCACGGCCCCCTCGGCCCGCACGGCGTCGAGCAGCGCGGTGAGCGCGGCGGCGAACGCCTCGTGGTCACCGGCACCGACAGCGGCCTCGACGGCCGAGTCCAGCTCGTTGAGCCTGTCGAGCGAGGCGTCGTCGACGTCGAACTGGCCCTCGCCGAGGATGCGGACGATCATGCCTGGTCCTTCTGCGCCTGGGTCTCCTCGGAGAGGATGGCCCCGGAGGAGGACTCGATCGCGTCGGGCGCGGTGGAGCCGCCCTTGAGCGCGGCCAGCTCGGCCTCCACGTCGGCGTTGCTGGAGAGCGCCGCGAGCTCGCGGCCGATGTCGTCACCGGCGTTCAGCGAGCTGGCGTCGTCCAGGGCGCCGGAGGCGATGAGCTCGTCGATCGCGCCGGCCCGGGCCTGCATGTTCGCCGTCTTGTCCTCCGCGCGCTGGATCGCGAGGCCGACGTCGCCCATCTCCTCGGAGATGCCGGACATGGCCTCGCCGATCTTCGTCTGGGCCTCGGCAGCGGTGTAGGTGGCCTTGATCGTCTCCTTGCGGGTGCGGAAGGACTCGACCTTGGCCTGGAGCCGCTGCTGGGCCAGGGTGAGCTTCTCCTCCTCCCCCTGCAGCTGGGCGTGCTGGGCCTGGAGGTCGGCGATCTGCTGGGCGAGGCCGGACTTGCGGGTCAGGGCCTCGCGGGCGAGGTCCTCACGGTCGACGGCGATCGCCTTCTGCGCCTGCTCGGTGAGCTTCTGGGCCTGCTGCTGGAGCTGGTTGAGCTGGAGCTCGACCCGCTTGCGGCTGGTCGCGACGTCCGCGACGCCCCGACGGACCTTGCTCAGCAGCTCCAGCTGGCGCTGGTAGCTGTAGTCCAGCGTCTCCCTCGGGTCCTCGGCGCGGTCGAGGGCCTTGTTGGCCTTCGACCGGAAGATCAGGGTCATGCGCTTCCACAGACTCATGGGGGTGGGCTGCCTCTCGTGCTCTGCTCGGACCTCGACGGGGACGGCCGACCGCCGGGCGGACGCCGTCATGCCCACCCTACGGCTCACCGGCAACCGCGGCGAGGGGACCGGACCACGCCGCGTCGCGTCCTCCTCCCCCTTCCCCGTAGGCTGGTGACCCCGCAGGAGGCGCGCAGGGACGCGCGTGAGGAAGAGAGAAGGCGCCGCGTGTTTGGCCGCAGCAAGTCCGAGACCGAGACCCCGGCGACCGAGGCCGAGGTGAAGCCCGGCGGCAAGGGGCGTCCGACGCCCAGCCGCAAGGACGCCCAGGCCGCCTCGCGTGCCCGCGCCATGGGCGCCACCGCGCCGGGTGACAAGAAGGCCGCCCGCGCCGCCCGCGCCGAGAGCCAGTCCAAGATGCGTGAGGCGATGCGCACCGGCGACGAGCGCTACCTGCCCGCCAAGGACAAGGGCCCCTCGCGGCGCTTCATCCGCGACTACATCGACGCACGGTTCTCCGTGGTGGAGATCCTGCTGCCGCTGCTGGTCGTCTCGATCGTGCTGACCTACTCGGGCGTCAGCAACTTGGTGCTGTTCGCCAACACCCTGGTGATGGTCTCGCTGCTCGTCGGCGTCCTCGACATGGTGCTGATGCGCTTCCGCCTCCGCAAGCAGCTCACCACCCGCTTCCCCGGCGACGCCGGCGTGCTCCGTGGCGCCACCTGGTACGCGGTGACCCGCGCGATGCAGGTGCGCTTCCTGCGGCTGCCCAAGCCGCAGGTCAAGCTCGGGCAGCCCCTGCCCGACACCTACCGCTGAGCTCCACCGGCACCCGCCGGTCGCAGCCAGCGCCCACGACGGCCACGACGGCCCGCCCCGATGCCTCGGGGCGGGCCGTCGTGCTCGTGCGTGCCGGTGTCGGGTCGAGTCAGGAGATCAGGTCGTCGCGGTGCGGGGACGAGGTCAGCGACGGGTCCCGCGTGACGACCGGGTCGAGCACGTCGTCGATCGCGGCCATCAGGTCGGCGTCCAGCCGGACGCCGGCCGCCTTCACGTTGTCGGTGACCTGCTCGGGTCGGCTGGCGCCGATGATCGCGGCCGAGACCGCCTGGTTCTGCAGGACCCAGGCCACGGCGAGCTGCGCCATCGTCAGGTCGGCCTGCTCGGCCAGCGGACGGAGACGCTGGACGCGCTCGAGGACGTCGTCGCGCAGCCAGCGCGAGACCATGTCGGCCCCGCCCTTGGCGTCGGTGGCGCGCGAGCCCGCCGGGTAGTCCTCCCCCGGCCGGTACTTGCCGGTGAGCACGCCCTGGGCGATGGGCGACCAGACGACCTGGCCCATCCCCGCCTCGAGGCTCGCGGGCACCACCTCGTCCTCGATGACCCGCCACAGCATCGAGTACTGCGGCTGGTTGGAGACCAGCGGCACCTGCAGGTCGCGGGCCAGCGCGGCGCCGGCGCGGATCTGCTCGGCGGTCCACTCCGAGACGCCGATGTAGAGGGCCTTGCCCGCGCGGACGACGTCGGCGAAGGCCAGCATCGTCTCCTCCAGCGGCGTGGAGTCGTCGAAGCGGTGGGCCTGGTAGAGGTCGACGTAGTCGGTGCCCAGGCGGCGCAGCGAGGCGTCGATCGACTCGCGCACGTGCTTGCGGGAGAGGCCGGAGTCGTTGTGCTTGCCGGGCCCCGTGGGCCAGTAGACCTTGGTGAAGATCTCCAGGCCCTCGCGACGCTCGCCCTTGAGGGCGCGCCCCAGGACGCTCTCCGCGGCCGTGTTCGCGTAGACGTCGGCGGTGTCGAAGGTGGTGATCCCCTCGTCGAGGGCCTGCCGCACGCACGCGGTGGCGGCCTCCTCATCGACCTGGGAACCGTGGGTGAGCCAGTTGCCGTACGCGATGGCCGAGATCTTCAGCCCGCTCGCGCCGAGGTTGCGGTACTCCATGCCCGCGACGTTAGCCCGGCGCCGGAGTGACCCGGGCCACCCGGTGGATGCGACGCCTCCCGGGCCGGCTGGCAGGATGCGCGCCATGGTCTCCTCCCCCACCGCCGACGTCTCCGTCCGGCTGGCATGGGCCGACGACGCCCCCGCCCTGGCGC
The DNA here is from genome assembly GCF_023554635.1 of Nocardioides bruguierae. NCBI lineage: Bacteria > Bacillati > Actinomycetota > Actinomycetes > Propionibacteriales > Nocardioidaceae > Nocardioides > Nocardioides bruguierae. The sequence goes on from NZ_JAMJPH010000029.1 coordinate 106,393, forward strand.
GGCTCCAGCTGCGCGCCTGGCCGGAGCGCTTCGCCGGCGTCCTCCCGCCCGAGGCGCTGCCCTCGGGGCCCGAGGCGGAGGCCGCGGCGACCGAGACCTGGGCGGCGTCGCTGGCCCGCCCCGCGGACGCCCGCCAGCGCACGCTCGTGGCGCTGGAGCGCAACCGGCCCGTCGGGCTGGCCGTGACCACGCCCGCCACCGACCCCGACTGCGACCCGGTGCGCGACGGCGAGCTGGTCGAGCTGGTGGTCGCCGCGGACGACCGGGGCGCCGGCCACGGCTCCCGCCTGCTCCAGGCCGCGGTCGACACCCTGCGCGCCGACCGGTTCGCCCGGGCCGTGCACTGGGTCGACGCCCGCGACGACGCCACGCGTGCGTTCCTGGTCGGCACCGGCTGGGAGGCCGACGGCGCGCACCGCGAGCTGGAGCCAGCCGGCCCCGGCACCTCGCTCAAGCAGGTGCGGCTGCACACCTCGCTCGTCGAGGCCACCGCGTGAGCACCGGCCGGTGAGCGCTCCCGGCCACGAGCACCGGGACGAGCGGCGGGCCGTCGTCCGGGCCGGTCTGGCCGTGGGCCTGGCGACCGGCACCTACGGCATCTCGTTCGGGGCCGTGGCGGTGACCAGCGGGCTGAGCGTCCTCCAGACCTGCCTGCTGTCGCTGCTGATGTTCACCGGCGCCTCGCAGTTCGCCCTGGTGGGCGTGCTCGGCGCGGGCGGCGGGGCGGTGGCGGCCGCCGCCACGGCGCTGCTGCTCGGCACCCGCAACACGCTCTACGGGCTGCGGCTGGCACCGCTGCTGGGGGTGCGGGGCTGGCGCCGGGCGGCTGCCGCGCACCTGGTGATCGACGAGTCGACGGCGGTCGCCACCGCGCCGGCGTCCCGGGGCCACGAACGGACGGGCTTCCTGGTCACCGGCGTCTCCGTGCTGGTGCTGTGGAACGCCTTCACCCTGGTGGGCGCGCTGGCCGGTACCGCGCTGGCGGGCTCGCCGTGGGCCGACCCGCGCACCCTCGGGCTGGACGCCGCCGTGGGCGCGGCGTTCCTGGGCCTGCTCTGGCCGCGGCTGACGTCGACCACCACCCGGCTGGTGGCCCTCGCGGGCGCCGCGGTGGCGCTGGGCCTGGTGCCGGTCACGCTCGCGGGCGTGCCGGTGCTGGCGGCAGGCGGGGTGGCGCTGCTCGTCGGCGTGCTGGTGCGGCCCGCCACGCCCGGGTCCGAGGGCCGGTCGTGAGTGCCGCGTGGGTGGCCGTCCTCGTCGGGGCGGCAGGCTGCTGGCTGCTGAAGGTGCTGGGCCTGTCCGTGCCGGCCCGGTGGCTGGCGCGTCCGCGGGTGGCCGCGGTGGCGGCCCTGCTGCCGGTCGCCCTCCTGGCGGCCCTCGTCGCGGTGCAGACCGCCGCCACGTCCACCGCCGAGGGCCCCGCGCTCGCCGTCGACGCACGTCTGGCCGGCCTGGGCGCGGCGGCGCTGCTGCTGCTCGTCCGTGCGCCCTTCCTGGTGGTCGTCGTGGGCGGTGCGGCCACGGCGGCGCTCCTGCGCCTGGCCTGAGGCCAGGGTGGGACGCGAGGCCCGGAGACAGGCAGACCACCGGCCCGCAGCGGCCCCGGGGAGAAGGGGGCGGATGCTGCGGGCCGGTGGCTGCGCACGTCCGGGAGCGGCGTCGGTGGGGTGAGCTGCCCCCCGGGCGAGCGGTGCGGGGAGGGGCCGTCAGGCCACGTCCACCGCGTCCCAGGCGGCGGCGACAGCGGTCTCCTCCGTGCTGCCGGCGCCGTACAGGTCGGCCGCCGCGGCGAGGGTGGCGTCGCGGGCGCCCGAGTAGTCGGTGCCCGACGTCATGTAGACGGTGAGGGCACGGAACCAGATGTCGGCCGCGGCGTCACGACCGATGCCGGTGACGGTGGAGCCGTCGCAGGTGGGGCTGTCGTGCTGCACGCCACCGATCACCTTGGCCCCCGAGCCCTCGGCGAGCAGGTAGAAGAAGTGGTTGCCCACGCCGGAGGAGTAGTGGACGTCCACGTTCGCGGTGGACGAGGACCAGCAGGACTGCGAGGAGCCGTCGCTGGCCGGGTCGTCCATGCGGCGCAGGCCCTGACCCGAGGCCAGGTCGAACTCCTCGCCGATGAGGTAGTCGCCGGCGTCCTCGGTGTTGTTCGCGTAGAACTCCACCATCGTGCCGAAGATGTCGCTGGTGGCCTCGTTGAGGCCGCCGGGCTCCCCGGAGTAGGTGAGGTTCGCGGTGTGCTCGGTGACGCCGTGGCTCATCTCGTGGCCGGCCACGTCGAGGGAGACCAGCGGGCCGTAGGAGGAGCCGTCACCGTCGCCGTAGGTCATCTTCTCGCCGTCCCAGAAGGCGTTGACGTAGTTGCTGCCGTAGTGGACGCGGTTGAAGGAGCCGGAGCCGTCGCCGAAGATGCCCTCGCGGCCGTGGACCTCGAGGTAGTAGTCCCAGGTGACGTCCGTGCCGTACTGGGCGTCGGCGGCCGCGGTGTCGGGGTCGGCGTTGGTGCCGTCGCCGAAGGAGGTGGTCGGCGAGGTGACGATCGTGCCGTCGTCGCACCGCATCCCGAGCAGCTGGCAGGCGTAGGAGTCGGTGGCCCCGTCCATGTCCGTGGTGTAGCTGCCGCCGCGGGTGGCGTCACGCATCTCGTAGCCCGAGGCGGTGGCGGTGACGTCCAGCGGCACGGTGCCGCCGTAGAGGGTCTCGCCCTCGCCGTCGATCGTCCGGATGGTCTCCTCGCGGCGCAGCACCTGGCCGGTGTCGGCGTCGACGTAGGTGAGCAGGCGGCTGGGGGTGCCGTCGGCCTGGGTGCCGACGGTGGTGACCTCCCAGGCGAGGGTGGGCGCGCCGGCCAGCGCGTCGACCACGAGGCGGGTGGGGCCCTGGGCCTCGAGGCCGTCGATGCCACGCACGTCCTTGCTCGGTGCCGCGGCGGTGCTGCGGGCAGCGGCGCGGGCCACGTTCGGGGTGGTGGCGACGGTGACCTTGGAGCCCAGGGTGCGGGAGAGCCCGGCCCACGCGCCCTGCGCGCTCTCGTGAGCGACGACGTCGCCGCCGAGCACCGGCAGCCCGCGGTAGGTGCGGGTCATGCGGACGTGCGCGGAGCCGTCGGGGTCCAGCACCGTGTCGCTGACCTCGAAGGCGGTGCCGCGGCTGACCTTGGCCACGCGTCGGTGCTCGAGCACCTGCGAGACGACGTCGGCGGCGCGGTCGGCCGAGACCTGGCCCGAGACCTGGCCCGAGCCCGGACGGTCGGCGGCGTCCGTGCCGGAGCCCGCCGCCTGGGCGGTGCCGGGCACGGTGCTCGCGGCGACGGCGCCGAGGGCCAGGACGGCGGCCGCTGCCAGGCCGAGCCGTGCGTGCGGTCGGTCGTGGTGGTGCTGCATGGGGGTCCTTCTCTCACTGGGTCGTCCCCGGCGCACCCGAGACGGCGCCGGAGGTCAGGACCGTCTCAGCGTCACGACGGTTGACGGAAGCACCCAGCGCCTGCAGGTCCTTGCATCGCAGGAACCTGCGAACCTCCCCTGGCCACCCTGGCCACCCGGGTCACCCGGGCGGACGGCCTCAGTCGAGGTCGAGGACGTGCTCGAGCCCGATCGTGAGACCGGGGCGGGTGGGCACGGCCCGGACGCCGGCCAGCACGCCGGGCACGAAGGAGGACCGGTCGAGGGAGTCGTGCCTGATGGTGAGGGTCTCCCCCTCGGCGCCGAGGACGACCTCCTGGTGCGCGACCATGCCGCGGATGCGCAGGCCGTGGACCCGGATGCCGTCCACGTCCGCCCCGCGGGCGCCGGGGAGCTCCGAGGTGGTCGCGTCCGGCACCGGCGGGCAGCCCGCCTCGCGCCGGGCCGCGGCCACCAGCTCGGCGGTGCGCCGGGCCGTGCCGGAGGGCGCGTCGGCCTTGCCGGGGTGGTGCAGCTCGACGATCTCGACCGACTCGTAGAAGCGGGCGGCCTGGGCGGCGAACCGCATCATCAGCACCGCGCCGACGGAGAAGTTCGGGGCGAGCAGCACGCCCACGCCGGGCGCGTCGGCCAGCCAGGTCTCGAGGGTGGCCACGCGCTCGGCGTCGAACCCGGTGGTGCCGACGACGGCGTGCAGGCCGTGGCCGACGCAGAACTCGAGGTTCGCCATGACGGCGTCGGGGGTCGTCACGTCGACGACCACCTCGGCCTGCCGCTCGAGCAGCGTGCCCAGGTCGTCGGAGGAGCCCAGCTCGGCGACGAGGTCGACCTCCGCGGACTCGCGCAGGGCCGCGCAGATGGCCGACCCGAGGCGTCCGCGTGCGCCGAGGACGGCCACGCGCGGGCGCGAGGAGGTGCTGGACGGGGCGGCCTGGTCGGAGTCCACGCTCCCAGCGTTCCACACCGGTGCGGACGTGCTGCACACCGCACACGCGGATGAGATCTGCCGACCTGACGGGCGAGCCGTGGAGGACTTCTGGCAATCTTGGTCCCATGGTGCTGCAGACGATCCCTGCCCGGATCCGCTGGTCGGTGGACCTCATGGACGTCCAGCCGGACGACCACGTGCTCGAGATCGGCTGCGGCCCCGGCTACGGGGCCGAGATGATCTGCACCCGGCTCGAGACCGGCAAGCTGTTCGCCATCGACCGCTCCGAGTCGGGCGTGGACCGCACCAAGCGCCGCTGCGCCCGGTTCCTGGAGGCCGGTCGGCTGACCGTGCGCCAGATCGACCTCGCCACCCTGCGCGTCCCGGTCAAGCGCCTCACCAAGGTGTACGCGTTCAACGTGAACCTGTTCTGGGTCCGCGACTGCGCGGACGAGGTGGCGCTCCTGCACGAGCGGCTCCTGCCCGGCGGCGCCATCTACGTCTACTTCGAGGCGACCCGTCCCGAGCAGGTGCCCGAGATGGTCGAGAAGACCAGCGCCGTGCTGACCGCGGCCGGGTTCCGCACCCAGGTCGTCCAGCGCAAGGTGCCCGCCTGTGTGGGCGTCATCGGTCGCCGCTGAGCGCAGCCCCGCGCCTCGCGGCGCGCCTCCGCGGCACTCCGACGCACGCACGACGCCCCGCCTCCCGGTCCGGGAGGCGGGGCGTCGTGCGTGGCGTGGGCTGCTGCGCGCCGTCTAGGTCCCGTGTGGCCGGTCCTGGTCCCCGGAGCTGGTCTCCTGGCCCTCGAGGCGACGCTCGGCACGCCGGCGTCGGTGCCGCTCGCGGGCCACGGCGAGCACGCCCAGCAGCACCGCGAGCAGCAGGAGCCACCACCAGTGGCACCAGAACCAGTGCCAGAGGTTCGTCCACCAGCCGGCGTCCTCGTCCCAGCCCTCGTCGCACCAGCAGCCCTCGTGCTCGGTGCTCAGGCGCGTGCCGTCGAGGGCCACGCTGGTCGCCGACCGTCCCCCGGCGCGCTCGGTCACGGTCACGGTCGCGGTCGGACGACCGGGCCGCGCCGTCTCGGTGACCACCACGGTCCGCACGTCGGTCACGGTGCGGGTGGCGGCACGGGTGGCGGCGGCCTGCTCGGTGACCGTCACGGTCCGCGTCGTGCCGGGGAGGACGACGGTCGCACGCCCGCCCGGTGCCCGGGTCACGGTGGCCCAGGCGGTCGCGAAGGCCGTCTCCGTGGCCGTCGCGGTCTCCGTGGTTGTCTCGGTCTCCGTGGTTGTCGCGGTGGTTGTCGCGGTGGCCGTCGCGGTGGCGGTCTCCGTGGTCGTGGCGGTCGCGGTGGCCGTCGCGGTCGCGGTCTCCGTCGCGGTGGTCGTGGCAGTCGCGGTCGCCGTCTCGGTGGTCGTGGCGGTCGCGGTCGCCGTCTCCGTCACCGTGGCGGTGGCGGTAGCCGTCTCGGTCGCGGTCTCGGTGGCCGTGACCGTCACGGTGGGGGTCACCACCACCGGGGCGACCCAGGTGAGCGAGGCCGTGGAGCGGTCGTTGGAGCCGTCGGGGTCGATGACGTCGCTGGTGGCGATCTCGACGACGGTGTCGTACGTGCCGGGCACCCAGCCCGTCAGCGTCATCGTGGCCGTGGCGGTCTCGCCGACCGCCAGGTGCGGGATCGTCCAGTCCCCGCTCGCCGGGTCGGTGCTGCCGACGTCCGCCGTGCCACCGGTGACCACGATGCCCGGCCCCGTCTGCTCCACGAGCACGACGTCGTGGGCGTCGGAGGGGCCGGCGTTGGTCACGGTCACGGTGACCTCGACCGTCGAGCCCGTCTCCTGGTCCCCCGTGGGCACGCTCTGCGCGACCGCGAGGTCGGCGACCTGGCTGACGGCGATCGTCGTCAGCGCCTGGTCGTTGCCGGGAGTGCTGTCGGAGTCGGTGGCCACGCTCGCCGAGCCGTCCATCCAGGCGCCGTCGAACCAGGCGGGCACGCTCGAGGCGAGGACGACGGTCCAGGTGTCAGCGGCGGCGACCTGCGCGGCCTGGCACACGACGGTGCCGCCGCTGAGGGCGAGCCCACCGGTCACGGTGCCGACGAACGAGCACGAGCCCCCGCCGTCGTCCGTCACCGTGGGCACGGGGTGACCTGCGGGCACGGGCACCCTCAGGACCACGTCCTCGGCGCGCGTGGCCCCGACGTTCTCCACCGACGTGGTGATGCCCAGGGCGCGACCGGAGACGGTGTCGGCGGCGCCCCCGGGGCCGGTCAGCGACTGGCTGACCGCCAGGTCGCTGTCGAGGAACACCTCGAAGGCCACGGAGTCGGTGTTGTCGGAGACGTCGGGGTCGGGCGTGCTGGCGATCGCGGTGGTGCTCGAGACGCCCGGGCCGCTCGCGGCGTCGACGTCGATGTCGGCGGTGCCGGCGATGACGATCTCGTCGCCCACCCCCAGCAGGGGGATGGTGCAGGCCGACGGGGTGCAGAACGGGCTGGCGGGCCGGACGATGGTGATGCCGGCCGGCACCAGGGTGGTGAACGAGACGTCGCGGGCCACCGACGGGCCGTCGTTGCGGACCGTGAGGGTGAACGGCACGCTGTCGCCGGGACGGGCGACGGTGGCGGCGATGTCGAGCACGACCGAGACGTCCGCCTCGGTGGACCCGGCGGCGGAGACCGCGGCGGTGTTGTCGGAGGCGTCGGGGTCCGACGTCGTCGCGTTGACGGCGACCGCACCGTCGACCGCGCCGCTGCCGGCCGGGTCGAGGGTGAGCACGACGTCGACGTCGAGGGAGTCCCCCGCTGCCAGGTCGGGCAGCGTGCAGACCACCGTGGAGGTCCCGTCGAGGGCGCAGGTACCACCGGGCACGGACGCCGAGACGAAGACGGAGCCGGTGGGCACCGGCATGGTGAGCTGCACCCCGCGGGCCACCGAGGGCCCGGTGCTGGTGACCGTGGCGGTGTAGGTGACGTCGTCGCCGGCCACCCCCGGGTCGGGGCTGACCGCGAGCAGGACGCCCAGGTCCGCCACCGTCGAGACCACCGAGGTGTGCGCGGCCACGTTGTCGCCCGTGTCGATCTCGTCCACGTCGCCCGCGACGCCGGCGGAGAAGGCCAGCGAGCCGCCGGCGGCCGCGCCGGGCGCCAGGTCCCCGGTGAGCGTCACGGTGCGGGTCTCCCCTGCCGGCAGGCCGGCCCAGGTGCACGTGACCTGGGTCGGGGTGCCAGGGACCACGGTGCAGGTGCCGCCGGGCGTGGCGGCCGTGACGGCACCGAGCGACCCGGGCACCGTCACGGTGGCGGTGACCGCGCCGGCGTCGTTGGGTCCGTCGTTGCCCACCTGGAGCAGCCACGTGCCGGTGGTGCCGGCGACGGCGGCCCCGCTGCGGCTCAGCGCTACCGTCAGGTCCGCGGCCGGGGCCACCACGACGGCGGCCTCCCCCGTCGTGGAGACGAGGGTGCCCGCGGTGAGGTCGTCGTAGAAGGTGACGTCGACGTCGTCGGTCACGGTGGTGCCCGCCCCGGCGGTGCCCACGCGGGCCTGGTAGGTCACCACCCGCGAGGCGCCGGGTGCGAGGGTGCCGCCCGCCGCGCTGGTCGCGCCCGTGCCCAGCCGGACGCGGACCTTGCCCTGCGCGGAGAGGTACTCCCCGGCGTCGTCGCCGGAGGCGTCGCTGATCGCGGTGGTGCCGGTGCTGGTGGTCACGCGCAGCGACCCGGGGACGTAGGTGGTGCCCGCCGGCAGCGCGTTCTCGAACCACACGTCGTCCGCGGGGTTGCCGCCGTTGTTGGTGGTCGTCAGCCGGTAGGTGACGACGTCGCCGACGTGGGCGGTCCCGTCGCCGGCGGGGGTGTCGGCGGTGAGCGTGCTGGTCAGGCACGGCGCGGTGCCGAAGGAGATGGCGTCGAGGAAGTTGCCGATGCTGGTGTTGCCGCCGGCGGCGGAGACCGAGACGAACGCGAAGCGGGTCGTCGTCTGCCCGGCGGGCACCGTGTAGACCCCGCTGTGCTCGCCCCAGGCCTGCGGGTCGCTGAACTGGGCCTGCTGGAGCTCGCCGCCGGGAGGACCGATCTTGACCGCCATCGTGTCGGTGCCGAGGCGGCCCGCGTGCAGCAGCTCCCAGCGCAGGGTCTGGCCCGGGGTGGTGGTCACGTCCTGGTAGAGCGAGGAGACCATGTTGGCGTTCAGCTCCGCCCACTGCTTGCCCTGGGCGCTGCGGTAGCCCTCGTGGCCGTCGTTCCAGATCTCGATCGCGTGGTCGGAGGCCGTGGTGAGCCACCCGGGCACGTTGCTCTCGTGGGTGATGACGAGGTCGCCGGCGGCCAGGACGGGCTTCTCGAAGTCGCCGTTGACCAGGCTCACGGCCGAGGGGCACGAGGTCGCGGCGGCGGGGGTCACCTGCACGGGCTCGGGCGTCGGCAGGCCGGCCCGGGTCACGGCGGTCAGCGAGCCGCCCAGCACCGCGACGGCCAGCCCGACGGCCAGCAGGGACCCGACGGCCTGCCGGGAGGCCCGCGCGGCGGGAGGCACGTCCGCGCCGCCCCGACGGGCGCGCCGCCCACCGGTGCGGAACGGGTTCAGCGCCGGGACGAGGCGGGGACGCCGCGTCGCGCGGTGCCGCGCCTCGTCCGGCTCACCGGCGGGGGCGTCCCCCGCGTCGGCGCCGGTGGCGTGCCACCTGCTGGCGGTCTCGTCCATCCTGGCCTCCTGGTCGTCTGGGACCGGATCGGCGCAGGCCAGGGGCTTCTGAGTCGGGTTGAGCCCTCACGGGGCAAAATCGAGCAAACGCTTGTGAAGATGTTGTGCACGACCCCCTCCGGGGATCGTCTCAGCGCGCAGCAGGCCCCACCACGGCAAGGATCTCGGGGTTGCTCAGCACGTCGCGGGCGACCCGGGCGACGTCCTCGGTGGTGACGGTCTCGATCCGGGTCAGCACCTCCTCGACCGGGAGGTAGGCCTCGTGGACGAGCTCGGACTTGCCGAGCCGGGACATGCGCGAGCCGGAGTCCTCCAGACCGAGCACGAGCCCGCCGCGCAGCTGCCCGCGCCCACGGCGCAGCTCCTCCTCGGTCAGCCCGCCCTCGACGACCTTCGCCAGCTCCTCGCGCACGACCTCCAGCGACGCGTCCAGGCGCTGCGGCAGGCAGCCCAGGCCGATGCCCACCAGGCCGGAGTCGGCGTGGTGGCTGGAGAAGGAGTAGACGGAGTAGGCCAGGCCACGACGCTCGCGGACCTCCTGGAAGAGCCGGCTCGAGGTGCCACCGCCCAGCGCGGTGGTGAGCGCCCCCAGGGCGAACCGGTCGGGGTGGTCACGCCGCAGGCCCTCGGCACCGAGCACGAGGTTCACCTGCTCGAAGGGCCGCTCCACCGTCGCCAGGCCACCGCGCACCGCCACGTCGGCTCCGGTGTGCAGTCGGCTGACCGGAGCCTCCTCGCCGCCGGTGCCGTAGCCCTCGAAGGCGCGGGCGACGAGCTCGACCACGGCGTCGTGCTCCACGTTGCCCGCGACCGCCACCACGGTGGTCGCCGGGCGGTAGTGCGTGCGGTAGAAGCGCTCCACCTGGTCCCGGGTGAGGGCGGAGATGGACTCCTCGGTGCCGGCGATCCCCCGGCCCAGGGCGGTGCCCGCGCCCCAGGCGAGCTCGGCGAACAGGTCGTGGACGACGTCGTCGGGGTCGTCGTCGTGCATGGCGATCTCGTCGAGGATCACGTCGCGCTCGGCCTCCACGTCGACCGACTCGATCAGGGACCCCGTGAGCATGTCGCCGAGCACGTCCACGGCCAGCGGGAGGTCGTCGTCCAGCACCCGGGCGTGGAAGCAGGTGAGCTCCTTGGCGGTGAAGGCGTTGAACTCGCCGCCCACCTCGTCCAGCGCGACGCTGATGTCCAGCGCCGAGCGCCGCGCCGTGCCCTTGAACAGCAGGTGCTCGAGGAAGTGGCTGCAGCCGTGCAGCACGTCGTCCTCGTCCGCGGAGCCGACGTTGACCCACACGCCGATGCTGGCCGAGCGGACGCCGGCCATCTGCTCGGTCACCACGCGCAGCCCCCCGGGCAGGAGGGTGCGCCGCACGAGGCCGGTGAGGCCGTGGGTGTCGACGGGGGCGGGGGTGCTCACTGCGGGGACCTTTCGGGGAGACGAACCGCGCCCCGCCCGGAGGCCGGGCGGGGCGCGGGGTGCTGCGGGGACCTCACCGCCGGCGCGGGCGGTGCGGCCGTGGGATCACTCCGAGTCGGAGGTCTCCTCGGCGGCGTCCTCCTCGACCACGGGGATCAGGGAGAGCTTGCCACGGTCGTCGATCTCGGCGATCTGGACCTGGACCTTCTGGCCCACGGAGACGACGTCCTCGACGGACTCGACGCGCTTGCCGCCGGCCAGGCCACGCAGCTTGCTGATGTGCAGCAGGCCGTCCTTGCCGGGCATGAGCGAGACGAACGCACCGAAGTTGGTCGTCTTGACGACGGTGCCGAGGTAGCGCTCGCCGACCTCGGGCATCGTCGGGTTGGCGATCGCGTTGACGGCGGCGCGGGCGGCCTCGGCGGCCTCGCCGTTGGTGGCACCGATGTAGACGGTGCCGTCGTCCTCGATCGAGAGCGTCGCGCCCGTGTCGTCCTGGATCTGGTTGATCACCTTGCCCTTGGGGCCGATGACCTCGCCGATCTTGTCGACCGGGACCTTGACGGTGATGATGCGCGGCGCGTGCACCGACATCTCCTCGGGCACCGTGATGGCCTCGGACATCACGTCGAGGATCGCCAGGCGGGCGTCCTTGGCCTGGGTCAGCGCGGCGGCGAGGACCTCGGCCGGGATGCCGTCCAGCTTGGTGTCGAGCTGGAGGGCGGTGACGAACTCGGAGGTGCCGGCGACCTTGAAGTCCATGTCGCCGAACGCGTCCTCGGCACCGAGGATGTCGGTCAGCGCCACGTACTGGGTCTGGCCGTCGACCTCACCGGAGATGAGGCCCATCGCGATGCCCGCGACGGGGGCGCGCAGCGGCACGCCGGCCTGGAGCAGCGACATCGTCGAGGCGCAGACCGAGCCCATCGAGGTGGAGCCGTTGGAGCCCATGGCCTCCGACACCTGGCGGATGGCGTAGGGGAACTCCTCCTTGGTGGGGAGGACGGGCATCAGCGCGCGGCCCGCGAGGGCGCCGTGGCCGATCTCGCGGCGCTTCGGGGAGCCGACGCGGCCGGTCTCGCCGGTGGAGTACGGAGGGAAGTTGTAGTTGTGCAGGTAGCGACGCTCGGTCTCCGGGGAGAGCGTGTCGAGCTTCTGCACCATGGTCAGCATGTTGAGGGTGGTGACGCCCAGGATCTGGGTCTCGCCACGCTCGAACAGGGCCGAGCCGTGCACGCGCGGGATCACGCCGACCTCGGCGTGCAGCGGGCGGATGTCGGCCAGGCCGCGGCCGTCGATGCGGACCTTGTCGCGCAGCACGCGCTGGCGGACCAGCTCCTTGTTGAGGGAGCGGAACGCGGCGCCGAGCTCCTTCTCGCGGCCCTCGAACTGACCACCGAGGGTCTCGAGGACCTCGGCCTTGATCTCGTCGAGCTTCTCCTCGCGCTCCTGCTTCGGCCCGATGGTGAGGGCGGCAGCGGTCTTCTCGGAGACGGCGGCGGAGACGGCGGCGTAGACGTCGTCGGCGTAGTCGAGGAAGACGGGGAAGTCGGCGACGGGCTTCGCGGCCTGCTTGGCGAGCTCCATCTGGGCCTCGCACAGCTGCTTGATGAACACCTTCGCGGCGTCCATGCCGCCCGCGACGATCTCCTCGGTCGGCGCCTGGACGCCGCCCTGGACGAGGTCCCAGGTCTGCTCGGTGGACTCGGCCTCGACCATCATGATCGCGACGTCGCCGGTCTCGGTGACGCGGCCGGCGATGACCATGTCGAAGACGGCGTTCTCGAGCTGGGAGTGCGTCGGGAAGCCGACCCACTGGCCGTCGATGAGGGCGACGCGCACGCCGCCGACCGGGCCGGAGAACGGCAGGCCGGAGAGCTGGGTCGACATCGAGGCCGCGTTGATCGCGAGGACGTCGTAGGGGGTGTCGGGCTCGAGGGCCATGACCGTGATGACGACCTGGACCTCGTTGCGCAGACCCTTCTTGAAGGTCGGGCGCAGCGGCCGGTCGATCAGGCGGCAGGTGAGGATGGCGTCCTCGGACGGACGACCCTCGCGACGGAAGAACGAGCCGGGGATGCGACCCGCGGCGTACATCCGCTCCTCGACGTCGATGGTGAGGGGGAAGAAGTCGAAGTGGTCCTTCGGCTGCTTGGAGGCGGTGGTCGCCGAGAGCAGCATCGTCTCGTCGTCGAGGTAGGCCGTGACGGAGCCGGCGGCCTGACGGGCCAGCAGGCCGGTCTCGAACTTGACGGTACGGGTGCCGAACGAGCCGTTGTCGATGACGGTCTCGACGGCGGAGATCACGGGCTCAGCCGTGGTGGACTCGGTCAAGAGTGGTCCTTGTCGGTGTCGCGGAGCAAACCGCTGCGTCCCGCTTCTACTCGCCGGTCTTCGATCGAGGCCCGCAGCCGCGGCGGCTCGCGCCGGCGCTGCTGAAGGCCACTACCGAGGACCGGGCACAGGCGTGCGGGTCGCTCCTGGTGGGTGGTGCGTGTTCTGTTGTGCGCAGCGAGTGCGCGGGCGGCACCCGGCGGGTGCGGCGCCGTGGGCCAGCCTAGTCCCTGGGCCTTCGAATGCGGCGGAGCGGCCGCCCGGAGGTCCGGGCGACCGCTCCTGGTCCGCCTCAGAGGCGGAGGATCAACGACGCAGGCCGAGGCGCTCGATGAGCGAGCGGTAGCGGTTGATGTCCGTCTTGTTCAGGTAGTTGAGCAGACGGCGACGCTGGCCGACGAGGAGCAGCAGGCCACGACGGCTGTGGTGGTCGTGCTTGTGCTGCTTGAGGTGCTCGGTGAGGTGGGAGATGCGGTGCGTGAGCAGCGCGACCTGGACCTCGGGGGAGCCGGTGTCGCCCTCGGTGGTGGCGTACTCGGCGATGATCTTCTTCTTGGTCTCAACATCGGTACCGACCGACATGCGAGTCTCCTTCCGCCCTGGGGGCGATCGTTGCGCGGCGCGCCGGGGCCTGTTCACCCGGGCACTACTGGTCCGCGGCCGTTAGACGGCAACCGGAGAAGACTATCGCCGTGCGGGGTGAGCCCGAAATCGTGCCGGGCTCCCCCGGACGCTCCCCCACATGTTCCCCCGCACGTGACGGACCGCCCGTCCCCGGGTCGGGGAGGGCGGTCCGGTCCTCGGGCCCGGTCCGGTCCGGGCCCGAGCGGTCGTCGGCGGGGTGCGCCTCAGACGTCGGTGGTGGTGGCGCGCTCGGTGGTGGTCTGGGTGCCGTCGGCGTGCGTGGTGGTCGCGGTGGTGGCGGTGCCGCGGCTCTTGTTCAGCGTGAACGCGGTGAGGCCGAGGACGACCAGGCCGACCACGGTCAGTATCCAGCCGATCATCGTGGTGTCGACACCGCTGATCGAGTCCTGCACGGCCAGCGCCAGGATCAGCCCGACGGCGACGAGGAGAGCTCCGAGTCCGTAACCCATGGTGAACAGTCCTTCCGTGAGGGGCGCGTGCCTCTCACGCGCCGGGGCGGCACCGACGGTGCCTGCCTGCCGGGACGGTTCCCCGCGCGGGAGGCCCTCCACCCACCCCTTCGGGTAAGAGGTCTCCTCAGGTCGGCGCGTCAGCCGAGCAGCACGCCGCGCACGGCCTCCCGGGCGCCCGCCGGGTCGTCGGCGGACAGGGCCGCCTCGGCGGCCTCCTCGCACTGCCGCTGGGTCACGCGCCCCACCTGGGAGCCCACGGCGCGGACGGCGGCGGCGGCCATCGACAGCGAGGTCACGCCCATCCCCACGAGGGCGCAGGCGAGCAGCGGGTCCGCCGCGGCCTCGCCGCAGACGCCGACCGGCTTGCCGGCCTGGGTGCCCGCGTGGGCGGTGATCGCGATGAGCTGGAGGACGGCCGGCTGCCACGGGTCGGTGAGGTGCGCCAGGTCGGTGGCCATCCGGTCGGCGGCCATCGTGTACTGGGTCAGGTCGTTGGTGCCGATCGAGAGGAAGTCGACGACCTCGAGCATGCGGTGGGCCAGCAGCGCGGCCGAGGGGACCTCGACCATCACGCCGGGCTTGAGCCCGCGGGCGCGGACCTGCTCGGCGAAGTCGCGAGCCTCGGCCACGGTGGCGACCATCGGCGCCATCACCCAGGTCTCGACGCCGGTCTCGCTCGCGGCCGCGGCGATCCCGTCCAGCTGGCGCTCGAGCAGGCCGGGGTTGTCGAACGCCAGGCGCAGGCCGCGCACGCCGAGGGCGGGGTTCTCCTCCCCGGCGTGCGTGGCGAAGGCGATCGGCTTGTCCGACCCGGCGTCCAGGGTGCGGACGACGACGTGGCCGGCGTCGGCGAAGGGCCGCAGCACCGAGGCGTAGATCTCGGTCTGCTCCTCCACCGACGGCTCCTCGCTGCGGTTGAGGAAGCTCAGCTCGGTGCGGAAGAGGCCGACCCCCTGCACCGGGGCCTGCGCCGCGCGCGCGGCGGAGTCGCCGTCCGCGACGTTGGCGAGCAGCTTGACCGGCAGCCCGTCGGCCGTGGCGCCGGGGCCGCGCCAGCCCTCGACCTCGGCGCGCAGCGCGGCGTCACCGGCCACGCGGGCCGCCGCCTCGTCCGCGTCCGGCTCGACCTCGACGACGCCGGTGGCGCCGTCCACGAGCACGCGCACGCCCTCCTCGAGGTCGCCCGCGCCGGTGGCGCCGACGACGCACGGCAGGCCCAGCTGCCGGGCGATGATCGCGGTGTGGCTGGTGGGCCCGCCACGCTCGGTGACCAGCGCGACCACGAGGCGCGGGTCGAGCCCGGCGGTGTCGGCCGGTGCCAGGTCCTCGGCGACCAGGACGGAGGGCACCTCGGGCACGGGGACGCCGGGCTCGGACTCCCCCACCAGGCGGGCCGTGGCCCGACGCTCGATGTCGCGCAGGTCCGTGACGCGCTCGGCCATGAGGCCGCCCATCTGCTCGAAGACGCCGGCGAACTGCTCGACGGCCGCGTGCAGCGCCGCCAGCAGCGGCGTCCCCGCGCGCAGGTGCTTGCGCACCGCGCTGCGCAGGCCCTTGTCCCGCGCCAGGCCGGCGCTCGCGGTGAGCACCTCGGCGGCCGCGCCGGAGCCCTCGGCCGCCCGACGCTCGAAGCCCGCGGCCACCTGGCCGACGGCCTCGTCGTAGGCCGCGAGCGCCGCCTCCTCGTCGAGGGCGGGCCGCGCCTCGAAGGCGGCGACGGCGGCGGGGCTGATCTCGGTACGGACGCACAGGACCGGGCCGTGGGCCAGTCCGGGCACGACCGGGGTGCCGGTGACGGTGAGCATGCTCACAAGTTAGACCTCGTGCCACTTGACAGTCAAACAAGATCGGGCATAAAACAACACAAACACAGAAGGTGACCGGCGACACAGGTCGGCGCCGACGCGGCCCCGGCGAGGGGCCCGGGACGAGGGACGAGGAGGACCGCCACCGTGTACGCCGAGGAACGTCAGCAGGCCATGGCCCGGCTGGTCGCCGAGCGCGGCCGCCTGTCGGTCGCCGCGCTCGCGGAGGCCTACGACGTGACGACGGAGACCGTGCGACGCGACCTCTCCACCCTGGAGCGGATGGGGCTGCTGCGCCGCGTCCACGGGGGTGCCGTGCCCGCGTCCTCGCTGGCGGTCATGGAGGCGGCGCTCTCCGAGCGCGACCTGGCCCGCACGGACGAGAAGGACCGGATCGCCGCGGCGACCGTGGACCTGCTGCCGCCCAGCGGTGGCACGCTCCTCGTCGACGCCGGCTCGACCACCGCCCGGATCGCCGCGCACATCCCGCGGGACCTGCGCGTCTCGGTCTTCACGCACTCCGTCTCGGTGGCCTCACGCCTGGCCGGCCACCCCGCCGTCGAGCTGCACCTGCTGCCCGGACGCGTGCGCGGCACCACGCAGGCCGCCGTGGGACCCGACACCGTCAGCGCCCTCGAGCAGCTGCGGGTCGACGTCGCGCTCGTGGGCACCAACGGCATCTCGCTGGCCCACGGGCTCTCCACGCCCGACCCGGAGGAGGCCGCGGCCAAGCGGGCCCTCGTGGCGGCCGCGCGCCGCGTCGTCGTCCTCGCGGACGCCTCGAAGCTGGGCGTGGAGGCCACCGTCCGCTTCGCCTCGCTGGAGGACGTGGACACGCTCGTGACCGACGCGACGGCCGACCCCGGCCTGCTCGACGCCTTCACCGCGACCGACCTGGAGGTGGTGCGCGCATGATCGTCACCCTGACCCCGAACCCGAGCACGGACCGCACGGTGAGCCTGGCGGGCCCGCTGGAGCGGGGTGCCGTGCTGCGGCTGACCGGCTCGGCCTCCCAGGCCGGCGGCAAGGGCGTGAACATCTCCCGGGCGTGCGTCAGCGCCGGGGTGCCCACCGTCGCCGTCTTCCCGGCACCGGCCGAGGACCCGTTCGTGACCGAGCTGCTGGCCGCCGGCATCGACGCCCGCCCCGTGCCGGGCCCCGCCCCGCGCACCAACATCGCGGTCACCGAGCCCGACGGCACCACCACCAAGCTCAACAGCGCCGGCGCGCCGGCCACGCCCGCCCTGCTGGACGCGCTCGTGACCGCCCTGGAGGGCGCGTCGGGCCCGGGCGGCTGGGTGGTGCTCGCGGGCTCGCTGCCGCCGGCGACCCCGGCGTCCTGGTACCGCGACGTCGTGGCCCGCCTGCGCGAGCGCGGGTGCCGCGTCGCCGTCGACACCTCCGACGAGCCGCTGGTGGCCCTCGTGGCCGGGCTCCCGGGCCCAGGCGCCCCCGACCTGATGAAGCCGAACGGCGAGGAGCTGGCCCAGTTCACCGGTGGCGACGCCGCCACCCTGGAGGCCGACCCCGAGGCCGCCGCGGCGGCCGCGCGCACGCTGCTGGACGGCGGCGTGCGGACCGTGCTGGCCACGCTGGGCGGGCACGGTGCCGTGCTCGTGACGCCCGAGGGCTCCTGGCACGCCGCTCCCCCGCCCACCACGGTCGTCTCGACCGTCGGTGCCGGCGACTCCAGCCTCTTCGGCTACCTGCTGGGCGACCTGCGCGGTCTCGACCCGGCCCACCGACTCGCGCTCGCCGTCGCCTACGGCAGCGCGGCCGCCGGACTCCCCGGCACCACCATCCCGCGGCCGGAGCAGGTCCACCCGGACCTCGTCCCCGTGCGGGAGCTGTTCACCACCCAGGAGAGCAACCATGTCTGACCTGATCACCCCGACCCTGGTGCGGCTCGACGCCGACCTGGGTGGAGAGAAGACCGACGTCATCCGGGCCCTGGCCCGCGTCGTCGGTGAGGCCGGACGCGCGGTCGACGTGGACCGGCTGGCAGAGGATGCGCTGGCCCGTGAGACGACCTCGCCGACGGGACTCAACGGCGGGATCGCGATCCCGCACTGCCGCACGGCCGGCGTGAGCGAGCCGACGCTCGCCTTCGCCCGTCTCCAGCCGACGGTCGACTTCGGCGCCAAGGACGGGGCGGCCGACCTCGTCTTCCTCATCGCCGCGCCCGACGGCGGCGAGGCCACGCACCTCCAGCTGCTGACCAAGCTCGCGCGTGCCCTGGTGAAGCCCGACTTCACCACCGCGCTGCGCGAGGCGGCGACGCCGGAGGCCGCCGCGGCCGCGATCATGGACGTGGTCTCCCCTGCTCCCGCGGCTGCCGCAGCCTCCTCGGCTGCCTCCTCCGGGTCCGCCCCCACGACCGCCCCCGAGGCGCCCGCCGCAGCCGGCTCCCTGGTGGCCGTCACCGCCTGCCCGACCGGCATCGCGCACACCTACATGGCCGCCGAGGCCCTGGAGGCCGCCGCCCGCAAGGCCGGCGTGGAGCTCCAGGTCGAGACCCAGGGCTCGGCCGGCTCCACGCCGCTGGACCCGCAGGTGATCGAGCAGGCCTCCGCCGTCATCTTCGCCGTGGACGTCGGGGTGCGCGACCGCGCCCGCTTCGCCGGCAAGCCCGTCGTCTCCTCCGGCGTCAAGCGCGCCATCGACGACGCAGACGCGATGATCGCCGAGGCGCTGCGCAACGCCGGCGACCCCCACGCCCCCAGGGTCGAGGGCTCCGCGGGCACCGAGGACTCGGTCCCGGGCGCCTCGGGCGAGTCCGTCGCCGCCACGGTGCGTCGCATCCTGATGACCGGCGTCTCCTACATGATCCCGTTCGTCGCGGCCGGCGGTCTGCTGATCGCCCTCGGCTTCTTCTTCGGCGGCTACGACATCACCGGGCCGGGCAACGACATCGCCACCGGCAACACGATCTTCAACCTCCCGGACCTGGGCGAGCTCGGGCTCGAGCACGCCCTGTTCGACAGCGCCTTCTTCGCCTACCTCGGCGCCCTGCTCTTCACCCTCGGCGGCACCGCGTTCGGCTTCCTCGTGCCGGCGCTGGCCGGCTACATCGCCTTCGCCATCGCCGATCGCCCCGGCATCGCCCCCGGCTTCGTCATGGGCGCCATCGCCGGCACCGTGAACTCCGGCTTCCTCGGCGGCATCGTCGGCGGTGTCCTCGCGGGCCTCGTGGCCCGGTGGATCGGCTCGTGGAAGGTGGCCCCCTGGGCCCGCGGCCTCATGCCGGTGCTGGTGATCCCGCTCGGGGCCACCCTCGTCTCCGGCCTGATCATGCTGGTCGTCCTCGCCAAGCCCCTGTCCGCACTCATGACCGCCCTCACCAACGGCCTGAACTCGATGACCGGTGGTGCCAGCGTCCTGCTCGGCGTCGTGGTCGGCCTGATGATGGCCTTCGACATGGGCGGCCCGCTGAACAAGGTCGCCTACGGCGTGGCCACCGCCGGGCTCGGTGCCGCGGCGACGGCCTCGGGCAACGCCCCGGAGCTGCGCCTGATGGCCGCGGTGATGATCGCCGGCATGGTGCCCCCGCTGGCCCTCGCGCTGGCCACCGTCGTCCGGCCCAACCTGTTCAGCCCGGCCGAGCGTGAGAACGGCAAGGCCGCCTGGTTCCTGGGGGCCTCGTTCATCACCGAGGGTGCGATCCCGTTCGCCGCGGCCGACCCGCTGCGGGTCATCCCGTCGATCATGGTCGGCTCCGCGGTGGCCGGCGGCCTCTCCGAGCTCCTCTCGGTCGGCCTGCGAGCCCCGCACGGCGGCATCTTCGTGCTCTTCGCCGTCAGCAACATCCTCGGCTTCCTCATCGCCCTGGCCGTGGGCACGCTCGTGTCCGCCGCCATGGTCGTCTTCCTCAAGTCGCTCGGCCGCGACACCGCCGCCGCCTGAGCACCCGCTCCCCGACCCACCGCTAGGAGAAACACATGGCTTCCACCACTGTCACCGTCGGGTCCTCCGTCGGCCTGCACGCCCGCCCCGCCGGCCTCATCGCCGAGGCGGCCGGCGAGCTCGACTCCGAGGTCTTCCTCGCCGTCCCCGGCGACGAGCCCGTCGACGCCAGCTCCGCGCTGCTGATCATGACCCTGGGTGCCGCCTGCGGCGACCAGGTCGAGGTCTCCGGCGAGAACGACGCCGACGTCGAGACCATCGCGGCGCTCGTCGCCAAGGACCTCGACGCCTGAGCGTCCCCGCACCGCCGACGGCCCCCCCCGCCCCCGCAACGCGGGGCCGCCGCGGCGGGGTGGGGGGGCGCCCC
>NZ_JAMJPH010000030.1:0-10395 GCF_023554635.1 Nocardioides bruguierae
CGCTCGGCCCCACGCCCGGCGCCGCCTGGGCGCCCCCCCCCCGCCGACGGCCCCCGGAGCAGCTGCTCCGGGGGCCGTCGGCGTCTGGGTGCGGGGCCGCTCAGTCGGTGGTCGGGGGCGGCTCCTCGCCGCGGCCGCGCAGCGCCAGGTAGACCGCCCGCAGGCCGACGGCGCGCTCCAGCTCGCGTACCACCAGGCCCAGCAGCTGGCTGCGGTAGCTCTCGTCGGTGACGGTGGAGACAGCCAGGTAGAGGAAGGAGAACGAGCCCAGGAAGAGGGAGACCTTCACCAGCGCCACGCTCAGGTTGCTCAGCAGCGGCAGGGCGGCGACGTCGGAGGCCGTCCAGGTCTCCTGCACGGTCGGGTCCATGGTGATGACCCCGAACAGCAGGAAGAACACCGTGACCAGCGCGGAGAGCAGCAGCAGCTGCCCGGCCTGGAGGATGACGAGGAACAGCACGAGGTTGGTGCGCTCGTAGCCCGAGACCTGGGCCCGGGCGACCGGGTCGGCGGCCGTCCCCTCGCTCCCCTCCCGACGCCGCGCGAGCAGGTCGCGGCAGGCACCCGCGAGCGGGGTCCCCTCGCAGGCCCGCCTCAGGAAGTCCTCGTCGACGGCGTCGTCGAGACGGTCGACCTCCTCGGGGAGCCGCACCACCAGGAAGCCGATGGCCAGGGCCACGAACAGGACGAGGGTCAGCCACAGCGCTCCCCCGGCCAGGGACGCGGACAGCTGCCACACCTCGGCGTTGATGAACAGGAACGTGACGAAGACCAGCAGCAGCGGGAGCGCCCGGGTCAGCTGCGGCAGCAGGTGGCGCACGTTGCCCAGCGTGCGGGTGCCCGCCCAGCGCACCACCGGACCGGCCTGGAGGGTGGTCAGGGCGTACCAGAGCCCACCGGCGACCACGCTGGCCACGACCAGGGCGGGCGCGGCGCTGACCTGGTCGGTGAGCACCGCCAGTAGCACCCCCAGGGCGGCGGAGACGCCCACGGCCACCCCGAGGCGGGGCAGCGTGCGGCGCGGCGAGAGGCCCTCGCGCACCTGGGCGCGACGCTCGGGCACGAAGTAGGGCAGGCCGTGCCCGTCGAACCACTTGTCGGCGGCGGCCAGCGTCTCCTCCACGCTCTGCGGCGCGTCCTCCTCGCGGCGGCGACGGCGCAGGCGCGGGCGGGCCGTGCCCGCGGTCGCCAGGGGCTCGGTGGGCGCGGGCTCGGTGGGCGCGGGTGGGTCCTCGCCGCCGGCGGGCGGGCCGTCGGTGGCGTCGTGCTCGTCGGGCGGGGTCACGCCGGGTCGATACCCAGGATCTCCCGGGTCCGAACCACGTCGTGGTCCATCTGCTCGATCAGCGTCTCCACCGACTCGAAGGCCACCATGCCGCGGATGCGGTCGACGAAGGTGACCTCGACCTGGGCGCCGTAGAGGTCCAGGTCGGTCTGGTCGAGCACGTAGGACTCGACGCGGCGGTCGCGGACGCCCTCGAACGTCGGGTTGGTGCCGACGGAGATCGCGGCCGGCCAGGTGCCGGCCCCGTCGAGGCGGCGCAGCCAGCCCGCGTAGACGCCGTCGGCGGGCACCGCGATGGTGCCGGGGATGGGCACGTTGGCGGTGGGGAAGCCCAGCTCGCGCCCCCGCTGGTCGCCCCGGACGACGGTGCCCAGGATGCCGTGCGGTCGCCCCAGGGCCTCGCCGGCGCCGGCCACGTCCCCGGTGACCAGGCAGGTGCGGACGTAGGTCGAGGACCACACCTGCGGGCCGCCGTCCAGCGGGATGCCCTCGGCGGTGAAGTCGTGCGCGGCGCCGACCTGCGCCAGCAGCGTCACGTCCCCCGCGGCCCGGTGGCCGAAGCGGAAGTTGGCACCCACGACGACGGCGGCGGCGTGCAGCGCGTCCACGAGGACGCGGCGGGCGAACTCCTCCGGGGTCCAGCCCGACATCTCCCGGGTGAAGGGCAGCGCGACCACCTCGTCGGCGCCGGCCGCGTGCAGGAGGTCGGCCCGCTGCTCCAGGCCGGTGAGCGTGGTGGGGGCGTGCTCGGGCCGCAGCACCGCCATCGGGTGGGGGTCGAACGTCACCGCCACCAGGCGGAGCCCGCGCTCGTCGGCGACCGCCCGCGCGCGCGTCAGCACTCGGCGGTGCCCCAGGTGCACGCCGTCGAAGTTGCCGATGACCACGGCGGTACGGCCGAGGTCAGCAGGCAGCTCGTCCAGGGATCGCCACAGCGTCACGGGCGCCACCCTAGCGGGCGCCCGAGGGCCCTCCCGGGTGGCCCGGGCGCACGCCGCGCCGGTGCGAGATGGGTCTCAGCCCGCGCGCCGGATCTGGGCCCCGACTGCCTCGGCCACCTCGGGGGTGATGGCGGTGATGCCGTGTGCGTGGGCGGCGTGGTCGGCGACCTGGCCGAGGAGACCGTCCTGCGTCTCGTCGGTGAAGGTGGCCGGGCAGCCGGGCATGACGTCGCCGCAGGCGAGCTCGAACTTCATGGTGACTCCTCGTGGTGGTGGCCCTGGTGGGCCGGGTTGGGGGGGTGATGTGTGGTGTGGGGTCGCGGCCGTGGGTGACGGCTCCTCGACCGTGCGCTCCGGGGGGCTCCCGGGAGCGGGCACGCGGACCCAGAAGGCGGCACGTTCCTCGTCCTGCTCGAGGCCGAGGGTGCCGCCGTGCACGACGGTCAGCGCGCGGGCGAGGTAGAGGCCGACGGTCAGGCCCGCCTCGCCGTGCCCGGTGTTGAACGGCTCGAACAGGGAGCGAGCCGTCTCGGGTTCGACGGGGTCGCCGGTCCGCACGACGCGGAGCTCGACCCAGCTGCCCACGGTCCGCGACTCGAGCGAGACGCGTCGGGGCAGCGGCTGGGTGGTGGCGGCCGCGGACCACAGGTCCCGCAGCACGCGCATGAAGAGGACCGGGTCGACGACCACCCGGAGCCAGGGCCCGTCCCCGCCGACGTCCTCGGGCCGGGTGACGGCCGAGGCGAGCCGGCCGACGGAGACCTCGCGGGCGTCGAGGTCGAGCCGGCCCAGCATGGCCGCGGTGAGCAGCTCGACCTCGGAGACGCGGTCGGCGAGGGAGTCCAGCGACTGCTGCAGCCGCTCGAGGGCCCGGACGCGGGTGCCGGGATCGACGGAGAGGTCGCCGAGCAGGCCGACCCATGCCTGGGCGACGGCCAGCGGGGAGCGCAGGCCGTGGGTGAAGACCGTGAGGAAGCGGTCCCGTTGCTGGGCGGTCTCCCCCTGGGGGCGGTTCGTCACCTGGGCCGCCCCGGCCTCCACGAACGCGGTGACCCACCGGTCGAGCAGCGCAGGCTCGACGGCGTGCGCCGCGGCGACCGCGGCCCGGGGGTGCCCGGCCAGCACGTCGAGCACGGCACGCACCCGGAGGTCCTGCGCCGACCCCAGGTCGTCGAGGACCGGGTGCGGCACGGCGCTCGCGGCCATGGGTCACTCCCTCTCTCCCCCGTCGCAGGTTAGGCGAGGTGGAGGGCCCGTGGCGCCCCCGCTGCGGCATTCGCACCGACCGATCCGCGGGCATGACCCGATCGGACTAGTCCCGCACGCCGACCGGCGACAGGGCCCGCCGGACCCGGGCCTCGGCGGGCCATCCAGGAGCCCGCGTGAGCCTCAGACGAAGACCGCGGTGGGGCGGGCGGTGCCCGGCTGCTCGGCGTCGGGCTCGTAGAGCGCCAGGAAGGTGCCGTCCGGCGCGAAGAGGGCGGTCAGGCCAGCCAGCTCGATCGTGAGCCGTCGTCCGACCCGCACGGCGGAGGCGTCGTCCTCGCCCAGGTCGACGGCGGGGAACGCCGCGCGGGCCGCCTCCGCGATGGGCAGGACGACGGCGCCCGGCCCGCCCTCCTCGGCGAGGTCCGCCAGCTCCGTCAGGCTGCGGGCCTGCGCCAGCGCGTACGGGCCGACGGCGGTGCGTCGCAGGGCGGTGAGGTGGCCGCCCGTGCCCAGTGCGCGACCGGCGTCGCGGGCGATGGCCCGGACGTAGGTGCCGGAGCTGCAGCGCAGCGACACGTCCACGTCGAGGACCCGGACGCCGTCCTCGGTGGTGGCCGTCCACGCCTCGCCCGTGGTGAGCTCGTGCACGGTGACGGGGCGCGCCTTCAGCTCGACCTCCTCGCCGTCGCGCACGCGCTGGTAGGCGCGCTTGCCGTCGACCTTGATCGCCGAGACGGCCGTCGGCACCTGCAGGAGGTCGCCGGTCTGCGCGGCGAGCGCGGCCCGGGCATCGGCCTCGGTGACGTCGCCGAGCCCGGCGGCCTCGACGACCTCGCCCTCGGCGTCGTCGGTGGTGGTCGCGACGCCGAGGCGGACCGTGGCGTCGTAGCCCTTCTCGGTCAGCATCAGGTGCCCGAGCAGGCGCGTCGCACGGTCCACACCGAGCACCAGCACGCCCGTGGCCATGGGGTCGAGCGTGCCGGCGTGGCCGACCTTGCGGGTGCCCACGAGGCGGCGCACGCGCGCCACGACGGCGTGGGAGGTGATCCCGGCCGGCTTGTCGACGACGACGAGGCCGGGGACGGGGGTGGGACGGGGGGCGTCCGCCACGTCAGTCCTCGTCGCGGTCGTCGGTGTCGTCCTGCGCGTCCCAGTCGTCGTCCAGGTCCTCGTCGCGGACGCGGGGCTTCTTGTACGGGTCGGACTCGCCGGCGTAGGTGTCGCCACGCAGGGCGGCGACCTCCTCGTCCTGCTGCTTGGCGCGGGCCAGGACCTCGTCGAGCTGGCGGGCGGTCTCCGGCAGCGCGTCGGCGACGAAGGTGAGGCTGGGGACGTGACGCATGCCGAGCTGCTTGCCGACCTCGGAGCGGATGAGTCCCTTGGCGGACTCCAGCGCCTGGGCGCTGGCGATCATCTGGGCCTGCTGGTCCTCGACGCTGCCGAGGACGGTGTAGAAGACGGTGGCCTGCTGGGTGTCACCGGAGACCCGGACGTCGGTCACGGTGACGAAGCCGAGCCGCGGGTCCTTGATCCGACGCTCGAGCATCTCGGCGACGATGACCTGGATGCGGTCGGCGATGCGGCGCACGCGGGGGCTGCTCATGGTGGTTCCTCTCGAGGTGTCCGCCGCCCCGCCGACGTGAGCGGGGCGGACGCGCCGGGGGGGCCCCCCCCCCCGGGGGGGGGCCCCGGGCGCGGGCGGGGGGGGGGGGGGGGGGGGGGGGGGGGTCGCCGCGGGGGCGGGCCCCCCGGACGCGGTACTGCTGGGTGGTGCTCAGGCGCGGGGGATCTCCCGCATCTCGAAGGCCTCGACGATGTCGCCCTCCTTGATGTCGCCGAAGTTCTTCAGGACCAGACCGCACTCGAAGCCCTCGCGGACCTCGGACGCGTCGTCCTTCTCGCGCCGCAGCGACGCCAGGTCGGCCGACTCGACCACGACGGCACCGTCGCGGATGAGGCGCACCTTGGCGTTGCGTCGGATGACACCGCTGGTGACCATGCAGCCGGCGATGTTGCCGATCTTGGAGGACCGGAAGATCGCGCGGATCTCGGCCTGGCCGAGCGCGACCTCCTCGTACTCCGGCTTGAGCATGCCCTTGAGGGCCGCCTCGATCTCCTCGATCGCCTGGTAGATGACCGAGTAGTAGCGGATCTCGACGCCCTCCTTGTCGGCCATCTCCGTCACCTTGCCCTGCGGGCGGACGTTGAAGCCGATGATGATGGCGTCGGAGGCGGAGGCCAGGTCGACGTTGGTCTCGGTGATGGCACCGACACCGCGGTCGATGACCCGGATGCCGACCTCGTCGCCGACGTCGATCTTCGCCAGGGCGTCCTCGAGGGCCTCGACCGAGCCGGACACGTCGCCCTTCAGGATCAGGTTCAGGTCCTGCGACGCGCCCTTCTCCATGGAGGCCATGAAGTCCTCGAGGGTGCGGCGGACGCGGCGCTTGGCCTGCATCGCAGCACGCTCGCGGGCCTCGCGCTTCTCGGCGATCTGGCGAGCCATGCGGTCGTCCTCGACCACGATGAAGTTCTGGCCGGCGCCGGGGACGGCGTTGAGGCCGAGCACCATCGCGGGGCGCGACGGGTCCGCTTCCTCGATGT
Source organism: Nocardioides bruguierae (assembly GCF_023554635.1). Taxonomy (NCBI): domain Bacteria; kingdom Bacillati; phylum Actinomycetota; class Actinomycetes; order Propionibacteriales; family Nocardioidaceae; genus Nocardioides; species Nocardioides bruguierae. The sequence goes on from NZ_JAMJPH010000030.1 coordinate 6,040, forward strand.
TCTCGCCGTACTCGTCGAGCATGGCGCGGACGCGACCGTGGGCCGGGCCGGCGACGATCGAGTCGCCCACCCGCAGCGTGCCGCGCTGGACCAGGACGGTGGCCGTCGGGCCACGACCGCGGTCCAGGTGCGCCTCGACCACGAGGCCCTGCGCGTCCTGCGTCGGGTTGGCACGCAGGTCGAGCGAGGCGTCGGCCGTGAGGACGACGGCCTCGAGCAGGCCCTCGAGGTTGAGCTGGGACTTCGCGGAGACGTCGACGAACATCACGTCGCCGCCGTACTCCTCGGGCACCAGGCCGTACTCGGTCAGCTGGCCGCGGACCTTGGTCGGGTCCGCCTCGGGCTTGTCGACCTTGTTGACCGCCACGACGATCGGCACGTTCGCGGCCTTGGCGTGGTTGAGCGCCTCGACCGTCTGCGGCATCACGCCGTCGTCCGCCGCGACCACGAGGATCGCGATGTCGGTGGCCTGGGCACCACGGGCACGCATGGCGGTGAACGCCTCGTGACCCGGGGTGTCGATGAAGGTGATGCGACGCTCGTTGCCGTCGACCTCGGTGGTGACCTGGTAGGCACCGATGTGCTGGGTGATGCCACCGGCCTCCTTGTCGACCACGTTCGCGGAACGCAGCGCGTCGAGGAGCTTGGTCTTTCCGTGGTCGACGTGACCCATGACGGTGACCACCGGGGGCCGGATGGCCAGGTCGTCCTCGTCGCCCTCGTCCTCGCCGAACTCGAGGTCGAAGGACTCGAGCAGCTCGCGGTCCTCGTCCTCGGGGGAGACGACCTGGACGTCGTAGTTGAGCTCCTCACCGAGCAGCTCGAGGGTCTCGTCGTTGACCGACTCGGTCGCGGTGACCATCTCGCCGAGGCTGAAGAGCATCTGCACGAGCTGGGCGGCGTCGACGTTGATCTTCTCCGCGAAGTCGGTCAGCGAGGCGCCACGGGCGAGACGCACGGTCTCCCCGTTGCCCTTGCGGACGCGCACGCCGCCGATCGTCGGGGCCTCCATGGCCTCGAACTCCTGACGACGCGCCCGCTTCGACTTGCGACCACGACGCGACGGACCGCCGGGGCGACCGAAGGCACCCTGGGTCTGGCCGCGACCACCGGGACGACCGCCACCGGGGCGGCCGCCGAAGCCACCGCCACCGGGACGACCCGGAGCACCGCCGCCGGCGCCCGGACGACCCGGGGCACCACCACGGCCGCCGGCGCCACCGCGACCCGGGGCGCCACCGCGGCCGGGGGCCGGGCGGGCGCCGGGACCGGAGCCGAAGGCAGCCGGGGACTTCGGCATCATCGCCGGGTTCGGGCGCGGGACGCCCGGAGCGCCGCCACCCTGACGGGGAGCGGAGCCGTCACGACCGGCCGGCGGCCGCGGGGGACGCTGCTGGTCGTTGCCGCCGGGAGCAGCCGGGCGGGGAGCGGGCCGCTGGCCCATGCCCTGGCTGGAGGCGAACGGGTTGTTGCCGGGGCGCGGGGCGCCGCCACCACGGCCACCGCCGGGGCGGGGGGCCGAGGGCTTGCTGCCGGAGCCACCACGGGCCGCGGGGGCCTGCGGAGCGGGGCGGGGGCCCGGGCGGGGGCCGCCGGGGCGCGGGGCGGAGCCGCCGTCCGAGGACGGGCGGGAGCCGCCGGTCGGCCGGGGGCCGGCCGGACGCGGGGCCTCGGTGCGCGCGGCGGGAGCCGCCGGAGCAGCCGGCTGCTCCGGGGCGGGCGCGGGCGCCTCGTCCTTCTCCGGCGCGGGGGCGGCCGGGCGCGGGGCCGGCTTCGGGCCGGGCTTGGGCGCGTCAGCGACCGGGGACGGCGCGGGCGCGGCCGGCTTGGGGCCGGGCTTGGGCGCTGCCGGGGCGGGCGCCGACGAGGCGGGGGCGGAGCCGCCGCCCTTCAGCGTCGGGCCGATCTCCTTGCGGAAACGCATCTCCGCGGGCAGCTCGACGGTCGAGCTCGCCGACTTGACGAACTCCCCCATCTCCTTGAACTTCTCGAGAACGAACTTGCTCTCGACTCCGAACTCCTTGGCGAGCTCGTGAACTCGGGTCTTGGCCACGTTTCTCCTCCTGGCCTCGAGACCCGAATCCGGGGGTTGTCTCTCGAGACCGTCAGTGGGTGTGCAAACTCATCGTGAGTAACTCATCGAGTGCTCATGAGCTGCTGCTCCAGTTCCTGGTCAGGCGGCCGGCCCCGGTGGGCCGGTCGGTGTCGGTCGTGACGCGGTCGAGGTACTGCCGCACCGGTGCGCTCTCCAGCGGAGCCCCGGCTGCTCGGCGCAGTGCCCGGGGGAACGCCTTCCTGCGGACGGCGAGGTCGTAGCACGCGGTCGTGGGGTGCAGGTGCGCCCCTCGGCCGGCTGCGACTCCGCGGGGGTCGGGGAGCACGGCAACCCTGCCGTCCTCGTCCGTGCCCACCACCGTGCGCAGCAGATCGCGTCGTGGTGCCCGCCCCCGGCACCCGATGCAGGTGCGGACGGGGCCGTCGGAGGACGGACCGTCTGCTTCTGCAGGGAGTGCTGGGCTGATCACCGTCGTTCACCTTACCCCTTCGCCCCGACCGGAAACGAACCGGAGGGGGCCGCTGCCGGTGTGCGCTGCGCCGCTCGGGGCGTCGGGCCGGGCCTGGCGACGACGCACGACACGCCCGACACCGGGGGCGTCGGGCGTGTCGCGTGCGTGCGGGGGCTCAGTTGATCGGCGAGGACCCGACCGTGACCGTCGCGGAGTGGCTGGTGCCGGAGGCGTCGCTCCAGGTGACCTTGACGGTGTCCCCGGGGTCCAGGGAGTCCATGGCGGAGGCCAGGTCGTCGTAGCCGTCGACGGTGGTCCCGCCCACCTTGGTGATCAGCGAGCCGGCCGTGATGCCGGCGTCATCAGCCGGGGAGCCGGACTCGACCTCGGCCACGGAGGCCCCGCCGGTGACGTTGGCGTCGATCGAGACGCCCAGGTAGCCCGAGGCGCCGATCTGCACGGTGCCGGACTCGGTGCCGGACTCGATCACGCTGACGATCGCCAGGGCGTCCTCGATCGGGATCGCGTAGCTCTCGGCGACGTTGCCGCTGCTGGCGGCGGTGGTCATCCCGACGATCTCGCCGTCGGCGTCCTCCATGGCGCCGCCGGAGTACCCACCCACGACGGCGACGTCGGTCTGGAGCAGGCCGTCGAGGTCCTCGGAGGAGATGCCGTACTCGCTCTGGGTGGTGATCTGCTGGTCCGTCGCGGTGACGGTGCCGTCGCTGGCCGACAGGTAGCCCTGGCCCTCGGCGTTGCCGACCGCGGTCACCTCGTCACCGACGGCCGCGTCGCCGTCGTCGTCGATCGTGACGGTCGTCAGGCCGCTGGCGTTGTCGAGCTGGAGCAGCGCCACGTCGTTCTCGGCGTCGTGGCCGACGACGGTGGCCGTGTAGGTCTCGCCGGTGGTGGCGACCTCGACCTGGATGTCGGTGGAGTCCTCCACCACGTGGTAGTTGGTCAGGACCAGCCCGTCGGAGGTGAGCACCATGCCGGAGCCGGCGGCCTCGCCGTCGGTCAGGGTCGTGGTGATCAGGACGAGGCCCTGCGACTGGGCGTCGGTGGCGTCGGTGGCGGTGGCCTCCTGCTCCACCGTGGACGACGAGCCACTCTCGGAGCCGTAGCCGTACGTCCCGCCGCTGGAGCCGCTGGACCCGCTGGACCCGTCGGTGCCGCCGTACCCGTACCCGTAGGTGCTGCCGCCGTCGGTGCCGCCGTCGGTGCTGCCGTCGGTGCTGCCGTCGGTCGAGCCCGACCAGGGGTCGGTGGAGGTGCCGCCGTCGGTCGAGGTGCCGTCGTCGGCGCTCGGCGCGGTCTGGGTGGTGCTGGAGGCGGCGGTGGTGGTGCCACCGTCGGCGACCACGCGGCCGGTGGCGAAGCCGAGACCGGCGGCCACGACGCCGGCGACGGCGACCACGGCGATCGCCTGGCGGGCGCGGCGGCGTCGAGGACGGACCGGCGCGACGGGCGCGACGGCGGGGGCGCCGTGGCCGGCCCACGCGCTGCTGGTCGGCATGTCGACGTGCGGGCTGCCCACGGGCGCCGGCGCCAGGGGGCCGGCCGGCTCGTGGGAGTCGTGGGGGGTCGTGCCGCTCGCGTTCGAGGCGGCGGCCGGGTCGCGGTCGTCGCCCGGGGTGCTGGTCCGCTCGTTGTCCATGCCGTGCAGTCAACGTGTGCCGGCTGCGACCCGGCTGACCCTCACCTGGGTGCTTCCTGTGCGTCTCGGAAGCCTCGCGGGCTCGCGTCCCCACACCCCCGGGCGCCCGGATGGCAGCGGCGGGGCCCCCCCCCCCCGGGGGGGGGGGGCGCCCCCCGCCCCGGGGGCCCGGGCCCGCGGGGGGGCACACCC
>NZ_JAMJPH010000031.1:0-38592 GCF_023554635.1 Nocardioides bruguierae
CGTCGAGGACGGACCGGCGCGACGGGCGCGACGGCGGGGGCGCCGTGGCCGGCCCACGCGCTGCTGGTCGGCATGTCGACGTGCGGGCTGCCCACGGGCGCCGCGCTGCTCGGTGCTCGCTGCTCGGTGGGTTACTCCGCCGGGCTCTCGTCGGAGCGGATGTCGATGCGCCAGCCGGTCAGGCGGGCGGCGAGGCGGGCGTTCTGGCCCTCCTTGCCGATCGCCAGCGAGAGCTGGAAGTCGGGCACGACCACCCGGGCCGAGCGGGTCGCGGCGTCGACGACCTCCACCGAGGAGACGCGGGCCGGGGAGAGCGCGCTGGCCACGAAGACCGCGGGGTCCTCGGAGTGGTCGACGATGTCGATCTTCTCCCCGCCCAGCTCCGACATCACGTTCCGCACGCGCTGCCCCATGGGGCCGATGCAGGCGCCCTTCGGGTTGACGCCCGAGACGGTGCTGCCGACCGCGATCTTGGTGCGGTGGCCGGCCTCGCGGGCGATGGCGGCGATCTCGACGGTGCCGTCGGCGATCTCCGGCACCTCGAGCGCGAAGAGCTTCTTGACCAGGTTCGGGTGCGAGCGCGACAGCGTCACCTGCGGGCCGCGCATCCCCTTGCGCACGCTGACGACGAGGCACTTGATCCGGTCGCCATGACGGTAGGTCTCCCCCGGCACCCGCTCGCCGACCGGCAGCAGTGCTTCCAGGCGACCCAGGTCGACGAGCACGTCGTCGGGGTTGCGACCCTGCTGGATGATGCCGGAGACGATGTCGCCCTCCTTGCCGGAGAACTCACCGAACTTGATGTCGTCCTCGGCGTCGCGCAGCCGCTGGAGCATGATCTGCTTCGCGGTCGTCGCGGCGATCCGGCCGAAGCCGGCCGGGGTGTCGTCGAACTCGCCGATCTTGTTGTCGTCGTCGTCCAGCTCGGCCGCGAGGACGCTGACGTGCCCGGTCTTGCGGTCCAGCTCGACGCGGGCCTGCTCGTAGGCACCGGGCGACTTCTGGTAGGCGGTCAGCAGCGCCTGCTCGATCGCCTCCACGAGCACGTCGAGCGGGATCTCCTTCTCCCGCTCCAGCGTGCGCAGGATGCTCATGTCGATGTCCATCAGGCGTCCTCCTCCGTGCGGTTGAACTCGATCTGGACGAGGGCCTTGGTCACCTCGTCGAACGCGACGGTGCGGGCGCTGCCGGAGACCTCCAGCTCGGCACCGGCGTCGTCGCTGCCGGTGAGCCGACCGGTGACCGTCGTGCCGTCGGCGAGGACGACCTTCACCAGGCGTCCGACGTTGCGGCGCCAGTGGCGCGGCAGGGTCAGCGGACGGTCCACCCCGCGCGAGGTGACCTCCAGCGTGTAGGGCTGCTCCCCCATGACGGTGCTCGCCTCGTCGTCCAGCACCGCGGAGATGGCGCGGGTGGCGTCGGCGACGTCGTCCAGGGTCAGCCCGCCGTCGGTGTCGACGGCGACCCGCAGCAGGCGGCGCTTCCCGGCCGGGCTCAGCTCCACGGCCTCCACGTCCAGCCCCAGGTCCGACAGAGGCCCGGTGATCGCGGCCTCCACCCTGTCCCTGGTGGTGTCCTGACGGTTGCTCACGACCGTGCGACCTCCGGTGTTCTCTTGTGGGGCGGTACTGCGTGCGGCGGCCGGCTCGAGCCGGCCCCGCGTGCGGCATCAGACTAACGCGCTTTGCGCGGCCTGCCACGTCGCCGCCGACGGCGGGCGGGTCCGCGACCGCGGGTACCCTCCCCGCGTGCCCGCTCCCCTGCTCGACCGACGGTCCCTGCTCGTCGCGGCCGCCCGCCTCGGCGTGGGGCTGGCCGGCGCGGCCGCCCTCACCTCGTGCGGCACCCTGCCCGGCAGCAGCCGGACCGCCGGCGGCACGGCGAGCCCGACCGCGACGTCCTCGGCCGGGGGCAGCACCACGGGGACGGACGCGGACGTCGAGCGCGTGGCCGAGGCGACGACGCTGCTGAGCGGGCTCGCGTCCGCAGGCCGTGCCACGCTCGGCACCCTGCCGGCCGCCGACCGGGCGGCCGCCCGGCGCCTCGTGCGCCTGCACGACGCCCAGGTCGCGCGCCTCTCGTCCGAGGAGACACCGGCGACGACCCCGGCGACCACCCCGGACGCCCCCGCGGGCCGGCGCAGCCTCGGGCGGCTGCGGCGGCAGGAGGCGTCCGCGCAGCGCGACCTGCTCGCGCTGGCGACCGCTGCCGACAGCGGCGCCCTGGCCCGCCTGCTGGCCGGTCTCGCCGCGGGGCTCTCGCAGGCCGCCGTCCTCGACCCCCTCGGCGGGCCGGCCTCGGTGCCGTCCTCGGCCGCCGTGCCGGACCTGACCGGTACCGCCGCGGACGGCCTGCTCGCCCAGGACGGGGTCGACGCGCTCCAGGCCGCCCTGGCCGCCGAGCACGCCGCCATCTGGGTGCTGGCCTCGCTGGGCGCCGCGACCTCGGTGAGCACGCAGCCCACCCAGTACCTGGCGCTCCAGGCCGCCTCGGCCGCGCACCGCGACCGCCGCGACGACCTCGAGGACGCCCTGCGGAGCCTCGACGTGGACCCTGTCGGCTCCGCCGCGGCCTACGACCTGCCGTCCCTGCGGACCCCCGCCCGGGTGCGGGCCGCGGCCCGCGACCTGGAGTCGGCGACCGCCGAGGCCTACGGGTACATGACGGCCGCGACCACCGGGAGCCTGCGCCGCTGGGCGGCGGGAGTCGTGGCGGACGCCTCCGTGACGTCGCTCGTCATCGGCCCGGCGGCCGGCGCCCGCCCCACGGGCCTGCTGGCCTGAGCCCTCCCGCGTCGCCGCGGGGCACCTCCGGACGCACGAGACCGCGGTGCCGGCCGGGAGGGCCCGAGATCCTCCCGGCCGACGACCGCGGTCGTCGCTCTCCTGCCCCCTCTCCTGCCGAGGGGAACCCCGGACGGTGCCTCAGGTTCCTGCGCTGCAGGACCCTGCACCGGGCCGCGGGCCCCGAGGGGGCATCAGTGCGTCACGCCCGGTAGGCGGTCCACATCTGGCTCATGCGGGTCGACTGACCGGCGGTGAACTCCAGGTAGCAGGAGTCGTAGGAGTAGTCCATGAAGTTGTGGATCGGGTCGGTGCCGGGCAGCGAGCAGGAGTCGCGACCCTCGGGGCAGCCGGTGGTCGAGCTGGACTGGGCCGGGGTGTCCTCGACCTCGTCGTTGGTGGTCGTGCAGCCGCCCTGGAACGTGTGGTAGAGCCCGAGCCAGTGGCCGGCCTCGTGGGTGGCGGTCTCGCCCTCGCTGTAGTTGGCGATGGAGCCGCCGGGCAGCGAGTCGAAGTGGACGCGGATGCCGTCGATCGCGCCGTTGCGGGCGTAGTCCCACGGGAAGGTGGCGATGCCGAGGTAGTCGAAGTCGACGAGCCACATGTTCAGCGCGTTCGCGCCTCCCTGGCGGGTCTGCTTGCGGTAGGCCGAGGACTGCTTGTCCTGGTGCCAGCGGGTGTTGTCGTAGCGGTCGATGCCGGCGAGGGTGAACGTGAACCCGGTGTCCGTGGCGCTCGCGGACTTCTGGCCGCCGTAGGAGCCGTTGAGGACGTCGATCTGAGCCGCGATCTGGGCGTCGGTGACGTCGCCGTTGCCCTGGCTGTCCCGCATGACGTGGACGTAGACCGGGATGTCGCCCGAGGCGGTGGCCGCGGCGGCGGCGGTGAGGTCCTGGGTCTTGCGCGCGGCCTTCAGCTGCTTGGAGAAGCGCCTCTCGATGCGGGCCTGCTCGGCGGCGCTGATCTCACGGTGGTCGACACCGGTGTGCGAGCCCCGCGCGGCCTCGGTGCCGTCGGCGGCACCCTCGATGCAGGCCTCGGACGAGGCGGAGGCACCGGTCGCCGCGGGGACGGCGGCCTGGGCCGGCGCGGCCAGCATGCTGCTGGTGAGCGCGGCGGCGGTGAGGGAGAGCGCGGCACCGGTCGCGAGGCGCGCGATCCCGGTGCGGGCGGGCAGGTGGTGCATGGTCCAGGGCCTCGTCTTCTTCTCCGCGGACGCATGCCTCCTGTGGCATGCCTGTCCGAGTCCTGTGGTCGCCCAGCGCGACCGTGGGGAGCAGCGTGCAGGACGACGTCCGCCAAAAGTGCGGTATGCCTGGTGCATCTTCTTCCCCTGCAGGAACCTGCAGAAATTCCGTCCCACCATCCCGGACGAGACGGGAGATCTGGCGGTCCGGTGTCACGTAGCGTCTCGTCCGTGACCTCCCGCGCGGCGCTCGTCGACGTCTTCGGCACGCGGTCGCTCGTCGCGTCCTGCGGGCTGGGCGTGGAGGACCTGCTCACAGTGCTCCTCCCCCCGCGCCGGGGACCTGATGACGGGGCGTCTCGCGCCGCTCCACCTCTTCGAGGCCGTGCTCGCCGGAGCGGGCAGGGACGTGGCGCAGGCATCCGGCCTCGTCGTCCGGGACGCGGCTCTGCTCGTGGAGCACGCCGTCGTGCACCACGACACCGTGCCCTTCCTGACCGCGCTGCGACAACGAGGCGTGCGCACCGCGCTCGTGAGCAACTGCGCACCGAACGCGCGCACGCTCCTCGAGGCCACCGGCCTGGACGACCTGGTCGATGCCGTCATCCTCTCGTGCGAGGTAGGCAGCGCCAAGCCGGACGCCGGCATCTACCGTGCGGCCCTGACGGCGCTCGACGTGCCTGCCGGCGACGCCCTGCTCGTCGACGACCAGGCCGGCTACTGCGAGGGCGCGCGGGAGGTCGGCATCGACGCGGTGCGGATCACCCGGGGCCAGCCGCCTCGCCCCGGCGAGGTCGCGTCCCTGCTCGAGCTGCTCGACCTGTTCTGAGTCGGCGGGCGGTCACGACCAGTCGGCGACGATGTCGCGCAGGTCGGCGAGCGAGTGCGCCACCGCGTCCGGGGTGCCCTCGGTGTGGCCGACCTGCTCGGCCGGGATGCGGCTGTGGGGCACGTGCACGGCACGCAGGCCGGCGTTCTGGGCGCCCCAGACGTCGTCGAACAGCCGGTCCCCCACGTAGACGCAGCGGGCCGGGTCGGTGGCGCCGACCGCGTCGAGCGCCGCACCGAAGGCGCGGGGGTCGGGCTTGGTCCAGGTCAGCTCGCTGGAGTAGACGTCGCCGTCGAGCAGGTCGAGGACGCCGTCGCGCGCGAAGAAGCCGCGGTGCCACTCGCGCGGCCACAGGGTGTTGGACAGGACGCCGACCTTGATGCCCTGCTCCCGCAGCCATGACCACAGCGGGCCGACGTCGGGGTCGGTCAGCGTGTGCGGCTCCCAGAACTCCTGGTAGGCCGCGAGCAGTGCCGGGTCGTGGTCGAGGCCGGCCTCGTCGAAGAGGTCGGCCACCGTGGCGGCGCGCTGCTCGTCGCGGGTGCGGCCCCACACGATGGGCCCGGCGGCGTGCAGGCGGGCGGCCGCGTCGGCGTGGGCGGCCAGCGCCGCCGGCGTCCCGTCGTCGTGGCCGTGGACGTGACGCACCGCCTGCGCCAGCGCCAGCGACTCGGCGTGGAAGTCCACGTCGTGCCAGGCCGTGAGAGTCCCACCCCAGTCGAAGACGACGGCCTCGATGCCGCCGCCGGTCGCGCTCATGCGCGACCGCCCTCGAGCAGGGAGCCCCCGTCGAGCATGGAACCGGTGTCGAGGTAGCGCTGGTGCCAGGAGAGCGCCTCGTCGAGCAGGTGCGGCGTGTGCCGGGCCGTGGGCCGCTCGCGACGGGCGCGACCGACGTAGTCGCGCAGCTGGTCGCGGAAGTCGGGGTGGGCGCACCTCTCGATCACCACGTCGGCGCGGGCCGAGGGCGAGAGGCCGCGCAGGTCGGCCAGGCCCTGCTCGGTGACCAGCACGTGCACGTCGTGCTCGGTGTGGTCGACGTGGCTGGCGAACGGCACGATCGAGGAGATGGCGCCGCCCTTGGCCGTGGAGGGGCTGACGAAGAAGTTCAGGTAGGCGTTGCGGGCGAAGTCGCCGGAGCCGCCGATGCCGTTCATGATGCTCGAGCCCATCACGTGCGTGGAGTTCACGTTGCCGTAGACGTCCGCCTCGATCATGCCGTTGATCGCGATGACGCCGAGCCGGCGCACGAGCTCGGGGTGGTTGGAGATCTCCTCGCTGCGCAGCAGGATGCGGCCCTTGTAGGCGCCGACGTCGCTCATGAACCGCTGCACCCCGGTCGGCGAGAGCCCGAACGAGGTGGCCGAGACGCCGGTGAGGGTGCCGGAGTCGAGCAGGTCGAGCAGGCCGTCCTGGATGACCTCGGTGAACGAGGTCAGGTTCTCGAACTCGCTGTCCGCCAGCCCGGCCATCACCGCGTTCGCCACGTTGCCGACGCCGGACTGCAGCGGCAGCAGGGTGGCCGGCATCCGGCCGGCGCGGACCTCGTGGCGCAGGAAGTCCACCAGGTGCTCGGCCATGGCGCGGTCGTCATCGCCGGGCACCGACAGCGGGCTGTTGCGGTCCGGGGCGTCGGTCTCGACGACGGCGACGACCTTGTCGGGGTCGACGCGCAGGTAGGGGTCGCCGATGCGCTGCATCGGGTGCGTGAGCTGCAGGGGCGCGCGGAACGGGGGCAGGCGGGTCCCGTAGTAGACGTCGTGGAAGCCCTCGAGGTCGCGGGGCTGCCAGTGGTTGACCTCGAGGATCACCTTGTCCGCCTGGTCGAGCCACGTCTTGTTGTTGCCCACCGAGGAGGACGGCACCAGCAGCCCGTTCGGCAGCACCGCCGCGACCTCGACGACCGCCACGTCGAGGTGGCCGTAGAAGCCGAACCACATGTGCTGGGCCGAGTGCGAGAGGTGGGCGTCGACGTACTCGACCTCGCCGGCGTTGATCTCGCGGCGCAGGGTCGGGTCGGAGTTGTAGGGCAGCCGCTTGGAGATCCCGTGCGCCTCGGCCAGCACTCCGTCGGCCTCGGGCGCGGTGGACGCCCCCGACCACAGGCCCACCCGGAACTCCTCCCCCACCTCCCGGGCTGCGTGCATCCGGGCGGCCAGCGCGGAGGGCACGGCCTTGGGGTAGCCGGCACCGGTGAAGCCGGAGATGCCGACGTTGTCGCCGGGGCGGATCAGTGCCGCGGCCTCCTCGGCCGTGGCGGTGCGGCCTGCGAGCCGGGGACAGGTGATCCGGGACGTGACAGGTGTCGGCACGGTCACAGTCTGCTCCTGCAGGCGGTGACCGTGCCGACGGGGTCCATCAGGCGGTGCGCACCAGGTCGACCAGGTGCGCGACCACGTGGTCGGCCGCGAGCGCCTGCTTCTCGCCGGACTTCCGGTCGCGGACCTCGACGGTGCCGTCGGTGGCCAGGTTCTTGCCCACCACGACGATCGTCGGGACGCCGATGAGCTCGGCGTCCTTGAACTTCACACCGGGGCTGATCTTGCCGGTGCGGTCGTCGTAGAGGACCTCGACGCCGGCCTGGGACAGCTCGGTGGCGATCCGGTCGGCCGCGGCGAAGATCGCCTCGTCCTTGCCGGCCGCGACCAGGTGGACATCGGCGGGCGCGACGTGGCGGGGCCAGCACAGGCCGATCTCGTCCAGGGTGCCCTCGGCGATGGCGCCGACCGCGCGGCTGACGCCGATGCCGTAGGAGCCCATCGTGACGGTGACGAGCTTGCCGTTCTCGTCGAGCACCTTGAGGTCGAGCGCCTCGGCGTACTTGCGGCCGAGCTGGAAGACGTGGCCCATCTCGATGCCGCGGGCCAGCTCCAGCGGGCCGGAGCCGTCGGGGGCGGGGTCGCCGGCCTTGACCTCGGCGGCCTCGATGGTGCCGTCGGCGGTGAAGTCGCGGCCGGCCACCAGGTCCAGGACGTGCTGGCCGGGGCTGTTGGCGCCGGTGACCCAGCGGGTGCCCTCGACCACGCGCGGGTCGACGAGGTAGCGGATGCCCGACTCGGACTCCTCGCCCAGGATCGTCCGGCCGTCGTGGGCGGGGCCGATGTAGCCCTTGACCAGGGCGGGGAACTCCTTGAGCTCCTCGTCCGTCATGGGCTCGACCTCGATGGGCTCCAGCTGGCCCTCGAGCCGCTTCTGGTCGACCTCGCGGTCGCCCGGCAGGCCGATGGCCAGCGGCTCCTTGGTGCCGTCGGGGTGCTTGAGCATGAGCAGCACGTTCTTGAGCGTGTCGCCGGCCGCCCAGGGACGGTCCTCGCGCGGGTGGGCCGCGTTGAGGTGGTCGACCAGCGTGGCGATGGTCGGGGTGTCGGGGGTGTCCTCGGCGTGCGCGGCGGGCGCGTCGTCGAAGGGCACGGGCTCGGGGGCCAGCGTGGTGACGGCCTCCACGTTCGCCGCGTACCCGCCGGGGCTGCGCACGTAGGTGTCCTCGCCGACGTCCGCCTTGGCCAGGAACTCCTCCGAGCGCGAGCCGCCCATGGCGCCCGAGGTCGCCTTGACGATCGCGTAGTCGAAGCCGAGCCGGTCGAAGATCCGCACGTAGGCGTCGCGGTGCGCCTGGTAGCTGGCCTCGAGGCCGGCGTCGTCGACGTCGAAGGAGTAGGAGTCCTTCATGACGAACTCGCGGCCGCGCAGGATGCCGGCGCGGGGGCGCGCCTCGTCGCGGTACTTGTTCTGGATCTGGTAGATCGAGAGCGGCAGGTCCTTGTACGAGGAGTACAGGTCCTTGACGGTGAGGGTGAACATCTCCTCGTGCGTGGGCCCGAGCAGGTAGTCGGCGCCCTTGCGGTCGACGACGCGGAAGAGCGAGTCGCCGTACTCCGTCCAGCGGTTCGTGGCCTCGTAGGGCTCGCGGGGCAGCAGCGCGGGGAACGTCAGCTCCTGGGCGCCGATGGCGTCCATCTCCTCGCGGACGATCGCCTCGACCTTGCGCAGCACCTTCAGGCCCAGCGGCAGCCACGTGTAGATGCCCGGCGCCGCACGGCGGACGTAGCCGGCGCGCACGAGCAGCTTGTGGCTCGGCACCTCCGCGTCCGCCGGGTCCTCCCGGAGGGTCCGCAGGAACAGGCTGGACATGCGCATGATCATGGCGCTGAGACTACGGCCCGGGTCGGGCTCGTTCCCACTCGGTTACCCGTCCACGGTCCCGCGGCTCCGCTCCTCGTGGGCAACGTCGGCCGCGTTGCAACCACTTGCGCGCCGGCGGCGTCCTGTCACTGGGAGCCCGGCACCTCGGGCTCCGTCACCGGAGGCATGAACCCCGCTCGGAGGACCGCCGTGCACCACTCACCGCTCGCCACCCTGCTCACTGCCCCGCGCCTGCGCCGGGGCCTGGGAGCCCTCGTCACCGCCCTGCTCGCCGCGCCGCTCGCCGGCGCCGCGGGGCTCCCCTCCGCGTCGGCCGCTGACGCACGCGGCGTCCCGGTCGTGGACGTCCGCCCGCAGCAGCTCGAGCGCGGCGTGGACCAGCGCCTGCCGCACCTCGACGGCAGGTTCCTCGTCATCGGCGGGCAGCGGGTGCGGCTGGTCGGGGACCAGCGGGTCCTCGTCGGGCACGCCGGTGACGGCGAGGACACGCTCGCGGTCGTCGCCACCCGCCGCGACGGCACCTGGCGCACCCTGCGCGTGGACGCGGACGGGCGACGACGCCTCCTGCTGGAGGACGTGCAGCCCGGCACCCTGCGCCTCGTCGAGGGCGGCAGCGCCCTCCTGCGGGAACGCACGAGGAAGGGGGCGACGCAGCTGACCATGTTCGCGACCCGCACCGGCGACCGTCTCGCCCGGCGCTCCGTCGACGGGCTGCCCAGCGTCACCGGCGCCGACCGCACCCGCGTCCTGCTGGCGGACTGGTCGGGCGAGCGCACGCTCCTGTGGCGCTGGCGCGAGGGACGACGGGTCACCACGCTGCTCGACGAGATCGCCTACCGGGTCAGCTTCGAGGCCGGTCGGGTGGCCACCTTCACCGGTGACCCCTACCTGGACGGGTGCAGCGTCGTCCGGCCCCTCGACGACCTCGCGCGGACCCGCTGGCGCTCCTGCCAGGAGCGCGTGGAGTCGTTCAGCCCGGACGGCAGCCGCCTCCTGACGGTCCACATCCTCTCGGACGGGATGGGCCCGACCGAGGTCGACCTGCGGACCGGCCGTGGGCGCCACCTGCTGACCTACGACGTCGGGTACGGCTGGATCTGGACCCTCGGCTGGGAGGGCGACCGCACGTTCGTGGCCGACGTCGACGGACGACGCAAGGCCGCCACGGTGCGGTGCCACGGCGCGTCGTGCGCGCGTGCGAGCGACCTGGAGCCGACGGCCGCGTCCTGAGCAGCCGCCGGCTGTTCCAACCGGGCGTTGCTCAGCCGTCCAGGCCGCGGAAGGTGCGCCAGGTCGAGCGGATCATGGGCCACTGCATGGGCAGCCGCAGCACGGTCGCCACCTGGAGGCGACGGTCGCCGCGGCTGCCCCGGGCCACGGAGTCCTTGGCCATCTTGACGTTCGCCGGATAGACGGCCACGAGCAGCGCGGTGCTGGCCAGGGCGGCCGGCTTCCGGGTGGCCGGCACGGCCATGCCCGCGGCGCACGCGATCTCCGCGACGCCGCTGGCCAGGATGAGCTCGCGGTGCTTGGGCAGCCACGACGGCATCACGGGCTCGAAGACCTCGGGGTGCTTGAGGTGGACGTACCCGCTCACGGCGAAGGCGGCAGCGACGACGGCGGAGGAGCGACTGAGTGCCATGCCTCCGACCTTACTCGCCGGTAACCGATCAGAACATCACGGTGGAGAAACGGCGGGTCTCACGGAACCCGACCCGCTCGTAGGCCTTGCGGGCGGGCGCGTTCCACTCGTTGACGTACAGGCTCACGGTCGGCGCCACGTCCCGACGGACGAGGTCGACGACCGCCGCCATGCCGCGGGTGGCGAGGCCCTCGCCACGGCGCTGCGGGTCGACCCAGACGCCCTGGACCTGCGCGGCCGTCGCGGACGCGCACGCGACCTCGGCCTTGAAGACCAGCCGGCCGCCCTCGAACTTGGCGAACGACCAGCCGCGCCCCACGAGCTGGGCGACGCGGGCGCGGTACATGTCCGAGCCGCCGCCGGCCTCCGGGGAGACGCCGACCTCCTCGGTGTACATGGCCACGCAGGCCGGGTACAGCAGGTCCATGTCGTGCCGGGTCGTGCGACGGACGCCGGGGTCGGGCTCGACCAGCGGAGCCGAGCCGATCTCCAGGTGCGGCTGCATCCAGCGCAGCTCGCGCGGGCGGCCCCACGCGTGGCCGACCGCCCGCCAGAACGGGTCGACGGCCTCGTGCGGCCCGACGATCGTGGAGACCGTGCGCGACCGGCCGGCGGCGCGCTGCGCGAAGGCACGGGCGTCGTCCGGGGTCGCCTGGATCGGCACCAGGTTCGCGCCCACGTGGCAGGCGGCGACGAGCGAGCCGTCCGCGAACCGGCCCCAGACCTCCCCGCCGAGCCAGCGGGGCTCGAGGTTGGTCGTGCGGGCGCGGTACTCGGCGAAGACGTTGACCACCGGGTCCTGACCGACGAGGTCGAGGAACTCGTCCAGGTCGGCGGGCCCGAGCGGTCGGACCCCGTGGCGGGTGGTCAGCACGGACTCACCCTACGTGCTCCCCGACCTCCCCGGGTCTCACCCCGTGACGGCCGGACCGGTGCGGTCGGCCCGCCTCGTCCGAGCCCTGCCGGCGCCGGTGATGACGCCGGTGATGGCGCCGCCCTGACGTCAGCCGACGGTGACGTCGGCGCTGGCACCGTCGACGGACTCCATGCCCTCGGCGATGCGCATGGCCTCCTCGATGAGGGTCTCCACGATCTGCGACTCGGGCACGGTCTTGATGACCTCGCCCTTGACGAAGATCTGGCCCTTGCCGTTGCCGGAGGCGACGCCGAGGTCGGCCTCGCGGGCCTCGCCCGGGCCGTTGACGACGCAGCCCATGACGGCGACCCGCAGGGGCACCTCCATGCCCTCGAGGCCGGCGGTGACCTCCTCGGCGAGCTTGTAGACGTCGACCTGGGCGCGACCGCAGGAGGGGCACGACACGATCTCGAGGCGGCGGGGGCGCAGGTTGAGCGACTCCAGGATCTGCAGGCCCACCTTCACCTCCTCGACCGGCGGCGCGGAGAGCGAGACGCGGATGGTGTCGCCGATGCCCTGGGAGAGCAGCGCGCCGAACGCGGTGGCGGACTTGATGGTGCCCTGGAACGCCGGGCCGGCCTCGGTGACGCCGAGGTGCAGCGGCCAGTCGCCCTCGGCCGCGAGCAGCTCGTAGGCGCGCACCATGACGACCGGGTCGTTGTGCTTGACCGAGATCTTGAAGTCCCGGAAGCCGTGCTCCTCGAAGAGGCTGGCCTCCCACTTCGCGCTCTCCACCAGCGCCTCGGGCGTGGCCTTGCCGTACTTGTCCATGATCCGCTTGTCGAGCGAGCCGGCGTTGACGCCGATCCGGATCGACGTGCCGTGGTCCTTCGCCGCCTGGGCGATCTCCTTGACCTGGTCGTCGAACTTGCGGATGTTGCCGGGGTTGACCCGGACGGCCGCGCAGCCGGCCTCGATCGCCGCGAAGACGTACTTCGGCTGGAAGTGGATGTCCGCGATCACCGGGATCTGCGACTTGGCCGCGATGGCGGGCAGCGCGTCCGCGTCGTCCTGGCTCGGGCACGCGACGCGCACGATGTCGCAGCCGGACGCCGTGAGCTCGGCGATCTGCTGGAGCGTGGAGTTGATGTCGGAGGTGAGCGTCGTCGTCATCGACTGCACCGAGATCGGGTGGTCCGAGCCGACCCCGACCTTCCCGACCTGGATCTGGCGGGTCTGGCGGCGGGGGGCCAGCGTCGGCGGCGGTGCCGACGGCATTCCGAGGCTGACTGCGGTCATGGCAGCCAATCTACCCACCCGTCCCTCGCTCCCCCGCACCCCGTCGGTGGTGGGTGGGGCGAGGGGCGCGGGCGGACGTCATACGGAGCGGAGGCAGTCCCCCTCAGATGCATGACGTCCACCCCGCGGCCATCGGGACGTCATACGGAGCGGAGGCGCACTCCCTCAGATGTATGACGTCCCGGGTCGACTCTCCGGTCGCGTCAGGCGGCCAAGGGTCGGCGGTCGGCGATCGCCCGAGCGATCTGGTCGTAGAACTCGTCAGGAGCGAGGCGAAGACCCAGCAACGGGAGACGCAGGACGGTGTCGCCGGCGAGCGCCAGCGCGTTCTGACGCAACGCATCGGCGACGACGTTCTCTGCCCACTGGTGGTGGATGCCGTCGATCTCGACCACCAGGCCGAGCTCCGGCCAGTAGAGGTCGAGGACGTAGCGGCCGCGAGAGTCCCGGCGCAGGTGCTGTCGCGACGGCTCGGGCAGCCCGCGTCTGCGCAGCTCGCGAGCCACGTCGAGCTCTCCGAGCGAACGGACGCCGTCCAGCAGGTCGTTGACCAGCGCGTGCAGGAGGAGCCGCCGCTTGTCGCGGCGGACGCGCAGCAGCTCCCGAGCGACGTCCTCGACCCGGGCCACCGACTGCTGGACGGCCATCGTCACCACGAGCGACGCCTCCTTGTCGGTGCGCGCCCACAGCCCCGCACGGACCGCGGCCACCGCCGGCCTGGTGCGGGGCGCCCCGGGCGCATCTGCGACGTCGCCGGCTGCCCACCGCCGGGTCTGGCGGATGTCGTAGGCGGGCGTTCGTCGGATGCGCGCGCCGCGAGGCACCGACACCCGTACCGACGGGGAGCGGAATCTCTCGAGACCGGACGCCTGCAACGACGCGGCTCCGTCGAGCACCGCGCGGGGCCCGCCCGACAAGACCGCTGCCCAACGGTGGCCGTCGTCGGTCATCGGTCCGCAGTGAACCGCCACCACCTGGCTGGTCACCCGCCGCCAGCGACCCTGCTTGATCTCACGAACGATCAGCCAGCGTGGCATCCCGAGCGAGTAGGCCTGGCGTCGTCCGAGGGCTCCGCCCTGTGCCTCACCCAGCGCACGTGCTCGGGCCAGGACGGGATCGTCGAGGCGCCATCTGTGCATGCCACCGACCCTGGTACCGATGTCGCCGTCACGGCCGACCATCGATGCGGCCTGTGGAGGACGGCGCGCACCGGCCCTCCTGTGGGTGGTTGCCGGCCCGCGCGCCCGTCCGTCACCACGCGGACGTCATACGGAGCGGACGCAGTCCCCCTCAGATGTATGACGTCCCGCGGCAGCCGAGGAGAAGGCGGAGGGTCAGAGGGACGTCTGCACCGGCGCGACGATGTCGCCGACGATCAGGACGACCCCCATCACGAGGATGGCCGAGCCGACGACGTAGGCGACCGGGAGCAGCTTGGCGGCGTCCACGTAGCCGGGGTCGGGACGGCGGCGGAGCCGGGCGAGGCCGCGGCGCAGACCCTCCCACAGGGCGGAGGCGATGTGCCCGCCGTCCAGCGGCAGCAGCGGGATGAAGTTGAACAGCCCGATGAAGAAGTTGAACAGCGCCACGAGCGTCACGAGCGAGGCGAGCCGGTCGGCGACCGGGATCGTCTGCGCGGAGGAGACCTCGCCGGCGATGCGGCCACCGCCGACGATCGAGACCGGGCTGTCGATGGCCCGGTCCTCGATGCCCACGATCGCCTTGGCCACGCCCCAGACCTTCACCGGCAGGTGCGCCATCGCCTGGACCACGTCGACGGCCATGCCACCCATCTGGTCGAGGGTGAACAGCACGCCACCGGTGGTGACCACCAGGTGCTGGGTCGGGGTGATGCCGAGGAAGCCGACCTGGGTGAGGGTCTCGTCGGTCACCGACGTGGGTCGCGCCTGCACGGTGGTGGAGGTCTCGCCGGTCAGCGTCCGGCCGTCGCGCTCGTAGGTGATCACGGCGTCGCCGCCGGAGTTCTCCCGGATCAGCGTGCGCAGCTGCTCCCACGAGGTGATGGCGGTGCCGTTGAAGGCGGTGATGGTGTCCCCGGGCAGCAGCCCGGCCTCGGCGGCGGGGCTCGCGGGGTCGGAGGCGGTGCAGTCGCGCGAGCCGTCCTCGTAGGGGATGACGCACGCGGAGACCGTCTCGACGGTCGGGGCGCCGGCGTCCACCTCGTAGGTGCGCTGGCCGTAGGTGGAGAAGACGAGCAGGAGCAGCACGAAGGCGATGAGCACGTTGACCGTGGGACCGCCGGCCATCACCACGACCTTCTTCCACCACGGCAGGCGGTAGAAGAGCCGGTCGACGTCCTCGGGCTGCACGAGCTCCCACTCGGCGGCGCGGGCGTCGGAGATCAGCTGGGTGAACATGCCGGTGTTGGACTTGCGCACCTTCACCGCGGTCTCGCCCGACGGCAGCGTCTCGATGCTCTCGCCGCCGGCCAGGTGGTCACCGAGGTCGTCGGAGGCCCCGGGTGGCAGCATCCCGACGATCTTGACGTAGCCACCGAGCGGGATCGCCTTGAGGCCGTACTCGGTCTCCCCGATCCGCTTGCTCCAGACCGTTGGCCCGAAGCCGATGAAGTACTGGCTGACCTTGCAGCCGAAGAGCTTGGCGGGCGTGAGGTGGCCCAGCTCGTGCAACCCGATCGAGACCAGGATCGAGAGCACGAACACGACCACCCCGAGGGTGTAGAGCAGGGCGGTCATCAAGCGGCTCCGTGGTTCTTCTCGATCCGGGTGCGTGCCTCCCCACGGGCCCACGCGTCGGCCGCGAGGACGTCGTCGAGGGAAGGCCTGTTCGAGCGTACGTCGTGCGTGGCAAGAACATCGGCCACCACGTCCACGATCTGCGGGAACGAGAGGCGTCCGCCGTGGAACGCGGCCACGCACTCCTCGTTGGCCGCGTTGTAGACGGCAGGGGCGGTGCCGCCCGCGACGCCGGCCTCGCGGGCCAGGCGGACGGCGGGGAAGGCCTCCTCGTCCAGCGGCTCGAAGCGCCAGTCGGCGGCCTTGGTCCAGTCGACGGGAGTCTCGGCGTCGGGCACCCGGTCGGGCCAGCCCAGGCCGAGCGCGATCGGCACGAGCATGGTCGGCAGCCCGATCTGGGCGACGACGGCACCGTCGGTGAACTCGACCATCGAGTGGATGTACTGCTGCGGGTGCACCACCACGTCGATGGCCTCGAACGGCACGTCGAAGAGCAGGTGCGCCTCGATCACCTCCAGGCCCTTGTTCACCAGCGTCGCCGAGTTCGTGGTGATGACCGTGCCCATCGCGAAGTTCGGGTGCGCCAGCGCCTGCGCCGGGGTGACCTCGGCGAGCTGCTCGCGGGTGCGGCCGCGGAACGGCCCGCCCGACGCGGTCACCACCAGGCGCCGCACCTCGGCGGCCGAGCCCGCCCGCAGCGACTGCGCGATCGCCGAGTGCTCGGAGTCGACCGGCACGATCTGCCCCGGCCGCGCCCGTTCCTTGACCAGCGGACCGCCGATGATCAGCGACTCCTTGTTGGCCAGGGCGAGGGTGTTGCCGGCGTCCAGCGCCGCCAGCGTCGGGCGCAGCCCCACGGCGCCGGTGATGCCGTTGAGGACGACGTCGCACTCCTGTGCCGCCGCCTCCACCGAGGCGGACTCCCCCAGCCCGCTGAACGCGGGGGCGAACTCCTCGACCTGGGCGGCGAACAGGTCCGGGTGCGACCCGCCCGCGGTCAGGCCGACGACCCGGAACCGGTCGGGGTTGGCGCGGACGAGGTCCAGCGCCTGCGTCCCGATGGAGCCGGTCGAGCCGAGGACCACCACGTCGCGCCGCTCGGGCGACGTGGCTCCGCTCGGCGGGGAGTCGGAGGGGGACGGTGTCGCGCTGCTCACGGCCACATCCTGGCAGCCCCGTGGACGTGCCCGCCGACCCGGCATCATCGAGGACGTGACACCCGGCCTGCTGATCGTCTGCTTCGTCGTCCTCGTCGCCGTCAGCGCCCTGGCCCCGCGCATCGGGGTGGCCGCTCCCCTGGCGCTGGTGGCCGGCGGCGTGGCGCTCAGCTACGCGCCGGGCGTCGACGTGGTGGAGGTCGACCCCGACCTGGTGCTCGCCGGCATCCTGCCGCCGCTGCTCTACGCCTCGGCGGTGAACATGCCGACCCTGGACTTCCGCCGCGAGCTGCGCTCGATCACCTGGCTCTCCGTGGTCGTCGTGGTGGTCAGCGCCCTGCTCTGCGGGCTCGTGGTCTCCGCGCTCGTGCCCGGCGTCGGCTTCGCGGCCGGCATGGCCCTGGGCGCCGTGATCAGCCCGACGGACGCGGTGGCCACCTCGATCGTCAAGGAGGCCGGGGTCGCCCCGCGCGTGGTCACGGTGCTGGACGGCGAGGGCCTGCTCAACGACGCCACCGCCCTGGTGCTGCTGCGCTCGGCCGTCGCCGGCGGTGCGCTCACGGTGGGCGGCGTGGCGGGCGACCTGCTGCGGTCGCTGGTCGTCGCCGTGCTGGTCGGCGCGGTCGTGGGCTGGCTGACGTTGCAGGTGCGCAGCCGGATCGCCGACGACACGCTCAACGTCGCGACCTCGTTCGTGGTGCCGTACCTGGCGTTCTTCCCCGCCGAGGAGGCCGGCGCGTCCGGCCTGGTCGCCGCCGTGGTCGCCGGCCTGGTGGTCAGTGCCCGCCGCGTGCACGAGCTGCCCGCCGCCGTCCGCCGCGCCGAGTCGACCAACTGGCACTCGGTCTCGTTCCTGCTCGAGGGCGCCGTGTTCCTGCTGATGGGTCTGCAGACGCGGGGGCTGGTGGAGGACTTCCGCGCCGACTCGCGCACCTGGGTCGACGTGGCGCTGGTCGGCGGCTGCTGCCTCCTGGTGCTGTGGGGCGTGCGGGCGGCGTTCGTGGCCACGCTGGTGGCGCGCGCAGGCACCGAGCACGCCCGCGGACGCGCCCGCACCGAGGCCGTCCGCCGTCACTGGCAGGGACGCCTGGAGCGCTCGGTCACCCGCCGGCACGACCCCGCGGCGGCCGAGCGGCGCGCCTCGCGGGTCCGTACCGAGCTGGAGCGCCGGGAGGCCGACCTGCGCTTCTACGCCGACGAGCAGCTGCGCAAGCGCGACGGCGGGGTGCTGTTCTGGGCGGGCCTGCGCGGCGCCGTCACGCTGGCGGCCGCGCAGACGATCCCCGCCGGCACGGCCCACCGGCCGCTGCTGGTGCTCACCGCGTTCGCCCTGGCGGTCGCCACCCTCGTCCTCCAGGGCGGGACGCTCTCCTGGCTGGTCACGAGGCTGGGGGCGCGCGTGGACCGCCGCGACGTGCGCCGCGAGCACGGCACGTCGCTGGCCGAGCTGCTCGCGGGGGTGGCCGACTCCACCACCGGCGACATCGCCGCGAACGGTCTCGACGGCCGCCAGGTGGAGTGGTTGGTGCTCGACCAGGCCCGCGAGGCCTCCCACCCCGAGCGCTACACGCTGTGGGCGGGCGACGACGAGGCCGACCGGCACCGCCGGATCACCGAGTACCGGCGGGTGCGGCAGGCGATCATCGACGACCAGCGCGAGGCGCTGCTCGACGCCCGGGCCAGCGGCCGCTACGACTCGGCGGCCGTGCGGGAGATGCTGCTGCGCCTCGACGCGGGAGAGATGACGGTGGACGGGCTCCAGGGCTGAGCGTCCGCTCGGCCCCCGCTCCCCCCGGGGCGGGCTCCCTCTCGGGGCGGAGCCCGTCCACCGCCGGTACCCCCTACTCGCCGATGTAGCTCATGACGTGCTTGACGCGCGTGTAGTCCTCGAACCCGTACATGGACAGGTCCTTGCCGTAGCCCGAGTGCTTGAACCCGCCGTGGGGCATCTCGGAGAGGAACGGGATGTGGGTGTTGATCCACACCGCCCCGAAGTCGAGACGCCGCGAGACGCGCATGGCCCGGCCGTGGTCGGCGGTCCACACCGAGGAGGCCAGCCCGTACTTGGAGTCGTTGGCCCAGCGCAGCGCCTCGGCCTCGTCGGAGAACTTCTGCACGGTCATCACCGGCCCGAAGATCTCGTTCTGCACCTGCTCGTCGTCCTGCCGCAGCCCCGAGACGACGGTGGGCTCGTAGAAGTAGCCCTCGTCGTACTTGCGGGCGCCGCCGGTGACGATCTCGGCGTGGTCCGGCAGGCGGTCGACCATGCCGGACACGTGCGCCAGCTGGTTGGCGTTGTTCAGGGGCCCGTAGTAGACGCCCTCCTCGTCGGGGCGACCGGTCGGCATCCCCTGCGCGGCCTCGGCCAGGGCGGCCACGAGGTCGTCGTGGATCCCGGGGGCGGCCAGGACGCGGGTCGCGGCCGTGCAGTCCTGGCCGGCGTTGAACAGCCCGGCGCCGGCGATCCCCTCGGCGGTCCTGGCCACGTCCGCGTCGTCGAAGACGATGACGGGCGCCTTGCCGCCGAGCTCGAGGTGGACCTTCTTCAGGTCGGACGAGGCGGCCTCGGCGACCTGCATGCCGGCGCGCACGGAGCCGGTGATGGCCACCATCTGCGGGGTGGGGTGCGAGACCAGCGCCCGGCCGGTGTCGCGGTCGCCGCACACGACGTTCAGCACGCCCGGCGGCAGGAACTCCTGCGCGATCTCGGCCAGCAGGGTGGACGAGGCGGGCGTGGTGTCGCTGGGCTTGAGCACGATCGTGTTGCCGGCCGCCAGCGCGGGCGCGATCTTCCAGATCATCATCATGAGCGGGTAGTTCCAGGGCGTCACCTGGCCCACGACGCCGATCGGCTCGCGCCGCACGAACGAGGTGTGGTCGGTCATGTACTCCCCGGCCGAGCGGCCCTCCAGGATGCGCGCGGCGCCCGCGAAGAACCGGAAGTGGTCGTGGGCGTAGCCCATCTCCTCGTCCATGGTCAGCTGGAACGGCTTGCCGGTGTCGGCGCACTCGACCCGGGCGATCTCCTCGGCCCGCTCCTCGATCGCGTCGGCCAGCTTGAGCAGCGCGCGGGCGCGGTCCTGCGGGGTGGTCTCCCAGCCCCAGCCCTCGAACGCCGCGTCGGCCGCCGCGTAGGCCCGGTCGACGTCCTCGGTGCCCGACATCGGGGCCTGCGCGTACACGCCGCCCGTGGTGGGGTCGATGACGTCGTAGGTCTCGCCGGAGGCGGCGGGCACCAGCTCGCCGTTGATGACGTTGGAGAAGGTCGTGTCGGCCATGCGCCGCAGCCTAGGGATGTATCGGCCCGCCGACAACGGATTCGACAACCGGATCAGTAGTTGTAACCGCCGTGTCACACGGAATCCGTTGCGCCGACCCCATCACGGTCGCGATCAGGTCGCGCCGTGCACCTGCTCGCCGGCCACCCAGGTGCCGACCACCCCGGCCGCGCCGACCTCCTCGACGGGGCCGGCGCACACGTCGCGGTCCAGCAGGACGAGGTCCGCCACCGCCCCGGGCGCGAGCCGACCGGCGTCGTGCCGCCCATTGAGGCCGGCGCTGCCGGAGGTGTAGGCGGCCAGGGCCACCTCCAGGGGCAGCGCCTGCTCGGGCAGGAAGGGCTCGTGGCCGGCCGGCCCGTCGGCGCCGCGCTCGACGCGGTTGACGGCCACGTGCAGCGCCGCGAGCGGGTCCGGGGTGGAGACCGGCCAGTCGGAGCCGGCCGCCAGCGCCGCGCCCGCGCGGTGCAGGTCCCCGAACGGGTACTGCCAGGCCGACCGCTCGGGCCCGAGGAAGGGGATCGTCAGCTCGGCCATCTGCTCGTCCAGGCAGGCCCAGAGGGTCTGCATGTTGGCCGTCAGGCCGAGCTCGGCGAAGCGCGGGACGTCGTCGGGGTGCACCACCTGCAGGTGCGCCAGGTGGTGGCGCAGCGACCGCCCCGCCTCGTCCAGGGACTCGAAGGCGTCCAGGGCCTCGCGCACCCCGCGGTCACCGATGGCGTGCACGTGCACCTGGAACCCGGCGGCGGCCAGCACCGGCACGGCCGTGCGGAGCACGTGCGGGTCCACGAAGGAGTGGCCGGAGGCGGACGTCGGGTGGCCGCAGCGGTCGAGGTAGGGCTCGAGCATGGCGGCGGTGCCGTTCTCGGCGACGCCGTCCTGCATGACCTTCACGCTCGTCGCCCGGAACCGGCCGGTCGTGTAGGCGGCCCGCAGCGCGAGCAGGTCGGGCAGCTGCTCGAGGCCGCGCTCGCGGTCCCACCACAGCGCCCCGACGACGTCCGCGGTGAGCGTGCCGGCGCGGGCGGCCCGGACGTAGGCCGGCCCCGGGTCGTCCATGCCCGCGTAGGCGCCGACGATGGCATCCTGCCAGCCGGTGACCCCGACGGAGTGCAGGTAGCGCTGAGCCTCGGCGAGCGCGGCGTCGTGCTCGCTCGCGTGCGTGGGCGGCAGCAAGCGCGAGACGAGGTGCATCGCGCCCTCGTGCAGGGTGCCGGTGGGGCGGCCCTGCGCGTCGCGCTCGATGCGGCCGTCGGCCGGGTCGGGCGTGTGCTCGTCGATCCCGGCCAGCGCCAGGGCTCGGCTGTTGACCCAGGCGCCGTGGTGGTCGCGGTTGGGCAGGAAGACGGGCCGGTCGGGCACGACGGCGTCGAGCAGGTCGGCGGTCGGCGTGCCGCCGGGGAACGCGCTCATCGCCCAGCCGCCGCCCTGCACCCAGGCCGCCTCGGGGTGGGCGAGGGCGTAGTCGCCGACCACGCGCTGGTACGCCGCTGCCGTCGAGGCCTCCGAGAGGTCGCACCGGATGCGCTCGAGACCGCCCTGCACGGCGTGCACGTGGGCGTCGGTGAAGCCGGGCAGGAGCAGCGCGCCGTCGGCGTCCACCACCGCCACGTCGGGGGCTGCGCCGACCTCGCCGGGAGCCGCGACGACCGCCACCCGCCCGTCGACCACGAGGACGTCGGCGGCGCCGCGGTAGCGATGACCGTCGAACACGCCACCGCCGGTGAACAGGGTGCTCGTCATGCCCCGTTCCTACCAGCGCGCCGGGCCCCGGCACGAGAGGCGCGTCATCCATAACCTCCGCGTAACGCATTCGTCACAACCGAATCCGCACCCATTTGTCGTCATGGCGACGGATTTCGTCGCCCAGGGCTTGCCTTGCACCCGACCCCTCCGTCACGATGGCCCCATGACGGACTACGAGCACCTCCAGCGCGCCGCCAAGGACCACCTGTGGATGCACTTCACGCAGCACGGTCGGTACGCGACCGAGGACGTGCCCGTGATCGTCCGCGGCGAGGGCGCCTACATCTACGACAGCCACGGGCGGAAGTACCTGGACGGCCTGGCCGGCCTGTTCGTCAACCAGCTCGGCCACGGCCGCACGGAGCTGGCCGACGCCGCTGCCGAGCAGGCCAAGCAGCTGGCCTTCCACCCGCTGTGGTCCTACGCCCACCCGGCCGCGATCGAGCTGGCCGAGAAGGTGGCCGGCTACGCCCCGGGCGACCTGAACCGCGTCTTCTTCACCAGCGGTGGCGGCGAGGCGGTCGAGTCGGCCTGGAAGCTCGCCAAGAACTACTTCAAGCTCACCGGCAAGCCGATGAAGCACAAGGTGATCAGCCGAGCCGTCGCCTACCACGGCACCACCCAGGGGGCGCTCTCGATCACCGGGCTGCCGGGCCTCAAGGCCCCGTTCGAGCCGCTGGTGCCGTCCACCTTCCGGGTGCCGAACACCAACGTCTACCGCGCCCACGAGATCACCGCCGGCCTCATGGACGGCTCCGACCCGGAGGCGTTCGGCCGGTGGGCGGCCGACCAGGTGGGCATCGCGATCGAGAACGAGGGCGCCGAGACCGTCGCGGCCGTCTTCCTCGAGCCCGTGCAGAACGCCGGCGGCTGCTTCCCGCCGCCCCCGGGCTACTGGGAGCGGGTGCGCGAGATCTGCGACGAGCACGACGTGCTGCTGGTCTCCGACGAGGTCATCTGCGCCTACGGCCGCCTGGGCCACATGTTCGGCGCCGAGCGCTTCGGCTACCAGCCCGACATCATCACCTCGGCCAAGGGCCTCACCTCCGGCTACTCCCCGCTCGGCGCGATGATCGCCTCCGACCGGCTGATGGAGCCGTTCCTGCAGGGCACCGAGTCGTTCCTGCACGGCTACACCTTCGGCGGCCACCCGGTCTCCGCGGCCGTCGGCCTGCGCAACCTGCAGCTGTTCGAGGAGGAGAACGTCCTCGAGCACGTGCGCGACAACCGCGACGCGTTCCGCGCCACCCTGGAGAAGCTGCGCGACCTGCCGATCGTCGGCGACGTCCGCGGTGACGGGTTCTTCTACGGCATCGAGCTCGTCAAGGACCAGGCCACCAAGGAGTCCTTCACCGCCGAGGAGTCCGAGCGCATCCTCTACGGGTTCGTCTCCAAGGAGCTGTTCAACCAGGGCCTCTACTGCCGCGCCGACGACCGTGGCGACCCGGTCATCCAGCTGTCCCCGCCGCTGATCTGCGGCCAGGCCGAGTTCGACGAGATGGAGCAGGTGCTCCGCGTCGTCCTCGAGAAGGCGTCCGCGATGCTCTGAGCCTCTCCGGGCTCCCCGGCACGGGCCCGGTCCATCCACCACGATGGGCCGGGCCCGTCCGCGTCTCCCCGCCTCGGCGGGGTCAGGAGTCGAAGCCCAGGCCGGCGCGGTCGAGGGCACGCAGCCACAGGTTGCGCCGGCCGGCATGGGTGTCGGCGTGGTCGAGGGACCAGCGGGTGAGGTTGATGCCCAGGGCGCGCAGCGGCTCGGGCGGGAACGGCAGCGGCTTCTCGCGCACCATCCGCAGACGGGTCCGCTCGGTGTCGGCGCCGTCGAGGAGGTCCAGGACGACCAGTCCGGCGAAGCGGGTGGCCGCGACGCCCAGGCCGGTGAAGCCGAGCGCGTACGAGACCCGGCCACCCAGCGCGGTGCCGTAGAAGGCGTTGAACCGGGTGCACGTGTCGATGACGCCGCCCCAGCGGTGCGTGAACCGCAGCCCCTCCAGCTGGGGGAAGGTCTCGAAGAAGTGCTCGGCCAGCATCCGGTGCGTCGCCTCGCGCTGCTCCAGCTCGGGGGCGATCCGCGAGCCGTAGTGGTAGACGGCGTCGTACCCGCCCCACAGGATGCGGTCGTCGCGCGTGAGCCGGTAGTAGTGGAACTGGTTGGCGGCGTCCCCGATCCCCTGCCGCCCCTCCCAGCCGATGGCGGCCTTCTGCTCGGGCGTGAGCGGCTCGGTCATCAGCACGTGGTCGTAGACGGGCACGGTCATGAGGTCGAGGCGACGCAGCAGCGAGGGGAAGGCGTTGGTCGCGAGCACCACGGACCAGGCGCGGACGCCTCCGGTGGCACCGGTGGCAGAAGCAGAGGTCCCCACGTGGACGCCGGCACCCCGCCGTTCCAGCGTGACCGCCTTGGTCTGCTCGTGGATGACCACGCCGGCGTCGAGGCACGCCTGCCGCAGCCCCCACGCCAGCCGGGCGGGCTCGACGAGGGCGGTGCCGTCGGGCTCGTGCAGCGCGCCCAGGTAGGTCGGCGAGTCGACCATCGCCCGGGTCTCCTCGGCCGACAGCAGGCTCCCGGACGCCCCGTGGGACGTCATGGCGTCGTGCAGCTCCGCGAGCTCCTCGACGTGGTGCGGGCGGGTGGCCACCGTGAGCTCCCCGACCGGGGAGAAGTCGCAGTCGATGCCGTGCCGGGCGATGTCGGCACCCATGTCGGCGAGGTTCTCGGCACCGAGCCGGTCGAGGGTGGCCAGCTCGTCGGGCCAGCGCTCCAGGCCGTTGCCGAACCCGTGGGTCAGCGAGGCCGAGGCGAAGCCGCCGTTGCGGCCGGACGCCTCGTCCCCGCAGCGTCCGGCCTCGAGCAGCACCACGGAGCGACCCGGGTGCCGCTCCCGAGCCAGCAGCGCGGTCCACAGGCCGGTGTAGCCGCCCCCGACCACCACGAGGTCGGCCTCAGCCTCCCCCACCAGCGGCGCGAGCGCCTCGGGGCGAGCCGGGTC
The DNA here is from genome assembly GCF_023554635.1 of Nocardioides bruguierae. Taxonomy (NCBI): domain Bacteria; kingdom Bacillati; phylum Actinomycetota; class Actinomycetes; order Propionibacteriales; family Nocardioidaceae; genus Nocardioides; species Nocardioides bruguierae. The sequence goes on from NZ_JAMJPH010000031.1 coordinate 24,627, forward strand.
GTCGAGCCAGAACGGCAGCGGGGCGGCGTCCGCGAGGGAGCCGGCGGCCGCGCCGCCGCCACCCTGATCACCCAGCCGGCCGAGCAGACCGCCGCGCAGGCTCATCGACCCGCGCGACGCCGCGCCAGCACGTCGCCGGCGACCACGGCCGCGAGGGCGATGAGGAACATGATCGTGCCGACCACGTTGATCTGGGCCGGGATGCCGCGCTGGGCCGCGCCCCACACGAACATCGGGAAGGTGACCTCCTGGCCGGCGTTGAGGTTGGTGATGATGAAGTCGTCGAAGGACAGCGAGAACGACAGCAGCGCCGCGGCCAGGATGCCCGGGAAGACCAGCGGGAAGCTGATCCGCCAGAACGTCTGCCACTCGTTGGCGTAGAGGTCCATCGCCGCCTGCTCCAGCCGCGGGTCGAGACCCGCGAGCCGCGCCTTGACGGTCACCACCACGAAGGACAGGCAGAACATGATGTGGGCGATGAGGATCGTCCAGAAGCCCAGCAGGCCGGAGACGCCGCCGTTGACGAACAGGGCCAGCAGCGAGGAGCCCATCACGACCTCGGGGGTGGCCATCGGCAGGAAGATGACGATGTTGGCCGCGGCCCGGCCGCGGAAGCGGTGCCGGACCATCGCGAAGGCCATCAGCGTGCCCAGCAGCGTCGCGACCAGCGTGGCGAGCACGCCGATCTCGATGCTGACGCGCAGTGCCTCGCACATGCCGAGCGGGCCGCAGATGTTGGTCCAGTTGTCGAGGGTGAACCCGTCGAAGCTGTAGGAGTTGCGCGCCGCCGGGTCGTTGAACGACATCAGGATCACGACGAAGACCGGCGTGAACATGTACAGCAGCACCAGCAGGCCCACGAGGAGCACGACGTTGTCGCCGAGCCAGCGGGTGAACCGGCTGCCGGCGGACCGCGGGGCGGGAGCGGTGGCGGAAGGGGTTGCAGTGCTCACACGAGCTCCTCGGTGCCGGCCCGCCGCACGTAGATCGCGACGAGCAGGACGATGGCGGCCATGAGGATCACCGACAGCGACGAGGCCGTGGGGTAGTCACCGGCCGCGAACAGGTCCTGGATCTCGTTGCCGACCATGCGTGTGGTCGGGTTGCCCAGCAGCTCGGAGTTGATGTAGTCACCGGCGGCCGGGATGAACGTCAGCAGCGTGCCGGCCACGAGGCCCGGCATCGACAGGGGCAGCGTGACCTTGCGGAACGCCGTGAACGGCGAGGCGTACAGGTCCGAGGCCGCCTCGAGCAGCCGTCGGTCGACCTTCTCCAGGGAGGCGTAGAGCGGCAGCACCAGGAACGGCAGGAAGTTGTAGGTCAGGCCGGTGATCACTGCGAACGGGGTGGCGAGCAGGTGCCCCTCCGGGCCGAGCACGTGCAGCCAGCGCAGCAGCGAGACCACGGCCTCGTTGTCGCCGAGGATGTACTGCCACGACAGCGTCCGCACCAGGAAGCTGGTGAAGAACGGCGCGATGACGGCGACCAGCATGAGGTTCTTGAACCGGCCGCCCTTGAACGCGATGGCGTAGGCCAGCGGGTAGCCCATCAGCACGCAGGCGATCGTGGCGATCACGGCGTACTGCAGCGAGCGCAGCAGCTGCGGGCCGTAGTCGACGACCGCGTCGGTGTAGTTCTGCCAGTGCCAGGTCATCGCGTAGCCCAGCTGCAGCGACCCCGAGGGGTCGTACAGGCTGGTGGCGACGAGCGTGACGGTCGGGACGACGAAGAACACGACCAGCCACAGGCCACCGGGCGAGAGCAGGAGGTAGCCGCCGAGGCCGCGCTTGCGGGGCGCGTCGTCCGGGGCCGCGCTCGCTCCCCCGCCGGGCAGGTGGGAGGCCGCGCTCACGACTCGTCCTCCTCCACGCCCGCGCGGGCGTCCTGGGAGGCGTCGAGGCAGAAGGTGTGGTCCGGCGACCAGTGCAGGTCCACGGCGTCGCCCACGACCAGTCGCTCGTGCGCGCCGGTGTTCTGCAGGAACACCGAGAGCTCCTGACCCCAGGGCATGCGCACCACGTACTGGGTGCTCACGCCGACGAAGCTGATGTCGGTCACGACGCCACCGGCCAGCAGGTTGCCCGCGGCGGCGGACGGGGCGGGCGACCCGGCCCGGGTCAGGGTGATCTTCTCCGGGCGGACCCCGACCCACACCTGCGGCGCGTCGGTGGCCAGGCGCGCGCGGGGCGCGGTCAGCCGGGTGCCCTGCACGTCGAGGGTGACGGTCTCGCCACCGCCCTCGACCACGGAGCCGGCGACCAGGTTGGACTGGCCGAGGAAGTTCGCCACGAAGGTGGTGGCGGGGTTCTCGTACAGGTCCTCGGGGGCGCCCATCTGCTCGATGCGGCCCTTGTTCATCACCGCGACGGTGTCGGCCATGGTCATGGCCTCCTCCTGGTCGTGGGTGACGTGCACGAACGTGAGGCCGACCTCGGTCTGGATGTGCTTGAGCTCCAGCTGCATCTGCCGGCGCAGCTTGAGGTCGAGGGCGCCGAGCGGCTCGTCGAGCAGCAGCACCTGGGGCCGGTTGATGAGCGCGCGGGCCAGCGCCACGCGCTGCTGCTGGCCGCCGGAGAGCTGGGCGGGGCGACGCTTGGCCAGGTCCGAGAGCTCGACCAGCTCCAGCATCGCCGCCACCTCGGCGTCCACCTTCTTCTTGCCGCGGCGCTTGAGCCCGAAGGCGACGTTCTCCGCGATGCTCAGGTGCGGGAACAGCGCGTAGGACTGGAAGACGGTGTTGACCGGGCGCTTGTAGGGCTTGAGCCGGCTCACGTCGGAGCCGCCGAGCATGATCTGGCCCGACGTCGGCTCCTCGAGGCCGGCGACCATCCGCAGGGTCGTGGTCTTGCCGCAGCCCGAGGGGCCGAGCAGCGCGAAGAACGAGCCCGAGGGCACGACCAGGTCGAGGTCGTGGACGGCGGTGAACGAGCCGTAGGACTTGCGCAGGCCACGGAGCACCAGGTCGGTGCCGGCGCTGGTGCCCTCGGTGGGCGCGGCGCCGGCGGGGGCCGCGGCGCTCACGCCCCGATCACCTGCGCGAAGTCCTTGTCGTAGGCCTGGCGGGTCGTCTCGTCCAGCTCCATGAAGCCGTAGGCGTTCTTCAGGAAGTCCTCGGACGGGAAGATCAGCTCGTTGTCGACCAGCGACGGGTCGACCTTCTCCATGGCCTCCTGGGCGCCCTCGACGGGGCAGATGTAGTTGACCCACGCGGCCAGGGTCGCGGCGACCTCGGGCTGGTAGTAGTAGTCCATCAGGGCCTCGGCGTTCGCCTTGTGGTCGGCCTTGTTGGGCACCATCATGTTGTCGCTCCACAGCGACAGGCCCTCCTCGGGCACGACCCACTTGATGTCGGGGTTGTCGTACTGCATGGCGATGACGTCGCCGGACCAGGCCTCGCAGGCCACCACGTTGCCCGCGTTGAGGTCGCGGATGTAGTCGTTGCCGGTGAAGCGGCGGATCTGGCCGCTGCCGACGTAGCCCTCGAGCCGGCCGATGGCCGCGGACCACTGCTCGTCGGTGAAGTCCTCGGGGTTCGCCCCCTCGAGCAGCAGCATGAACAGCATGGTGTCGCCCATCTCGGAGAGCAGCGAGACCTTGCCCTTGAGGTCGGTGCGGGTCATCAGCTCCTCGAAGGAGGAGACCTCGCCGGTGTACTTGGCGTTGTAGGCGATGCCCGTCAGGCCGGACTGCCACGGCACGGAGTAGCTGCGGTCGGGGTCCCACGTCGGCGACTGGAGGTCCGCCTTCAGGTTGGACACCACGTTGGGCATGTTGTCCTTGTCGAGCTCCTGCATCCAGCCCAGCCCGATCATCCGGGCGGCCATCCAGTCGGTCATCGTGATGATGTCGCGACCGATCGGCTCGCAGGCGCCGAGCTGGTCCTTCACCTTGCCGAAGAACTCGTTGTTGTCGTTGACGTCGGTGTTGTACGTGACGGTGATGCCCGACTCGGTCTCGAAGCCCTCGAGCGTCGGCATCCGCTTGCCCTTGACGTCGATGTACTCGGGCCAGTTCGAGAAGATCAGCGTCTTCTCGGTGTCGGAGAGGTCGGTGGAGCCACAGGTCTCCTCGGACTGCACCTGGGACTGCGTGCCGCAGGCAGCGAGCAGCGAGGGGGCGCCCAGCGCGAGGGCGCCGACGCCGGCACCACGCAGGAAGTTCCGCCGGCCGATGCCGCGGCCGGCGCGGGGGCCTCCGGCCCGCAGGGCCTCGGCCAGCATCTGCATGCGCATCCGGTCAGTGTCCACTGTGTCCTCCGTGAGGGGCGTTGGTCGCTGCGGTCCGCCGGGCTTCTCCCGGCCGTGAAGATGTGGCCTGGGCCACACATGGCTACGGAATCATAGATCTCGACCCCGACTGAGTGGCGATCCTGGCAGTGCTGACGCTGCACAACAAGGGAAACCGTCGATAGGAAACACAATCGCAACGAGATCAGTAGGCAACTCGTGGACAGGGGTGGCGTGCCGCTGGAAGACTCCGGGCCGATGAGTCGAGACAAGCGCACCAGCGAGAAGGCCGAGAAGCACGTCGTCATGGACGACGTCTCCAAGGCGATCATCGAGCAGCTCCAGCAGGACGGACGCCGCTCCTACGCCGCCATCGGCAAGGTCGTCGGGCTCTCCGAGGCCGCCGTGCGCCAGCGGGTGCAGCGGCTGACCGAGGCCGGCGTCATGCAGGTCGTGGCGGTCACCGACCCCATGGAGCTCGGCTTCGCGCGCCAGGCCATGGTCGGCATCCGGTGCGCCGGGCCGCTCGAGCCCGTCGCCGACGCCCTGGCGGCGATCGACGCGGTCGACTACGTCGTCATCACCGCCGGCACCTACGACCTCCTCGCCGAGGTCGTGGCCGAGAGCGACGAGGCGCTGCTGGCCCTCATCTCCGGCCAGATCCGCGCGATCGAGGGCGTCACCGGCACCGAGACGTTCATGTACCTCCAGCTGCGCAAGCAGACCTACTCCTGGGGAGTGCGGTGACCGACCCCCGCGGGGGCTCCGCCGGGCTGCGGCCCGGCGTCTCCCTGTGGCACGACACCGCCGAGGACGCGCCGCCCCGCCCCGTCCTGCACCGCCCCGTCCTGCACCGCCCCGCCCTGCCCGGGGACACCGACGCCGACGTCGCGATCGTCGGCGGCGGCCTCACCGGGCTGTGGACCGCCTACTACCTCCTGGAGGCCGACCCCACCCTGCGCGTGGTCGTGCTGGAGAAGGAGGAGGTCGGGTTCGGCGCCTCGGGGCGCAACGGCGGCTGGTGCTCCGCGCTCTTCCCCGCCTCCCTGGACACGCTGGCCGCCGAGCACGGCCGCGAGGCGGCCCTCGCCCAGCACCGCGCCATGCGCGACACCGTCGACGAGGTGCTGCGGGTCGCGGAGGCCGAGGGCATCGACGCCCGGGCCGCCAAGGGCGGCACCATCGACCTCGCCCGCTCCCCCGCCCAGCTGGCCCGGGCGCGCGCCGAGGTCGCCCACGCCCGCACCTGGGGCCGGGACGAGGCGGAGCTGGCGTTCCTCGACGCCGACGCCACTCGCGGGGTGCTCGCCGCCACCGGCACCCTGGGCGGCACCTGGACGCCCGACTGCGCCGCGGTGCACCCCGTCCGCCTGACCCGGGGCCTGGCCCGCGCGGTCGAGGCGCGGGGCGGCACCGTCCACGAGGGAACCGAGGTCACCGCGATCGAGCCCGGCGTGGCCCGCACCCCGCACGGCCGGGTGCGCGCCGAGGTGGTCGTGCGTGCCACCGAGGCCTGGACCGCGACGCTGCCGGGCAGCTGGCGCGCCGTCATCCCCGTCTACTCGCTGGTGATCGCGACCGAACCGCTGCCCGCCGAGGTGTGGGCCGAGATCGGCCTGGCGCGCCGCGAGACGTTCACCGACCACCGCCACCTCATCGTCTACGGCCAGCGCACCGCCGACGACCGGCTGGTCTTCGGCGGCCGCGGCGCGCCGTACCACCTGCGCTCCCGGATCGACCCCCGGCACGACGTCGACGAACGCACGCACCAGCGGCTCTGGGCCACGCTCGTGGAGATGTTCCCGGTGCTGCGCGGGCACCGCGTCACCCACGCCTGGGGCGGGCCGCTCGGCATCCCCCGCGACTGGTGCGCCTCGGTCGGCCTGGACCGCACCACCGGCCTCGCGCACGCGGGCGGCTACGTGGGCGACGGGCTGTCGACGACCAACCTCGCGGGTCGCACGCTGCGCGACCTCGTCCTCGACCGCGACACCGACCTGGTGCGCCTGCCCTGGGTCGGCCACCGCTCCCCGGCCTGGGAGCCGGAGCCGCTGCGCTGGCTCGGGGTCAACGCCGGCCTGCGGGCCATGACGCTGGCCGACGCCGAGGAGCGACTCACCGGCCGGCCCTCCCTGGCCGCCCGCCTCGTCGCGCCGCTGCTCGGCTGACCCCCACCTCCACCACCGAGCTGCTCTAGGTTGCCTCCCATGAGGAAGCTCGCGCTCGTGCGCCGCCCCGGTCCGCTGCTCGCCGACGGCATCGTCACCCACCTCGAGCGCACGCCGGTCGACCTCGACCTGGCCCGCGCGCAGTGGGACGGCTACGTCGCGGCGCTGCGCGCCGAGGGCTGGGACACCATCGAGGTCGACGCCGCGGACTCCTGCCCGGACGCGGTCTTCGTCGAGGACACCGTGGTCGTCTACGGCACCACCGCCGTGATCGCCCGGCCCGGGCACCCCGCGCGCCGGCCCGAGACCGCCGCCACCGAGTCCGCCCTGCGCGACCTCGGCTACGACGTGGCCCGCATCGACGCCCCGCACACGCTGGACGGCGGCGACGTGCTCAAGCACGACGGCACCGTGTGGGTGGGCCTCGGCGGCCGCACCACGGCCGGCGGTGCCGCCCAGCTCGGGGAGCACCTGCTCCGCGAGGGCGCGCACGTCGTCCCGGTGCCGCTGGCGAAGGTGCTGCACCTGAAGTCGGCCGTCACGGCACTGCCCGACGGCACCGTGCTCGGGTGGGACCCGGTGGTCGACGACGCCGACGTCTGGGAGCACTACCTCTCGGTGCCCGAGGAGCCGGGCGCGCACGTCGTCTGCCTGGACGCCGGCACGGTGCTCATGGCGACCTCCGCACCGCGCACCCGGGCGCTGCTGGAGGAGCGCGGCCTGCGCGTGGTGGCGGTCGACGTCTCCGAGTTCGAGAAGCTCGAGGGCTGCGTGACCTGCCTGTCGGTGCGGCTGCGCGGATAAACCCGTTGCGGCCCGCACCCGGGGTGCCCCACGCTGGGGCCACCGGGTGCGCGCCGTGCCGCCCGCCGTCGAGAGGAGCGTGACATGTCGATGACTGTCCCCGGCCTGCCCACGAGCCAGACCACCTCCTCTCGAAAGAGCACCTGCGTTGAGCACTCCCTCCCACTCCTGGGACGACTTCCCTGACCTGACCCCCGACCACGGGGACACCGCCGACCGACCGGCCGGCACCGACTCCGGCATCGACCCGGCGTTCGTCTTCGACTTCCACGCCTCCGATGACCTCGCCGAGGGCCAGCGGTTCTCCACCTGGCTGGCCGTCGAGCCGACCTGCCGCGGCCCCGAGCCCCGGCCGGACTGGCTGGTGACCTCCCAGGCCGCCGTCGACACCGACCTCGGCGTCCTCAAGACCGGCAAGGAGGCGGACGCGTTCCTGCTGGAGCGCGCCGTGCCCGGCTCGGACGCGCTCGGCGAGTCCGTCGTCCTGGTCGCCAAGCGGTACCGCGACTCCGACCACCGCTCCTTCCAGCGGGCCTCCACCTACACCGAGGGCCGCCGGGTGCGGAACACGCGCGACATGCGCGCCCTGGCGAAGAAGACCTCGCACGGGCGCGCGGTGGCCGCCGGCCAGTGGGCCATGGCGGAGTGGGACGCCCTCGTTCGGCTGCACGGCCTCGGCTTGCCGGTCCCCTACCCCGTCCAGGTCGACGGCACCGAGCTGCTCATGGAGTGGATCACCGTCGAGGGCGAGGACGGCCCCGAGACCGCGCCCCGGCTCCAGGCCGCCCGCGGCGACCGCGCGCTCCTGGAGGGATGGTGGGAGCAGCTGCGCGAGGCGATGGCCGCGATGGTCGGCGCCGGGCTCGTGCACGGCGACCTCTCCCCCTACAACGCGCTGGTCGCCGGCGAGCGGCTGGTCATCATCGACCTGCCACAGGTCGTCGACCTGGTCGCCAACCCTGCCGGCTTCGACTTCCTCATGCGCGACTGCACGAACATGGCGCGGTGGTTCGCGGCCAAGGGGCTGGAGGTCGACGAGCACGACCTGTTCGACGACCTCATGGCGCACGCGTTCTAGTCGCCGGGCCCCGCTACCCTCCGTCCCATGCCGAAGCTCGCGCTGGTACGACGTCCCGGACCTCTCCTGGCCGACGGCATCGTCACCCGTCGGGCGCGCACCGACATCGACCTCGACCTGGCGCGCGCGCAGTGGGACGGCTACGTGGCGGCGCTGCGCGAGCACGGGTGGCGCACGGTCGAGGTCGCGCCGGCCGACGCCTGCCCGGACGCGGTCTTCGTGGAGGACACGGCGGTCATCCACGGGGACACGGCGATCATCTGCCGGCCCGGCAACCTGGCCCGGCGTCCGGAGACCTCGGGCACCGAGGCCACGCTGCGCGACCTCGGCTACCGGATCGCGCGGATCGAGGGCCCGGACGCGCTCGAGGGTGGCGACGTCCTCGCCGCCGGCGGGAGGCTGTGGGTCGGGCTGACCACCCGCACCAGTCACGGGGCGCTGGAGCAGATGCGGCGCCACCTCGCGGACGAGGGCGCCGACCTGGTGGGCGTGCCGCTCAGCAAGGTGCTGCACCTGAAGTCCACCCTCACGGCCCTGCCGGACGGGACGTTCCTCGGCTGGGAGGCGGGCATCGACGACCCCGCCTCCTGGCCGGGGCTCGTCGCGGCCCCCGAGGCCGAGGGGGCGTGCGTGGTCTGCCTCGGCACCGACACGGTGCTCCTGTCCGCGGCCGCGCCACGCACCCGGGCCCTGCTGGAGGGTCGCGGCCTCGCGGTCGTCTCGGTCGACATCTCCGAGCTGGAGAAGCTCGAGGGCTGCGTCACCTGCCTGTCCGTCCGCATCGGCTGAGGCACCGGCTGAGGCACCGGCGCGCCCGGGAGGGTGGGCGCCGCGCGGCTAGGGTCCTGCCCCGTGAGACACACCCGCGGCCGCACCGTCGACGTCACCTCCACCGCCGAGCTCGAGCGGCGCCTGGACCGCGGCGCCCGCACCCTCTCCGGCTGGCGGCTGCGCGGCCTCGACCTGCGCCACGTCGGCCATCGCCTGCGGCGGGCCGACGTCTCCGGCGCCACGTTCCTGGGGTGCACGTTCGCCGAGGGCGACGCCGAGGCGGTGGACGCCGGCGGCGCCCTCGTCCTGCCGGCGCTGCCCGACGTGCCGGTCGACTGCTACCGCGGCCACCTCTACTCCGCCGAGGAGCTCTTCGACGGCCCCACCTGGGCCGACAGCCTCGACGGCCGCGCCTACGCGTGGAGCCAGGAGGCGGACCCGGCGATCCTGCCCGAGGACTCCACCACCCCGCCCACGCTCGCCCGGGCCCTGCACGACCACGCGATCGACCTCGCGCTGGGCCGCTGGCGCGAGGGCCGCTCGCTGGTGGGTCTCATGGGCGGCCACCAGGCCACCCGCGGTGATATCTCCTACGCCGACGCCGCCCGGCTCGGCCTGCTGCTGGCCACCGCACCGGCCAGCGCCGGCCGGCCCGCGCTGTCGGTGACCACCGGCGGTGGTCCCGGGGCGATGGAGGCCGCGAACCTGGGCGCCCGGCTGGGCGGTGGTGGCCTCGCGGCCGGCGAGGACGCGCTGGCCGCCGCGATCGAGCACCTGGCCGTCGTCCCCTCGTACCGGCCGTCGATCGACGCCTGGGCCATGACCGCCCGCGACGTGCTGGCCGACGCACCGGCACCGCCCGAGGCGGGCACGCTGGGCATCCCGACCTGGCACTACGGGCACGAGCCGCCGAACCTGTTCGCCACCGCGATCGCCAAGTACTTCCGCAACGCCACCCGCGAGGCGATCCTGCTGGAGGTCTGCGACGCGGGCATCGTCTTCCTGCCCGGCGCCGGGGGCACCGTGCAGGAGATCTTCCAGGACGCCTGCGAGAACTACTACGCGGACGAGGACTCCGTCGCCCCGATGGTGCTCGTGGGCGAGCGCTACTGGACCGAGGACCTCCCCGCCTGGCCCCTGCTCTCCGCCCTCGCCCGCGGCCGCGCGATGGAGCAGCACGTGCACCTCGTCGACACCGTGGAGGAAGCGGCCGCCCTCCTCACCGACTGACCAGCAGGGTCACACAGCGCTGCGGGAGCGACGCTCGGCCGCGGCCCGGGCGCCGACGACGGCCCTGTAGTGCTCGACGAGCGCCTCGTTGACCGCGCGCCAGGTCCGGCCCTCCACGGCCGCCCGGGCCTGGCGACCCATGCGCCGCCGCAGGTCGGGGTCGTCGAGGAGGCGCCCCACGTGAGCCGCCAGCTCGGAGGCGTCGCCGGGGGTGAAGAGCAGGCCGCCGACGCCGTCGGGGACGACGTCCACGGGGCCGCCCTCGCGGGGCGCCACCACCGGGACGCCGGAGGCCAGCGCCTCCTGCGCGGACTGGCAGTAGGTCTCGTGCCGGCCGGTGTGCACGAACACGTCGAGGCTCGCGTGGGCCCGGCTGAGGTCCGCGCCGTGCAGCACCCCGAGGAAGTGGGCGTCGGGCAGCACCGCGCGCAGCCGCTCCTCGTCCGGTCCCCCGCCGACGACCACCAGCCGCAGCCGCGGGTCCGCGTGCAGCGCGACCAGCAGGTCCAGCTCCTTCTCGGCGGCCAGCCGCCCGACGTAGCCGACCAGGGCGCGGCCGTCGGGGGCGAGGTCGCGGCGCCACGCCTCGTCCCGGTGCCGCGGGTGGAAGGAGACCGCGTCGACGCCCCGGGGCCAGCGGTAGGTCTCGGGGACGTCCAGGGCCTCGAGCTGGGCGAGCGAGGCGGTGGAGGGCGCCAGCGTCCGGTCGACGCGGGTGTGGATGCGGCGGGTCAGCGCGGCCATCGCCCGCCCACCCGCACCGGGGACGTAGCGGTCGGCGAAGCTGACCATGTCGGTCTGGTAGATCGCCACGGACGGGACCCCGCACTGCGCCGCCGCCAGCGCCGCCTGGTGCCCCAGGGTGGCGGGCGAGGCGATGTGCACGACGTCGGGGCGGAAGCGCAGCATGACCTGCCGCAGCCGCCGCCGCGTCTCCAGGCCGAGACGGAAGTTCGGGTACCACGGCAGCGGCGTGGAGAACGCCTGCGTGACCGGGAAGCCGCAGTAGGTGGCCGGCCCGCTGGGGGCGACCAGCTCGGCGACGTGACCCTCCTCGGCGAGGTGCTCGAGCACCCGACGCACCGAGTTGGTCACCCCGTTCACCGCCGGCAGGAACGACTCGGTGACCACCAGCACCCGCAGCCGCTCCTGGCCGCCGGTGCGGGGCAGGACGCGCAGGGTGTCTCGTGCCGAGTCGCGCGGGGTGTCGTGCGGGGACGAGGGGGTGACGGACGCCGTCAGCGTGCTCATGGCCCTCAGGTTCCGAGCCGTGGCCGACCAGGGGTCTACCTCTCGGGGCGATGTCGCCGTCGGGTGGGTGAACAGCGTCCGAACCCGGGCCAGAGGCCGGCCACGGCCGTCGTGGGACCGGGGTCGGCGGTCACAGCGGCAGGCGCAGCGTCTCCTCGCGGCCGACGACCTCGAAGCCCGCACGGCGCAGGATGGGGGCCGAGGTCTCGACCCGTCCCTTCACCAGGGCCAGGTCGGCTCCCAGCAGCACGCCGCGCTCGAGCCGGGACGCGAGCAGCGCCCGGTAGACGCCACGCCCGCGTGCGTCCTCGAGCACGCCGCCGCCCCAGAGCCGGGCGGTCGCCGAGCCCCGGGCCAGGCCGGCCACGCCGACGGCGCGCCCCTCCAGGTAGGCGACGAGCTGCCCGGCACCCGTGGCCAGCTCGGCCCGGGCCTCGGCCAGCGACCGCTCGGCGCGCGCGGTGTCGGCCGGGTCGGGCACCTCACCGCCGAACACGGACGCCTCGACCGCGCCGAAGTCCCGGGCGGTGGGCAGGTCGTCCACCCAGGAGACGGTGACCCCGGGCCACTCCCCCAGGTCGGCGGCACCGCCCGAGGAGCACCCGGACAGGTCGGCGGCCAGCACGTCGAGCGTCTCGGCCACCTCGGCACCGCGGCGTCGCAGCTCCGGCACGAGGTCGGCGGGCGCGTCCATCCGCACCTGCACGGCCAGGTGGGTGAGCGCCGGCCGACCGGCGGCGAGGTCGCGCGCAGCGTCCAGGACCTCCTCGAGCACGCCCGCGACCGGGCGCGAGATGTGCAGCCGGAGCAGCTGGAGCGGCTCGTGGAACCAGTCCGGGTAGGCGACGAGCAGGTGCTCGTCCGTCTCGACGACCCGGGCGTCGTCCGGGTACCAGGTCCACGCGGCGCTCTCGGCGGCGACGCGGGCCAGGTCCAGCGGCACGCGGCTCAGGCCTCCGAGGCGGCGAGCTGGCCGCAGGCGCCGTCGATCTCCTGGCCGCGGGTGTCGCGGACGGTCGCGGGGATGCCGCGCGCCTCGAGACGACGCACGAACTCGGCCTCGTCCTTCGGGTCCGAGGCCGTCCACCTCGAGCCGGGCGTGGGGTTGAGCGGGATGAGGTTGACGTGCACCCAGCCCCAGTCGCGCTCGCCGGTCTCGCCGTAGAGGACGTCGGCGAGCAGGTCGGCGCGCCACGCCTGGTCGTTGATGCCGGCCATCATCGCGTACTCGATGGAGACGCGGCGCTTGGTGGCCTGGGCGTACTCCCACGCCGCCTGGACGGTCTCGGCGACCGAGAAGCGGGTGTTGATCGGCACGAGCTCGTTGCGCAGCTCGTCGTCGGGCGCGTGCAGGCTCAGCGCGAGCGTGACCGGCACGTTCTCGTCCTTGAGCTGACGGATGCGGGGCACCAGGCCGACGGTGGAGACGGTGACGCCGCGGGCCGACATGCCGAGCCCGTCGGGCGCCGGGTCGGTGAGCCTGCGGACGGCGCCGACGACGGCCTTGTAGTTGGCCAGCGGCTCGCCCATGCCCATGAACACGACGTTGTTGACGCGGCCGGGGCCACCGGGGACCTCGCCGCGCTCGAGGCTGCGGGCGCCGGCCATGACCTGCTCGACGATCTCGGCGGTGGACATGTTGCGCTGCAGGCCGCCCTGGCCGGTGGCGCAGAACGGGCAGGCCATGCCGCAGCCGGCCTGGGAGGAGACGCACATCGTGGTGCGGCCGGGGTAACGCATGAGGACGGACTCGACCAGCGCCCCGTCGAAGAGCCGCCACAGCGTCTTGCGGGTGGTGCCCTTGTCGGCGGTCTGGGTCCGCAGCTCGGTCATGAGCGAGGGCAGCAGCGTGGAGACCAGCTGGTCGCGCTGACCGGCCGGCAGGTCGGTCATCTGCGCCGGGTCGTCCACGAGCCGGGCGAAGTAGTGGGTCGAGAGCTGCTTGGCGCGGAAGCCGGGCAGGCCGTTGTCCTCCAGCAGCTTCTTGCGGCCGGCCGGGTCGAGGTCGGCGAGGTGGGCCGGCGGCTTGCCCCGGCCCTTCGGCGCCTCGAAGACCAGCGGCAGCTGCTTCTCCCCACCGGTGGGCTGGGGCGGGAGCTTCGCCGCGATCTCGGCGTCGATCGCGGCCTCGCGCTCGGCAGAGGTGGGCAGCGCCGCGAGATCGGCGTTCTCGTCCGGCGCGGCGGTGTCGGGGGTCTGCTGCTGGTCAGTCATGGCCCGCCCAGTCTCGCACCGTCGTCCACCTGCGGGCGAACCCCCGGACGGCAGCCCGGAGACGGATAGTGCGCGACGTTCCGCACCCGACACGCCGGGTGGATTCAGCCTGTCGTCGCAACAGGTGGATCTGACTCGCCCGACAGTAGTGCGTCGAGTTCCTCCGCGGGGGTGCGCCACTTCAGTGTCTTGCGAGGACGGGCGTTGAGCTCGGCGGCGATCTG
>NZ_JAMJPH010000032.1:0-47448 GCF_023554635.1 Nocardioides bruguierae
GCCAGGACCGATGCTCAGGAACCAGCTCCCAGAAAGCTCTCTCGACGCTCCGCCGTACCCGCGGCCGGCCTCCGACACCCATACACCCCTCCAGGGCTAGGTGTTGCGACCACCGCATGAACCCAAGGGCCGAAACAGGTGCATTTCGTCGCGCACTATCGGCCACGCCAGGTCAGGACGACGGCGGGGCGGTGGTCTCGCGGACGATCAGCTCCGTGGAGACGGTGACGTGCTCGGGCACGTGCTCGTCGTCCGGCTCCGAGGAGAGCAGGTGCAGAGCCTGGCGAGCGGCGATCTGGCCCTGCTGGACGACCGGCTGCCGCAGCGTCGTCAGCCCCATGAACCGCGACATCTCGTGGTCGTCGATGCCGATCACCGAGAGGTCCTCGGGCACGCGGACGCCGCGCTCCTTGGCGGCGTGCAGCACCCCGATGGCCATCTCGTCGGACGCCGCGAAGACCGCGGTCGGCCGGTCCGGCCGGCTGAGCAGGGCGTGCCCGGACTCGATGCCGCCGTCGCTGGTGAAGCCGCCGTCGACCTCGAGCGTCGGGTCGTGCGGGAGGCCCGCGGCGGCCAGCGCCTGCCTGTAGCCACGCAGCCGGAGCCGGGGCGTGGTGAAGTCCAGCCCCTCGTCCTTGAGCCCGCCGACGTAGGCGATGCGTCGGTGCCCGAGGGCGACGAGGTGCGCCACCGCCTTCTCGGCCACCTCGACGTCGTCGATGCTGACGCTGGGCCAGTGCGGCACCCGCAGGCCGACGGTCACGACGGTGCGGCCGGGGCGGGCGAGCCGACGCTGCTCGGTGGCGGTGGGCTCGATGCCGACGATCACGATCGCGTCGACCCGCTTGGTCAGCAGCTCGGTGCCGAGCACCCGGTCGCGCGCCTCGGGGTCGCCGCCGAGGTTGTAGAGCGCCAGGTCGTGGTCGCGGCGCCGCAGCTCGCGCTCGGCCCCGAGCAGGATGGTGGAGAAGTACCAGCGGGTGACGAACGGGACGACGACGGCCACGGTGCGCGTGCGACCGCCGCTGGCGAGGCCGACGGCGTGCGGCGAGGGCGTGTAGCCGAGGCGGACGGCCGCCTCGAGCACCCGGGCGCGGGTGTCCTCGGAGACCCGCGGGAGCCCGCGCAGGGCCCGGGAGACCGTGGCGGTGGAGACGCCGCACTCGCGGGCGACGTCGTCGATGCTCGTCACCGGGCACCCCCCTCGCGGTCGTGGTCACGGCCGCCGTGGTGGGCCTGGCGGCCGCGCCCCTCGGGGGTCCCCCCGGACCGCGGGCACCATGCTCCCGGCCCTGGCACGTGACAGGCATGTCGCACCCGCGCGGCGGGCCCTAGGTTGTGACCATGCGCACGTCTGCCTACACCGGTCCGCTCCCCGTCCGCCTGCCCGACGGCAGCCGCCTGGAGCTGGGCACCGCCACCGCCTCCTACCAGATCGAGGGCGCCGTCGCCGAGGACGGACGCGGCCCGTCGATCTGGGACACCTTCACCGAGCGCCCCGGCGCCGTCCGCGACGCATCCTCGGGCGAGACCGCCTGCGACAGCTACCACCGCTGGCGCGAGGACGCCGACCTCGTCGCCGGCCTCGGCGTGGAGTGGTACCGCTTCTCCATCGCCTGGCCGCGCGTCGTGCCGGCCGGCACCGGCGCCGTGGAGCCGCGCGGGCTGGACTACTACGACCGCCTCGTCGACGGCCTCCTGGAGAGGGGCGTGAAGCCCACGGCCACGCTGTACCACTGGGACCTCCCCCAGCCCCTCGAGGACGCCGGCGGCTGGCTGGTCCGCGAGACCGCCGAGGCGTTCGCCGACTACGCCGCGGTGGTGGCCGAGCGGCTCGGCGACCGCGTGGGCGCCTGGGCCACCCTGAACGAGCCGTGGTGCGCCGCGTACCTCGGCTACGCCGCCGGCGTCCACGCGCCCGGGCGTCGCGAGGGCGGTGCCGCCCACCGGGCCGCGCACCACCTGATGCTGGGCCACGCGCTGGCCGCCGAGCGCCTGCGGGCCGCGGGCCCGTGCGACGTCGGCGTCGTGCTCAACCTGGCCCCGATCTGGCCGGAGACCACCGGCGAGGCGGGCGCCGACGCGGTCACCGACGCCATCGACGCGCTGCGCAACCGCGTCTGGCTCGACCCGCTGGTCGACGGGGCCTACGACGAGGGCCTGCTCGCGGTCGCCCCGGAGCTGGGCGACACCGACCTCGTGCACCCCGGGGACCTGGAGGCCGTCCAGGGCTCGGCCGACTGGGTCGGCCTGAACTACTACACGCCCGTGCGCCCCACGCCGGCCGCCGGCGGTGCGGCGCACCCCGAGGGCGGCGCCTACCCCGGCGCCCCCGCCTTCGACCTCGTCGTGCGCGAGCCGATCACCGACATCGGCTGGGAGATCGACGCGAGCGGCCTCGAGGAGCTCGTGCGCACCACGGCGGAGCGCACCGGGCTGCCGGTGCTGGTGATGGAGAACGGCGCGGCCATGGCCGACGCCAAGGTCGCCGACAACGTGGTCGACGGCGTCGTCGACGACCAGGACCGGGTCGCCTACCTGAGCGACCACCTCGCTGCCACGCGAGCGGCGCGGGACGCCGGCGCGGACGTCCGCGCGTACGTGGTGTGGACCCTGCTCGACAACTTCGAGTGGGCCGAGGGGTACACCAAGACCTTCGGGCTCGTGCACATCGACTCCTCGGACCAGGCGCGGACCCCGAAGGCCTCGTACCACTGGGTGGCCGAGGTCGCGCGGGAGGCGCGTGGCTGATGGGGGGACGACCCCGTGGGAAGGGGTCGGTGAGGACGCCGGCGGCGCGGTCCGCACGCCGGCGTCCTGCACTCCTGGGCGTCAGCCCTTGACGCTGCCCGCGAGCAGACCGCGGACGAAGTAGCGCTGGAGGCTGAAGAAGACGACCAGCGGGATCACCAGGGAGATGAACGCGCCGGAGGCCAGGAGGTACCAGTCCTCGCCGCGCTGGCCGACCAGCAGCTGCAGGGCGACCGTGAGCGGTTGCACCTGTGGCGAGCTGAAGACCTTGGCGACGAGCAGGTCGTTCCAGACCCACAGGAACTGGAAGATGCCGAACGCGGCGATGGCCGGGGCCATCAGCGGCAGCATCATGCGGGTGAAGATCTGCACGTGACCGGCGCCGTCCACGCGGGCGGACTCGATCAGCTCACCGGGGATCTCCCGCATGAAGTTGTGCAGCAGGAAGATCGCCAGCGGCATCGCGAAGATCGTGTGCGAGAGCCACAGGGCGTAGAGGCCGCCGGCGGGCGCCCCGTTGCCGGAGAGCGGGACGAGGCCGAACGGCATGTCCCGGTAGAGCTGGAGCAGCGGCACCAGCGTGACCTGGATGGGCACGATCTGGAGCGCGAAGACCGCCACGAACAGGGTGTCGCGGCCCTTGAAGTCCATCCACGCGAACGCGTAGGCGGCCAGCGTGGCGAGGCTGATCGGGATCAGCACCGCCGGGACCGTGATGACGACCGAGTTGATCAGGTTGTCCATCAGGGTGCCGGCGCCCGCGCTGGAGTCCAGCGCCGTGCGGTAGTTGTCCAGCGTGAACTGGGGGTCCTGGAAGAAGTTCCACCAGCCGTTGGACTTCACCTCGGCCTCGGGGCGGAAGGACGAGACCAGCAGGCCGAACGTCGGCACCGTCCAGACGAGCGCGACGATGAGCGCGATCGCGGACCCGACGCGGCCGCCGGCGGACTCCTTGAAGGCCGACGCCGCGGACTTGGGCCGGCCACCCTTGGACCCGTTGCCGCCCTCGGGCGGGGTCGGCTCGGTGCCGACGGGGTTCTCCACTGCGGCGGTCATCGTGCCTCCAGCTTGCGCATCGAGCGGACGTTGTAGATGACGATCGGGACCACGAGCACGAAGATCACGACCGCGATCGCCGTGGCCAGGCCCTGGTTACCGGAGACGAAGTTCTGCGTGTAGAACTCGTAGGCCATCACCGACGTGCCGAAGTTGCCGCCGGTCGCGGTCTGCACGATGTCGAAGACCTTCAGCGTGGCGATGGTGATCGTCGTCAGCACCACGATGAGGCTCGGGCGGATGCTCGGGATCGTGATGTGTCGGAACATCTTCCAGCCGCCCACGCCGTCCAGCCGGGCGGCCTCGACGATGTCGTCGGGGATCGCCTTGATGGAGGCGGACAGGATCGTCATCGCGAAACCGGCCTGGATCCAGACCAGGATGACGATGAGGAAGAACGTGTTCCAGGGCTGGTCGAGGATGAAGTTGTACGGGTCGAGCCCGATCATCGTGAGCAGCTGGTTGGCGAGACCGATCTGGTCGACGCCCCCGGCCGCCTGGGCGGAGGAGAGACCCTCCGCGCTGCGGTAGGCGTAGACGAACTTCCAGATGATCGAGGCACCGACCATCGAGATCGCCATGGGCAGGAACAGCAGCGCCTTGGCTGCCTTCTCGAAGCGGGAGCGGTCCACGAGGATCGCGTAGACCAGGCCGATGCCGGTGGAGAGCAGCGGCGTGAGGATGACCCAGAAGAGCGTGTTGCGCAGCACCTGGAGCTGCGTGGGGTCGGTGAAGAGTCGCGTGTAGTTGTCCAGCCCGACGAACGGGGCCTCGAAGGGGCCGGCGCCGTAGAACGAGCGGATGAGGGTGCGGACCGCGGGGTAGAGCAGTCCGACGAGGATGAGCAGCAGGGCGGGCAGCACGAAGGCCGCCGCCTGGACGCGCTCGCCGTTGCGCGAGCGGAGTCGCTGCGTGAGCAGCAGGATCACGGCCATCACGCCGAAGAACAGCGCGACGGCGATGACCATCTGGATGAGCTTGTCTGACGTGGTCACGGTCCTACCCGTCTCTCGAGAGCGGTCCCCCGCCGGTGTCGCCCGGCAGGGCGTGCTTCAGCGGGCCCGGGCCGCGCGGGCCGGGGCGGGTGGGTGTGCCAACCCGCCCCGGCGACGCGACTCAGGCCGTGGCGCTCGTCAGGAGGCCGGCCAGCTGTTCTCGATGTTGTCCAGCGCGGTCTGGGTGTCCTCACCCGTGATCCACGCCGTCATCTGCTTCCAGAAGGAACCGGCACCCACGGCGCTCGGCATCTGGTCGGAGCCGTCGAAGCGGAAGACGGCCTCGGGGTCCTGCAGCGTCTCGGCGGAGAGCTGGTCGATCGGGCCGACCAGGTTCGCCACGTCGAGACCGGTGTTCGCGGAGACCCAGCCACCGGTGGTGGTGGCCTTCGCCTTCTCGTTGGCCCACACGTCGGTCGACAGGTAGGTCTGGAAGGCCTGGACCTCCGGGCGGTCGGAGAACGCCGCCACGAACTCGCCGCCGCCGAGGACGGGCTTGCCGTTGTCCTCGTTGGTGGTCGGCAGGTAGAAGGCGAACACGTCGCCGTCCTCGGCCACGGTCACGCCGTCGCCCCACTGGGTGCCGTAGAAGGACGCCTGGCGGTGCATGGCGCAGTTGTCGTCGAGGATGGGCAGGCCGCCCTCCTGGAAGGACGTGGTGGCGACGGAGTCGACGCCGCCGAAGCCGCCGTTGACGTAGTCGGAGTTCTTGAGGATGTCGCCGACCCGGTCGAGCGACTCGGCCACGCCGGCGTCGTTGAACGGCACCTCGTGGTTGACCCACTGGTCGTAGTAGTCGGCGCCCTGGTCGCGGAGGATCGCGTCCTCCAGCCAGTCGGTGGCCGGCCAGCCGGTGGCCTCGCCGGACTCGATGCCCGCGCACCACGGCTTCATGCCCGAGGCCGCGATCTCGTCGGAGAGAGCGAGCATGTCGTCCCAGGTCTCCGGGATCTCCCAGCCGTTCTTCTCGAACGTGCTCGGGGAGTACCAGACGAACGACTTCACGTTGGCGCCCAGCGGGGCGGCGTAGAAGGTGCCGTCGACGGTGCCGTAGCCCTTCCAGTCCTCGCCGAACCACTCGTCGACGTTGTCGGACACGGTCTGCGGGGCCGCCACGGCCAGGCCCGAGCCGACGACGGTCTGCAGGAGACCGGGCTGCGGGATGTAGGCGATGTCGGGGGCGTTGCCGGCCTGGAGGCGCACGACCAGCTGGGTCTCGAACTGGTCCGAGCCCTCGTAGCTGACCTCGGCGCCGGTGCACTCGGTGAAGAGCTCGTAGGAGGCCTCGTGCTGCTCCTGCTCCGGGGAGAGGATCGAGGTGTAGACACCGACCGTCGTGCCGGTCAGGTCACCGAAGTCCGCGAGCTGCTCGAGGCCCTCGCAGTTGCTGTTGCCGTCGCCGGGCCAGGTGCCGCCGGCCGACTGGGTCTCGCTGGTGTCACCGTCGTCGCTCGCGCAACCGGCCAGGACCAGGCCGGCCACGGCCAGCGCAGCGACAGAAGCCTGCCGCACCTTCTTCGAACGCATGCTGGGTCCCTCTCTCGTCAGCGGCGAGAGCGACCTTGCCCCCGCCTGATGGACTCTGCGTAAGAGGCATGACAGCGCTTGCACTCAGGTAACGTCAAGGTTTCTCAGCAACAATTGTGTAACGGGGCTCACAGAGAGCTGAACACTTCTCTCAGGACGGCCGGGTCGGCGGTCGGACGCTGGCAGACGAATCCCCTGCACAGGTAGGCCGCCTCTGTCGCACCGGGCACCGGGGTCCTCCCCTCCAGCAGGGCCAGGCCCCCGTCCAGCGCTGCGGACCAGACCGGTGAGGCCGGGTCGGCGACCGCCACCACGGCCCCCGGCAGGCGGCGGGCCTCCCGCTCCAGGGCGTCGCGCCGCTCCCCCGGCGCCCCGACGACGGCCACCTCGGGCACGCCCGGGGCCGCGACGGCGGCGGCCGCCAACGACCACCCGGCGAAGCGGGGCGAGCGGACGGCCAGCGCCGCCACCGTCCCGAGGGCCTCGTGCGCGGCGTCCAGGTAGCGCTGGGTCCCGGTCAGCGCGTGCGCTGCGAGCAGCGCGTGCACGGTGGCCGAGAGCCCCGAGGGGCTCGCGTTGTCGCCGGGGTCGCGGGGGCGGGTGAGCAGGTCGGACGCGTCGGCGGGAGTGTCGAGGAACCCGCCGTCCTCGGCACGGAACCGGGTGAGGGCGTCCTCGAGCAGGGCGAGCGCCCGGTGCAGCCACACCGGGTCGGCGGTGGCACCGGCCAGGGCGAGGAAGCCACCCGCCACGCAGCCGAGGTCCTCCAGCACGGCCGCGTGGCGGCCGGCGACTCCGTCACGGCTGACCCGCAGCAGCCGCATGCGGCCGCCCTCCTCCACGAGGTGGACCTCCGCGAGCAGCCGCCCCGCGTCCAGCGCCGCGTCGAGCAGGTCCGGGCGGCGCAGCAGGCTGCCGGCGTCCACGAGGGAGGAGATGGCCAGGCCGTTCCAGGCGGCCACCACCTTGTCGTCGCGCGCGGGGCGGGTGCGGGTCTCGCGGGCGGCACGGAGCACGGTGCGGACGTCGGCCAGCCGCTGCTCCCCCGGCCCCTCCGGGTCCGCCCGGCGCTGTAGCACCGAGGAGCCGTGCTCGAAGGTGCCGCGCTCGGTGACGCCGAAGACCTGCGCCGCCCAGGCCGCGTCGTCCGCCCCGAGGACCTCGGCCAGCTGCGCCGGCGTCCAGACGTAATAGCGGCCCTCCTCGCCCTCGGTGTCGGCGTCGAGCGCGGAGGCGAAGCCGCCCTCGGGGGTGCGGAGCTCGGCGAGCATCCAGTCGGCGGTCTCGGCCGCGACCCGGTCGCCGAGCGGCGTGCCGAGCCGGGCGTAGAGGCCGAGCAGCTGCGCGTTGTCGTAGAGCATCTTCTCGAAGTGCGGCACGACCCAGCGGTCGTCGACGGAGTAGCGGGCGAACCCGCCCGCGAGCTGGTCGTACATACCGCCGCGGGCCATCGCCTTGACCGTCGCGGTGAGCATCTGCCGCGCCCGCGGCGACTCGTCGGTGCCTTGGAGCGAGACTCGCCGCAGCAGCTCCGCCACCATCGACGGCGGGAACTTCGGGGCACCCCCGAACCCACCCCGGACGTCGTCGTGCTGCCCGTCCAGGGCGCGCACCGCCGCCGCGACCTCGGCCGCACCCAGCGGCGCGGGCGGCACCGAGCCGTCGCTGGCCAGGTGCTCGCGCAGGTTCGCCGCGACCCGGCCGACCTCGTCGCGCCGGTTCTCCCACGCGTCCGCCAGGCCCTCGAGCACCTGCCGGAAGGACGGCATGCCGTGCTTGGGCTCGTCGGGGAAGTAGGTGCCGGCGAAGAACGGGCTGCCCTCGTGGTCGAGGACGCAGGTCATCGGCCAGCCGCCCTGGCCGGTCATCGCCGTGGTCGCGTTCATGTAGACGGTGTCGACGTCCGGCCGCTCCTCGCGGTCGACCTTCACGCAGACGTAGTGGGCGTTGAGGTAGGCCGCCGTGGCGTCGTCCTCGAACGACTCGTGCGCCATGACGTGGCACCAGTGGCAGGCCGCGTACCCGACGCTGAGCAGCACCGGGACGTCGCGTCGGCGGGCCTCGGCGAAAGCCTCCGGCCCCCACTCCCACCAGTCGACGGGGTTGTGCTGGTGCTGCAGGAGGTACGGCGACGTGGCCGCCGACAATCGGTTGGGCATCTGCCCCTCACTCCATCACTGGTCGACGCGGTGCCAGGACGCCACCGCAGGTTTGGCGCCCTCGTTCCCCGCTCACGAAGGCGGTCCGGACAGCCTCACACGGTCCTCAGCCACGGACCATGCCGACCTGGTGAGGGCACCCTCCTGGGCCAAGGTCCGAGGGTCGTCGTCGACTAGTTGTCCCAGTAGAACTGGTAGGGGTACACCGCGACGAAGCGTCCCCCGTCGCTGGTGGCGTAGTGGACGTTGATGGCGTTGTTCTTGCTCTCCTCCTCCCCGTCGACCTCGTCGGCGGGGGTGGGCCCGATCCGGAACGCGAGGACGGCGCCGGCCGGGTCGGAGCTCGGAGCGTCGTCGGTGCCCGTGCCCCCGTCAGTTCCCGGCAGGCAGTAGTCGGCGGCGTCGGGCCACCTGTCGAACCGCGGCGTGGGGCGGGTCATCGACTTGCGGATGCCGGCCGGGGCCAGACGGATGCCGTCCACGGTCAGCGGTGAGGCCCCCTTCTCGGTGACGAACTCGACGGAGAGGATCGCGACCGGCTCTGCACCCCGGTTGGTCACCGGGATGATCGCGACCTGCTCCAGGGGAGCGCCCGGCTGGCGCCGCATACCGATGCCGAGGACGCGGGTGTGCGCGTCCTGGAGCGGCCCTCCCTGCTGCTCGTCACCGGCCGGCTCGGTGAACGGCGCGCAGCTGGTCGCGTCGAACCTCTGCTCCCACGCGGTCGGAGCCCGGCTCGTCCCGGTCGCGTCGGGGGCCGGACTCCCGGCGTCGCAGCCGGTGCCGGTGACGACGACGGCCACGGCGAGGAGAGCCGCAGCGCCCCGCGCTGCGACCCGGTGCATGTGGGTGCGCTGCATGTGGGTCCCTCCCGAGAAGTCCTCGTCACCCTTTCCGTCAGGCCCGGCTTGAAACCTGGACCTGTAAAGGCCGTCGGCCAAGCCGCCGCCATGCTCCCGAGGCACCCTGCTCGCCGTACGATCACGTCCGTGTCCGCCACCCTCGTCGCCAAGGACCTCGCCGGTGGCCACGACCACCGCACGCTCTTCGAGGGGCTCGACCTGACCCTCGCCCCGGGCGACGTGGTGGGCGTCGTGGGCGCGAACGGGGCGGGCAAGTCGACGCTGCTGCGGCTGCTGGCGGGCGTCGACCGGCCCCTGGCCGGCACGGTGAGCACGGCGCCGTCCGACGCCTTCGTCGGCTGGCTGCCGCAGGAGCACGAGCGGGTGCCCGGCGAGACCGTGGCCGGCTACGTCGTCCGCCGCACCGGCGCGGCCGCCGCCACGGTCGCGATGGAGGAGACCGCCAACGCGCTGGGCAGCGGGGACGACGGCGCGGAGGACGCCTACGCGGTCGCGTTCGACCACTGGATGGCCACGGGCGCGGCCGACCTCGACGACCGGATCGGCCCGGTGCTGGCCGACCTCGGGCTGGACGTCGGCGCCGATGCGCTGATGACGTCGCTCTCCGGCGGCCAGGCCGCCCGGGCTGCGCTCGCCGCCCTGCTGCTGAGCCGGTTCGACGTCGTCCTGCTCGACGAGCCGACCAACGACCTCGACCTCGGCGGGCTGGAGCGGCTGGAGTCCTTCGTGCAGGGCCTGCGCACCGGCATCGTCCTCGTCTCCCACGACCGCGAGTTCCTGGCCCGCGTCGTGACCCGGGTCGTGGAGCTGGACCTGCCGCAGCACGAGGTGCGGGTCTACGACGGCGGGTACGACTCGTTCCTCGAGGAGCGCGCCGTCATCAAGCGCCACGCGCGCGAGGCCTACGAGGAGTTCGCCGAGAAGAAGGCCGACCTCGTCTCCCGCTCGCGCACCATGCGCGAGTGGAGCAGCCAGGGCGTGCGCAACGCGATGAAGAAGTCGCCCGACAACGACAAGATCCGCCGCCGCGCGCAGGTGGACTCGAGCGAGAAGCAGGCCCAGAAGGTCCGGCAGATGGAGTCCCGCATCGCGCGCCTGGACGAGGTCGCCGAGCCGCGCAAGGAGTGGCAGCTGCAGTTCTCCATCGCCGCCGCGCCCCGCTCGTCCTCGGTCGTCGCCACGCTCAACGAGGCGGTCGTGCGGCACGGGGACTTCGCCCTCGGGCCGGTGTCGCTCCAGGTGGACGCCGGCGAGCGGGTCGGCATCACCGGGCCCAACGGTGCCGGCAAGACCACCCTCCTGCGGCTCCTGCTGGGCCGCGAGGAGCCGGCGTCCGGCACCGCCTCGCTCGGTGCCTCCGTGGCGATCGGCGAGGTCGACCAGGCCCGCACCGGCCTGCCCGACGACGAGACGCTCGGCCGCGCCGTCGAGCTCGCGCTGCCCGACCTCTCCCCCGCCGAGTGCCGGACGCTCCTGGCCAAGTTCGGCCTCAAGGCCGACCACGTCGCCAGCCTGGTGGGGCGGCTGTCCCCCGGCGAGCGCACCCGCGCCGCGCTCGCGCTGCTCCAGGCCCGCGGCGTGAACCTGCTGGTGCTCGACGAGCCGACCAACCACCTCGACCTCCCGGCGATCGAGCAGCTGGAGGAGGCGCTGGCCTCCTACGAGGGCGCTTTGCTCCTCGTCTCCCACGACCGCCGGCTCCTCGACGCCGTGCGTCTCGACCGACGTCTGCACGTCGAGGACGGGCGGGTCCGCGAGGTCTGAGGGGCCTCGCGGCAATACCCCGGATGGGGCTGTCGGGCCCGGCGGGGCGTCCGCGAGGGTCGGAGGGTGGCGGACTGTCCGCACCACCCGGCTGATCGGTCCGCGCCCACGTGGCTCTGGGCCCTCGGACTGCTGCTCGTGATCGGCCTGCTGTCGCTGGCGATCAACGGACCCGGCGACACCGCGGGCTCGGCCTCGGCCTCCAGCGGGGTCGGCTGTGGCACCTTCGCGCTCCCCGGGGACGGCGGCGTCGCGACCGTCAGCGAGCGCACCGGCGGCGTCAGCTGCGAGGCGGCGCTGCGGCGTGCGGCGGCCTACTACGCGGACGCGCCGACGCAGGGCCGCGGCAGCGGAGGCTACGTCCGGCACGGCGCGTGGGTGTGCGGCAGTGCCACCCGCGCCGTGACGGACGAGACCGGCCGGCTCGGCACCTGCCAGACGCTCTCGGGTCGGAGGGCGTTCCGGATGCGATTGGTGGACGTGCCCGAGGAGCCCACGGCTGCGGGGTGACGCCGGCTCCTGCAGGGCTCGCTCAGGACTTGTTGTCCCGGGACGCCAGGTCGTCCAGCGCCGCGCGGGCCCCACGCTCCCCGGCCCGCTCCTGGTCGTTCGTGCGCGAGCGGCGGCGTGCCCGCAGCACCAGGTAGGGCAGGAACAGGGTGGCCACCGCGGTCGCGGCCCACACGATCACCATCGCGGCCAGCCAGGTGCCGATGCCCCCGTCGATGGTCAGCCCGCTGGTGAGCAGGGACGTGACGATCAGGGCGAGCAGCGTCGAGATCAGCCCGGCCCCGCCGAGCAGCACCTCCGCGTTGCGCTCGGCCACCCGGCTCACGAACGGGCTGAGCAGGGCCTGCGCGACCGAGAACACGGCCACGGCCAGCAGGAAGCCCTGCACGTCCAGGGTCATGTCGTCGAGCACCATCGTCGCGACGACGAGGCCGATCGCGGAGGACCCCACGAACACGGCCAGGCGGATGAGCAGTCGGATCATGGTGCGGCCTCCTCGCGCCTCGTCCGCGGACCGACCGCGGCACCTCGACGCTAGGCCCGCGGCGCGCCCCGCGGCAGGGTCGCGGCCCGATCTCACCCGCCCCGGGTGAGCGGGCGCAGGATCATCGCGGAGCGCGGGACGTACCTGGTGCGTCCCGCGCTCCGCGATGACGAGCGGAGCTCAGGCGCGCGGGGCCTTGGTGGTCACGGGGTGCCAGGGGTCGGCCACCTTGGCGGCGGCGGCCGGGCCCCAGGTGCCGCGGCGGTAGAGCTCGGGCTCCTTGCCCGCGGCGAGCAGGCCGTCCACGATCCGCCACTCCTCGGCGATCGTGTCGGGGCGGGCGAAGCGGTGCTTGCGGCCGTCCATGGCGTCGTCGAGCAGACGCTCGTAGGCCTCCTGGCGGTGTCCCAGGGCCCGGTCGAAGTCGACGCCGAGAGCCACGGGCTGGCTGACGGCCTTCGCTCCGGGTGCCTTGGCCTGCAGGGTCACGGAGACGCCGTCGTCGTGGCCGAGGCGGAAGTGCAGGCGGTTGGCCTCGGGCCGCTCCGCGGACTTGGACGCGAACAGCAGCCGCGGCGGGCGGCGCAGCTCGACCACGGCCTCGGTGGCGGCCCCGGCCAGGGCCTTGCCGGCGCGCACGTGGAACGGCACCCCGGCCCAGCGGAAGGAGTCGATCCACAGCGTGGTGGCCATGAAGGTCTCGGTGATGGAGCCGGGAGCGACACCGTCCTCCTCGCCGTAGCCCTCGTACTGCCCCATCACCGTGTCGTCGGGGTCGATCGGGCGGACCTGCCGCAGCAGCCGCACCTCCTCGTCCCGGTAGGCGTCGGCGTCGTCCGCGATGGGCGGCTCCATGCCCAGCAGCGCCACGATCTGCAGCAGGTGGTTCTGCACGACGTCGCGCACGGCACCGACGCCGTCGTAGAAGCCGGCCCGGCCCTCGGTGTCGAGCGACTCGGCCAGCGTCACCTGCACCGACTTCACGTAGTGCCGGTTCCACAGCGGCTCGAAGAGGGTGTTGGCGAAGCGGAAGACCAGCAGCCCCTCGACCGACTCCTTGCCCAGGTAGTGGTCGATGCGGAAGATGTTCTGCTCGTCCACGTAGCGGGTCAGCGCGGTGTTCAGCTCCGCGGCCGAGGCGGCGTCGCGGCCGAACGGCTTCTCGACGACCACGCGGCCGCGGTCGGCCAGGCCGACGGCGTTCAGCCCGGCGACCACGCTCTCGAAGACCACGGGCGGGACGGCGAGGTGGAACAGCGGCCGCGCGGTGTCGGCGAGCATCGCGGCCAGCGCCTCGTACGTCGCGGTCTCGGTGTACTCGCCCGCCAGCATCCGCAGCCGGCCGAGCAGCCGCGCCAGCGCCGCCTCGTCCACCTGCGTGGCGGCGTCACGCACGGCGCCCTCGGCCCGTGCCCGCAGGCGCTCGTCGTCCCACGCCGAGCGCGCCAGCCCGATGACCGGGCCGTCGAGCCGCTCGGCCCGCTCGAGGTTGTAGAGCGCGGGGAGCAGCTTCTTGTAGGCGAGGTCGCCAGAGACGCCGAAGAGGACGACGGCGTCGGACCGGGAGTCGGGGGAGGTGCTGTCTGCGGTCAGGCTGGTCACGGCTCCATCCTCTCCGACGCGGGGAGGCGGCCCGTCCCGGGTCCGGCCGTCGGGCAGCTCAGGAGACCTGGACCACCGCCTTCATGCACTGCGGGTCGGAGTCGGCGTCGAGGGCCGCCTCGACCTCCTCCAGCGGGTACCGGTGGGTCACCAGCGCGTCCAGCTCGACCATCCCGGCCTGCGCGAGCGCGATGCCCCGCGGCCAGGTGTCGACGTAGCGGAAGACGCCGGTGAGGCTGATCTCCATGGCGGCCAGGTAGGCCGTGGGCAGGGTCGCCTCGTCCGCACCCATGCCCACCAGCACCACGGTGCCGCCGGGGCGCACCGCGCGCAGGCCCTGGAGCAGCGCGGGCGTCGCGCCCGAGCACTCGACGAACGAGTCGGCCTCCAGCGCGGCGACGGCGTCGGCGTCCTCGACGGGGTGCAGGGCCCGGGTCGCGCCCAGGGAGGTGATGCGCTCGCGACGGGACGCGACCAGGTCGGTGACCACCACGTCGGCCGCACCGGCGGCGCGGGCGGCCTGGGCGACCATCGCGCCGATCGGCCCGGCGCCGGCGACCAGCACCTGGTCACCGGGACCGATGGCGGCCTTGTGGATCGACCAGAGGCCGACCGAGAGCGGCTCGAGCAGCGCCGCGGCCTCGTCGGTCATCGTCCCCGGCACCGGGTGGGCGAAGTCGGCGGGCGCGGTGACGTAGTCGGCGAACGCGCCGTTCACCGGCGGGGTGGCGTAGAAGCGCATCTCGCGGCACAGGTTGAAGCGGCCGCTCAGGCAGTGGCGGCAGCGGCGGCACGGCACCTGGGGGTCGATGGCCACCCGCTCCCCCACCCGCGTCTCCGGCACGCCGGGACCCACGTCGACCACCGTGCCGCTGACCTCGTGGCCGAGCACCAGCGGTGCGTCCACGACGGCGTCACCGATGCGTCCGTGCCGGTAGTAGTGCACGTCGGAGCCGCACACCCCGACCGAGGCCACCCGCACCAGCACCTCGCCCGGGCCGGCGACGGGCACCGGCCGCTCCTGCATCTCGATCACGCCCTGCTCCAGCAGGACGCTGGCACGCATGGTGGCGGGCACGGAGGGGTCGGGCATGACGGACTCCTGGAGGGCAGGGCGTGGGTGGCGGACGCCCCTGATTCTGCACCGCAGGAGCGACAGGTGTCGCCGGACCTGCCCGGCCACGACGGGGACCAACGTCCCGACCGACGGTCTCCGCGCCTCCGGCTCCCCCGTCCTGCTCAGCCTGGGCCCCGCCGGGCCGAAGAAGACCTCGGCAGCCCGTCGGCAGCCACCTCCTGCTCACCGTCCCACCGTCCGCCCGCGCTGCCGCGCTCGTCACCCGAGGTGCTCATGGCCACCTGGTCCGTCTCCCCCACCACCCTCGACGCCCCCGCCACCGTCGCGGACCGTCCGCGCACGGGGCTCCGCCTCGCCGACCTGGGGCTGCGCACCAAGCTGCTCAGCGCCGTCGGCGCCCTGGCGGTCGTCGCCGTCGCCGTCGGCGTGCTCGGCATCGTGAACCTCGGCGCCGCCGCGGCCACCACCCAGGTGATGTACGAGGAGAACGTCCAGGCCGGCATCTACACCGCCAAGGCGATCACCGACGTCGAGGAGATCGCGATCGCGCTGCGCGACTCCGCCCTCCAGCCCGACCGTGAGCGCACCCAGGCGTCCCTGGACGAGATCGACACCCGCTACGCCGCCTTCGGCGAGGCCGCCGCCTCCCTGCAGGCCCTCGGGCTGGGCAGCCAGGTCGACGACCAGCTGAGCGCCGCCGCCGACTCCCTCGCCCTGGGCATGGAGTACAACGAGGAGGTGCTGGCCCCGCTGGCGCTGGACAACCAGTACGACGCCTGGGTCGCCGCGGCCGACACGTCCAAGAACCCGCACTTCGCCGAGGCCCGCAACCTGCTCCAGGAGCTGACCTCGATCGTCGCGGTCGACGCGGAGACCGCCGCGGACGAGGCCGCCGCCACCGCGGCCAGGATGCGCTGGGTCACCATCATCTCGCTGGTCGCCGGCGTCGCGATCGCGCTCGCCCTCACCGTCGTGGTGCTGCGGCGCGTGCTCGCCGACGTCGCCGCCGTCCGCACCGTGGCCGACGCGCTGGCCGCCGGCGACCTCACCACCACCTCGGACCTGAGCAGCCGCGACGAGATCGGCTCCATGTCCGCCGCGCTGGACGACGCCAGCCGCCGCCTGCGGGGCCTCATGCAGACCGTCTCGGAGTCGTCGGGGGCCCTGGCCGTCTCCTCCGAGGAGCTCTCCGCCTCGTCCACCCAGATCGCGGCGGGCGCCGAGGAGACCTCGGTGCAGGCCAACGTGGTGAGCCAGGCCGCCGACGACATCTCCCGCAACGTCTCCACCGTCTCGGCCGGCGCCGAGGAGATGGGCGCCTCCATCAAGGAGATCGCCTCCTCGGCCACCGACGCCGCCCGGGTCGCCGCCCGGGCCGTCGAGATGGTCGAGAGCACCAACGCCACCATCGCCAAGCTCGGCGTCTCCAGCCAGGAGATCGGCGAGGTCATCAAGACCATCTCCTCCATCGCCGAGCAGACCAACCTGCTCGCGCTCAACGCCACCATCGAGGCCGCGCGCGCCGGCGCCGCCGGCAAGGGCTTCGCCGTGGTCGCCAGCGAGGTCAAGGAGCTGGCCCAGGAGACCGCACGGGCCACCGAGGACATCGTCGGCCGCGTCCAGGCCATCCAGGGCGACACCGACGGCGCCGTCTCCGCGATCGGCGAGATCTCCCAGATCATCGGCTCGATCAACGAGTACCAGATGACGATCGCCTCGGCCGTCGAGCAGCAGTCGGCCACCACCAACGAGATGATGCGCAACGTCTCCGAGGCCTCGGTCGGCTCGAGCCAGATCGCCGACAACATCCAGGGCGTCTCGGCCGCCGCCGGCTCCACCACGGAGGCGCTGAGCCAGAGCCAGGCCGCCGTCAACGAGGTCGCGCGGATGGCCACCGACCTGCGCAGCGCCGTCAGCAGCTTCCGCGTCTGACGCTCGCTCCCGCACGCACACGACCGCCGGGTCGGCCCGAGGTTCGGGTCGACCCGGCGGTCGTGGTGGGTGCGGCCCTGCCGCGGCCCCGGCCCGGGGTAGGGATCGGGTCAGGGCCGGCGGATGCCCTCCAGCTCGTGCGCGAGCGTGTCGAGCTCGGCACCGCCGGCCATGGCCGCGACCAGCTCGTCGAGGGTGACCTGCTCCCGCGTCCAGTCCTGGGTCATCCGCCCGCGGTTGAGCAGGAAGAAGTGGTCCCCGACCAGGAACGCGTGGTGCGGGTTGTGGGTGATCAGCACGACCGCGATGCCCCGCTCGCGGGCCTGCGCGACGTACTTCAGCACCACGCCGGACTGCTTCACGCCGAGCGCCGAGGTCGGCTCGTCGAGGATGAGCACCTTGGCGCCGAAGTAGACCGCGCGCGCGATGGCGACGGCCTGCCGCTCGCCGCCCGAGAGGGTGCCCACGGGCTGGTCGACGTCGCGCACGTCGATGCCCATCGCGGCCAGCTCGGTGCGGGCGACCTCCTTGGCCCGGGCCACGTCGATGCGGCGCCACGGGCCCCAGCCCTTGCGCGGCTCGGAGCCGAGGAAGAAGTTGCGCCACACCGACATCAGCGGCACGGTCGCCAGGTCCTGGTAGACCGTCGCGATGCCGGCGGCCAGCGCGTCGCGCGGCGAGGAGAAGTCGACCGCCTCCCCCGCCACCCGGTACGTGCCGGAGGTGGGCTGGTGGACGCCGGCCAGCGTCTTGATCAGCGTCGACTTGCCGGCCCCGTTGTCGCCGAGGACGCAGGTGACCTCGCCGGCGCGCACGCGCAGCGAGACGTCGCGCAGGGCGATCACGTTGCCGAACGTGCGGCCGACCCCGTCCAGCTCGACGGCGGCGGGCTCGGGCGTGGTGGGCTCGGGCGCGCCGGACTCGGTGGCGCTCACTTCGTCCCCCCTGCCACCCGGCGGGAGATGAGGGTGTTGACCATGACGGCGAGGAACAGGATGAGGCCGAGGAACAGGAAGCTCCAGTCGGTGTTCCAGCCGGCGTAGGCGATGCCGATGAAGGCCATCCCGATGATCGAGGCGCCGATCGAGGCGCCGACCGCCGACCCGAAGCCGCCGGTCAGCAGGCAGCCGCCGACCACCGCGGCGATGATGAAGGTGAACTCCTCGCCGACGCCCTGGCCGGCCTGCACGGACTCCAGCCGCAGCGCCGTGGTGACGCCCACGAAGGCCGCGGCCATCGAGGTGCCCATGAAGAGGGTGATCTTGGTGGAGGTGACGGGCACGCCGACGTTGCGGGCGGCCACCTGGTCACCGCCCACGGCCTGCACCCACGACCCGAACCGGACCCGGGTGAGGACCCACGTGGCGAGCACCGTGAACAGCAGCCACCAGACCAGCGACATGCGGAACTGGTAGCCGCCGCCGAACGTGCCGGCGAAGACGGCCGAGGCCGAGTCGAACCCGGTCGCCTGTCCCAGGCCGGAGACGCGCACGGTGCCGGTCACGAGCTTGGTGAGGCCCAGGTTGATGCCCTGGAGGGAGAAGAACATCGCCAGCGTGACGATGAACGAGGGCAGCCGCGTGGTGACCACGAGCCACCCGTTGAGCGCCCCGACGCCCGCCGCGAACACGAACGTCAGGACGATGGCCGGCCAGATCGAGAGGTTGACCTGGGTGACGAGCATGCCCATCACCAGGCCGGTGGAGCCGACCATGACGCCCGCGGAGAGGTCGAACTCGCCGCCGATCATGAGCAGCGCGACGAACACCGCGACGATGCCGATGCTGGCGGCCGAGTCAGTCCAGCGGGCCACGCCGGACAGCGACAGGAACGACCCGGTCGTGTCGACCGCCGTGAACAGCACGAGGACGGCCAGGGCGCCCAGCAGCGCCCCGAGCTCGGGGCGACGGGCGAGGCGGTCGAGCACGCCGCGCGAGGCGACGCGTTCGTCGACGGCGGGCTCCGGTGCCGTCGGCGCGCCAGGGGCGGCGCTCATCAGCGCGTGCCCTCGTCGGCCAGGTCGGCGACCTCGGCGGCGTTGTCCTGCGTCACGAAGCCGGGGCCGGTGAGGATCGGCTGGCCGCCGCCGATGGTGTTGAGGTTGCGGTCGTAGAGGGCCAGCGCGACGACCGGCAGGTAGCCCTGCAGGTACTGCTGCTGGTCGACGGCGAACAGGATGTCGCCGTCCTCGATCGCGGTGACCACGTCGGAGGAGAGGTCGAAGGTGGCCAGCAGCGCGTCCGAGCCGGCGGTGTCACGGGCCTCGAGGGCGGCGACCGCGATGTCGGGGTCGAGCGCGAGGACGGCGTCCACGTCACCGTCCGCCTGGAGCTTGGCGGCGATCTGCGCGGAGGTCTGCGTGGGGTCGGACTTGCCGGCGACCTGGAAGTCCTCGACCTCGCCGGTGAAGCCCTCGGCGGCGCCGTCGCAGCGGTCCTGCAGGCCGGTGTTGCTCTGCTCGTGGATCACGCACAGCACCTTGGTGGCGCCGGCCTCGGCGAGCTGCTCGCCGGCGCCCTCGCCGGCGATCTTCTCGTCCTGGCCGACGTGGGTGATCGCGCCCAGCTCGTCGAAGGCGCCCGAGCCGGAGTTGAGGGTGATGACCGGGATGCCGGCGTCCACCGCGTCGGCGACCGCCGAGCGGATCGCGTCCGGGTTCGGGGCGGAGACGGCGATGCCGTCGACCCCGGCCGTCACGGCCGCCTCGATGAGCTGCGCCTGCTGCTCCGGGTCGTCGTCGGACTCCTGGTAGTTCAGGGTCACGCCCTCGGCCGAGGCCGCGGCCTCCGCGCCGGTCTTCACGACCGACCAGAACGACCCGCCGTCCCCGTGGGTGATGACGGCGATCGTCAGGTCGTCGTCGGCGGTGGCCGAGCCGACGGGCTGGCTGTTGCAGGCTGCGAGCGCGGGGACCAGGGCCAGGGTGGCCAGGGCCGCGGCTGCCCTCGTGCGAACGTTCATCGGTGCTGCTCCTCGTCCGGTGCCCGCGCGCGTCGGCACGGGCCGTGTGCCTGTCGCGACCACGCGCCGGAGGCCTGGCCCGCGTGGTCGCGGACGTCGGCAGAGGGGGGTCGCCGGGCCTCATCTTCCACGGCCGGACGCCGGCGGGCGACTCGGGTCGCCCCGCCGGCGTCCTCGCAGGTGAGACGTGTCGCACGGAAGCACGTGCCACGCGTGCGGGCGCCCATGACACGTGTCGCTCGGACGTGCCCGTCCTGAAAGGTGCTGCCGACTCACCGCCGAGTCGGCAGCAGGTTGCTGCCGACTCGGCGGTGAGGGGTCAGCGCGAGGCCGGGGCCGGCAGCGCGGCGAGGATGTCGGAGACCCGCTCCTTGGCGTCGCCGAAGAGCATGTCGGCGTTCTCCCGGAAGAACAGCGGGTTCTGGACGCCGGCGTAGCCGACGGCCATCGACCGCTTGAAGACGATCACCCGGCCGGCCTCCCAGACCCGCAGGACGGGCATGCCGGCGATGGGCGAGCCCGGGTCCTCCGCGGCGGCGGGGTTGACGGTGTCGTTCGCGCCGATGACCAGCACCACGTCGGTGGAGGCGAGGTCGTCGTTGACCTCGTCCATCTCGAGCACGACGTCGTAGGGCACCTTGGCCTCGGCGAGCAGCACGTTCATGTGCCCCGGCAGCCGCCCCGCGACCGGGTGGATGCCGAAGCGGACGTCGACGCCGCGCTCGCGCAGCGCCCGGGTCAGCTCGGCCACCGGGTACTGGGCCTGTGCCACGGCCATGCCGTAGCCCGGCGTGATGACCACGCTGGAGGCCTCGCTGAGCATCTCGGCCACGTCCGAGGCCGAGACCTCGGTGTGCTCCCCCTCGACCGCGGCGCTGGTGGAGGCCACGGCCCCGAAGCCACCGAGGATGACCGAGACGAACGAGCGGTTCATCGCGGTGCACATCAGGTAGGACAGGTAGGCACCCGAGGAGCCGACCAGCGCGCCGGTGACGATGAGCAGGTCGTTCTCCAGCAGGAAGCCGGAGGCGGCCGCGGCCCAGCCGGAGTAGCTGTTCAGCATCGAGACGACCACCGGCATGTCGCCGCCGCCGATGGAGGCGACCAGGTGCCAGCCGAGCGCGAGCGCCACGACGGTGGCGATCACCAGCGGCGCCAGCGCGGGCGCGACGGTGAACCAGACCGTGCAGGCGACGAGCACGGCCAGCGCGGTCGCGTTGAGCACGTGCTTGCCGGGCAGCACCAGCGGGGAGGACTTGATCCGCGCCGAGAGCTTGAGGAACGCCACGATCGAGCCGGTGAAGGTGACCGCGCCGATGAAGACGCCGATCACCACCTCGGCGTGGTGGATGCCGAGCAGGCCCTCGGCCTCGAGCAGGCGCGCCTCGGCGCCCTCGGGGTCGGCCTCGACCAGCAGGTAGCCGTTCCAGCCGACGGCGACGGCGGCCAGACCCACGAAGGAGTGCAGCAGCGCGATGAGCTCCGGCATGCCGGTCATCTCCACGACGCGGGCGCGCCAGACGCCGATGGCGCCGCCGACGGCCACGGCCACGAGGACGCCGACCAGCCAGCCGGGTCGCGTGGCCAGGCCGTCGCTCTCGGGGTTGATCGCGAGGGCGAGGGTGGCCACGAGCGCCAGCGCCATGCCGGCCATGCCGAAGCCGTTGCCGCGACGCGCGGTCTCGTGCTTGGACAGGCCCGAGAGCGCCAGCACGAAGAGCAGGGCGGCCACCACGTAGGCGGCCAGGGCGAGCGAGGTGAGCGTCATCGGTGGCTCCCCTTCTGCGAGGCGAGAGCGTCCGAGCGGGTGAACATGGCGAGCATGCGCCGGGTCACCGCGAAGCCGCCGAACACGTTGATCGAGGCGAGCAGGACGGCGACGAGAGCGACCGCGCCCACCAGGCCCGGGGTGCTGTCGCCGGGGTGCCCCACCTGGAGCAGCGCGCCCACGACGATGATCCCGCTGATCGCGTTGGTGACGCTCATGAGCGGGGTGTGCAGCGCGTGGTGCACGTGCCCGATCACGTAGAAGCCCACGACCACCGCCAGCGCGAAGACCGTGAGGTGCGGCAGCAGGGCCGCCGGCGCGGCGGCCAGCACGAGCAGCAGCGCGAGCCCGGCGAGGCCGATGCCGGCGACCCGACGTCGCGGGTCTGCCGGCTTCTTCTCCGGGGCGGGCTCGACCGGTGCCGGGGCGGCCGGCGCGGCCGCGGGTGCCGCCGAGACCTGCACGGGCGGCGGCGGCCAGGTGACCGCACCGTCCTGGGTGACGGTGACCGCGCGCTGCACCACGTCCTCGTGGTCGAGCGCCAGCACCCCGTCCTTGCCGGGCGTGAGCAGCGTCAGCAGGTTCACCAGGTTGGTGGCGTAGAGCCGGCTGGCCTGCTGCGGCAGTCGCGCCGGCAGGTCGGTGTAGCCGAGCAGCACGACGCCGTTCTCGGTCACGACCCGCTCGCCGGGGCGCGAGCCCTCGACGTTGCCGCCGCCGTCGGTCGCGGTGCCGGCGGCCATGTCGACGACGACCGACCCAGGGGCCATCGTCGCGAGCATCTCGGCCGTGATCAGCCGGGGCGCGGGGCGCCCGGGGATCAGCGCGGTGGTGACGACGACGTCGACGCCGGGCAACGTGTCGGCGTACAGCGCGGCGGCGCGGGCGTTGTAGTCGTCCGACATCTCCTTGGCGTAGCCGTCGGAGGAGACCTGCGCCGCCTCGTCGGGCACGGCCAGGTACTCCCCACCCAGGGAGGCGACCTGGTCGGCCACCTCGGGGCGGGGATCGGTGGCACGGACGACGGCGCCGAGCGAGCCGGCGGCGCCGATCGCGGCGAGGCCGGCGACACCGGCGCCCGCGACGAGCACCTGGGCCGGCGGCACCTTGCCCGCGGCGGTGACCTGGCCGGTGAAGAACCGGCCGAACTCGTGCGCGGCCTCGATCACGGCCCGGTAGCCGGCGATGTTGGCCATCGAGGAGAGGACGTCCATCGACTGCGCGCGCGAGATGCGCGGCACCGCGTCCATCGACAGGGCCGTGACCCCGCGGCCCGCGAGGTCCGTCAGCAGGTCGGGCGAGAGGGCGGGGGCGAGCAGCCCGATCCAGGTCTGCCCCCCACGCAGCCCGTCGGCACGGACGGCCTCCGGGGCACCGAGGGAGAGCACCACGTCGGCGGCCAGGGGGTCACCGACCTCGGCGCCGGCCTCGCGGTACGCGGCGTCGGCGAACCCGGCACGCGTGCCGGCGGCCGCCTCGACCACGACGCGGTAGCCGAGCCTGACCAGCGCCCGCACCGAGTCGGGGGTGGCTGCCACGCGCGGCTCGCCCTCCCGCTCGCGCACCACACCGATGAGCCGGCCCACGGCCACCTCCTCGGTGCTCCCACCGGCCTGCGGCGTTCCTGGCTCCAGCACGTCCTGCTCCGTCACGGCTCGACCTCCCCTGCTCGTGCCTGCCTCGGGGAGTCCTCCCCGTGGAGGCGCATCCTGACAGGGTTGTGACTCGCGTCGCTCGCGGACGCCCGCCTTTCGGACAACGAGGTCCGCCTGGAGCGGTCGAGAATCGTGCCCGAGCGGGCAACGGTGCCCGCTCGGTCGACCGTCAGGACCGGACCGGCTCGACCCACGCGCCCTTGTCGGCCGAGGTGACCATGGCGTCGAGCACCTCCGCGGCGGCCAGCGCGTCGTCCAGCCCGGGGCCCTGCTGCTCCCCACCCTCGAGGATCATCTGCGCCAGCCCCGCGCACTCCAGCACCTTGGTGTCGTCGTAGCCGGTCGCCATGCCCGAGACCGGCTGGATGCGGGCGAAGCCACCCGCGAACGGCCCGGCGACGAGCTGGGCGGAGGGCTGGTCGACGAACGCGTCGCCGGTCGAGAGCCGCAGCTCGCCGGGGCGGCGGAAGTCCCACGCCACCAGCCCCTGGGTGCCGTGCACCTCGATGGCGTACCGGTTCTGCTCCCCCACCGCGACGCGGCTGGCCTCGAGCGTCACGCGCACGTCGCCGACCCTCATCAGGGCGGTGAGCACGTCCTCGTTCTCGACCGGGCCCTTGGCGGCGTCCGGGGAGCCCAGGCCGTGGCCGTAGGTGGCGGCACCCGGGTCGAGCACCGGCCGCTGGTCGATCACGATCGAGGTCTCGGCCACGACGCGGTCGACGTCGCCGAGCGCGAAGCGGACGAGGTCGACGCCGTGCGAGGCCAGGTCTCCGAGCACGCCGTGGCCGCCGGCGTCCAGCGCGTAGCGCCAGGTGAGGGTGCCGAGCGGATGGGCGGCGTAGTCGCTGAGCATCTGCACGTGCGCGTGCGTGGGCCGCCCGATGGCGCCCGAGCGGACGAGGTCGGCCAGGTGCGCCATCGCCGGCACCGCCCGGTAGTTGAACCCGACGGTGGCGCGGACGCCGGCGGCGACGACCGCGTCGCGCACCGCCCGGGCGTCGTCGGCGCCGAGCCCGACCGGCTTCTCGATCCACAGGTGCTTGCCGGCCTCGGCGACCGCCACCCCGAGCTCGCGGTGCAGCATGTTCGGCGCGGTCACCGAGACGACGTCGACGGCCGGGTCGGCGACCAGGTCGCGCCAGTCGGCGTAGGAGTGCGCGAAGCCGTGCTTGCGCACCGCGGTCGCGCGGGCCGCGTCGTTGCTGTCGGCCACGGCGACGAACCGCGGCTCGACGGGCACCTCGGGGAAGTGGTGCCGCAGCCTCGCCCAGGCGCGGGCGTGCACGTCGCCCAGCCAGCCGGCGCCGATGACGCCGATCCCGAGCACGCGGTCGTCGGTCTCGCTCATGAGGTCCCTCCCCGTCACTGGTGTTACTGGCAGGCACCAGCCCGGGGTCCCACCGATGGAGCGGGGCGCGACCGACGCTGGCACGTGCCACGTGACGCTAGCCCGCGGCGTCCACCCTCACCAGACCTGCGCCCGTCAGCGATCCCTTCAAATACCCCTCAGCCCACCGACCCCTGGGCTCCCCGCCACTAGTGCGCGACGAAACGGCTGCCCCGAGGCCTCGAGGCGGTGCTTTTCGTCGCGCACTATCGGCTTGGCACCGCTAGACGAGGACGCCGACGGCGCGGCCGGCCGGGGAGGTCGACCAGGTCTGCCAGCCACCGTCGAGGTTGCGCACGCGGCGGCCGTGCTGGCGCAGCAGGCGGGCGGCGACGTGGGCGCGCTGCCCGACCCCGCAGTAGACGACGAGGTCGCCGGCCGGCAGGGCGGCCAGACGCGAGCGCAGGTCGTCCAGCGGCACGTGCAGCGCGCCGGGCAGGTGACCGGCCTCGTGCTCCTCGCTCGTGCGGACGTCGAGCACGCTGGCACCGCCCCCCACGGCAGCGGCGACCTCGTGCCACTGCAGGGCGTCGTCCAGGCCGCTCCGTCGGTTCTCCGCGACGTAGCCGACCACGTTGACCGGGT
Organism: Nocardioides bruguierae; assembly: GCF_023554635.1. Lineage (NCBI taxonomy): Bacteria > Bacillati > Actinomycetota > Actinomycetes > Propionibacteriales > Nocardioidaceae > Nocardioides > Nocardioides bruguierae. The sequence goes on from NZ_JAMJPH010000032.1 coordinate 25,081, forward strand.
CCTTGGCGGAGCCGAACGGCGGGGCGTAGGCGAGCTCGAGGTCGGCGAGGGCCTCGACCGCCATGCCCGCGCGCATCGCGGTCGCGATGACGTCGACCCGCTTGTCGACGCCCTCGTGGCCGATCGCCTGGACGCCGAGGAGGCGGCCGTCGGACTCGCGGTAGACGACCTTGAGGGCCATCGCCTGCGCACCCGGGTAGTAGCCGGCGTGCGAGGCCGCGTGGGTGTGGACCACGCCGACCGGCACCCCCGCCGCTCGCGCCCGCTTCTCGCTCCAGCCGCTCATCGCCGCGGTCAGGCCGAAGACCTTCACGATGGCGGTGGACTGGGTGACCCCCGACCGGGCCGGCCGGCCGGCGATGACGTCCGCGACCCGACGCCCGTGCCGGTTGGCGAGGTTGGCCAGCGGGACCAGCGCGGCGCCGCCGTCGACGGCGTCGGTCTTCTCCGCGACGTCCCCGAGGGCGAAGATCCGGGGGTCGGACGTGCGCTGCTGCTCGTCGACGGCGATGCCGCCACGCGGACCGATCGCGAGACCGGTGCCCCGCGCGAGCGTGGTGTCGGGGCGGACGCCGACGGCGAACAGCACGAGGTCGGCGTCCACCTGGCGACCGTCGGCGAGGGTGACGGCGTGCTCGCCCACCGCGCTCAGGCTGGTGCCGAGCTCCAGGGCGACCCCGTGCGCGGTCAGCTCGTCGGCGACCCGCAGCGCCATCTCGGCGTCCAGGGGCGCCATGACCTGGTCGGCGAGCTCGACGACGGTGACGTCGAGGCCGCGCTCGCGCAGGTTCTCGGCCGCCTCGAGGCCGATGAAGCCGGCGCCGACGACGACCGCCGACCGCACCGGGCCGCCCGGAGTCCCGTCCAGGGCGGCGACCAGGCCGTCGAGGTCCTCGATGTTGCGCAGGGTGTGGCCGCGCTCCTTGCCCGGCACGTCCGGGACGAACGGCGCGGCGCCGGGCGAGAGGACGAGGTGGTCCCAGGTCTCGACCGACTCCCGGCCGGTCGCCAGGTCGACGATCGTCACTGTGCGGGCCTCGCGGTCGATCGCGGTGACCTCGTGCCGGACGCGGACGTCGAGGTCGAACCGGGCCCGGAGGCCCTCCGGGGTCTGCAGGAGCAGGTCGTCACGGTCGGCGATGGTGCCGGAGAGGTGGTAGGGCAGGCCGCAGTTGGCGAAGGAGACGTGGCCGCTGCGCTCGAGGACGACGATCTCCGCCGCCTCGTCCAGCCGACGCAACCGGGCCGCGGTGGACATGCCTCCGGCGACTCCCCCGACGATGACGATCTTCACGAGTGCTCTCCTTCGACGAGCCCGACTTCGACGAGCCCGACTTCGACAGGCGTGGTGCGAGCCCTCGGCTCGCTCGCTGCTGCGGGTCGTGCGGCCCGCCACCAGCATGGAGACATCCCCCACCCCGGTTCTTCCCGCGCCGGCACAGTCAGGCCTTCCGTCGCGCGAGTGGCACCCTTCGCCCGCCACGTGCGGGACGTTGGGCCCGCCCGGCCGCGCCGCTCGACCGAAGAAATGGGAGCAACACCCATATTTCCGGCACACTCGTGCTCAGACGACGCCTCGTCCGGCCGATCCGTGACCACAGGGGGCGAGACGTCCCCTCCTGCTCGGCACCGGCGCCGGTCGGCCCGAGCGCACCCCGACGACCGCTCACCCCCGACCCGACAGACCCCGCGAGCACGCGACCCGCAGCAGCCAGCCCGGCCACGAGCAAGGTTCCACGAACCTGTGGCGAGAACCGGGGGCAGCGCGGCGTCCGTCGTGATTGACTGGGCGTCCGCCGGGGGGGCGACGAGGAAGGACCGCCGTGACCCGCAGCGACCAGCCCACGAGACACCTGGTCTCGTTCCTGGGCATGGCCGCCTTCTACGCGGTCATGGTGCTCGCCGGCATCTACAGCGTCCCCGCGAACGGCACGCTCGCGGCCACCTCGCCGGCAGCCGGCGCCGCCCTGCTGTGGGTGCTCACCTGTCGCAACCGCACCTGCGCCCGTGTCGCGGTGGTGGCCAGCGGCCTCCTGACCGTGGCCGTCGTGACCCTCGCGGGGCTCGGGCTCGCTGCCGCCCTGCTCATCGCGGTCGCCGGCATCGTGCAGGTCGCCGTCGTCGCCGTGGTCGTCCTGCGCCCCGACTTCGAGCTCCCCTACCGCCGGACGAACCTCCCACGCGTCGTGGTGGCCATCGTGGCGGGCTCCCTGGCCGGCACGGCCGTCGCCGCGGCCGGACTGCCGCTGTCGGGCATCGACCTCTCCCCGCTGGAGCTGCTCGCGTGGTGGGGCCGCCAGGCCGTCGGCCTGGGCACCGTGGGCTTCGTGGGCGTCTTCCTGTGGTCCGAGCACCGGGCGGGACGCTCGGTCGCGCGCGAGGTGCTGGCTCTGCACCGCTCCCCCGTGACCGGGCGCCTGCAGCTGATCGGCGCCGCGTTCGTCAGCTACGGAGCGCTGGCGATCAACGAGGACGCCTTCGTCTTCCTCGCCCTGCCGCCGGCGATCTGGATCGCCTCGCGCTACTCGCCCGTGATCAGCGCGCTCCACGTGCTCGGCGTCTCCGGCCTGGCGATCGGGCTCACCGCCACCGGCCACTCGGCCCTGGCGGAGAAGACGAACACGCCGGCCGCCACGGTGCTGAGCCTCCAGGTCTTCCTCCTGACGCTCCTGCTCACCGTGCTCACCACCGCCGTGCTCAGCGCCCAGCGCGCCCGGCTGCTCCACGAGCTGCGCGAGCGCGACCAGGAGCGCGCCGAGCGACTGGAGCTGTTCGGGCGCACCACGGCCGCGATGAGCGACGGCCTGGCCGTCTACGACGAGGACGGCACCCTCGTCCTCGCCAACGAGGTCGCCACGCTCACCCTCGCCACCACCGACCTGGGCACCTGCCCGGCCGAGGCGGGCGAGGTCCCGTGGCCCACCGACGGCCGCCGCTGCCTGCCCACGCGGATGCCGCTGGCCGAGGCCCTCGAGCTCGGCCGGGTCTCCGCCGACGTCACGGCCCACACCCGGGGTGAGCACCGCCAGGACGTCGTCTTCGCGGTGACCGCCGCCAGCCTGCGCGCCTCGGAGTCGTGGAGCGGACGACGCCGCGTGCTGGTCGTGTTCCGCGACGTCACCGACGAGCGTGCCCACCGCGAGGCGCTCACCGACTTCGCCGCCCGCGCCGCCCACGACCTCCGCAGCCCGGTGGCCGCGGCGCGCAGCTGGATCGGCTTCACCCAGCACCAGGTGCTCGCCGGCGACGAGCTGGACCGCGACGACATCGCCGAGTCCCTCCAGGGCACCGGCCAGGCGCTCGACCGCATGCTCGAGCTGGTCAGCGGGCTCCTCGACCAGGCGACCGCCACCGAGGGCCGCCTGCGCCGCACCGACACCGACCTCGCCGAGCCCGACGGGCCCCTGCACCGCGCCCGCGCCCTGCAGGCTCCCGACGCCGTCCTCACCCTCGGCGACCTGCCGCACGTGGAGGCCGACCCCGAGCTGCTGGTCCAGCTCTTCGGCAACCTCCTCGGCAACGCGGTGAAGTACGCGCAGCCCGGTCACGTGCCGCGAGTGCACGTGGAGGGCGGGCACGACGGCGAGCGGGCGCAGCTGCGGGTCACCGACAACGGCCTCGGGGTGCCCGAGGACCAGCGGGACGTGGTGTTCGACCGCCTCTCGCGCGCCCACCGCGACCTCGGGGTGGCCGGCTCGGGGCTCGGCCTGTCCATCTGCCGCACCATCGTGGAACGGCACGGCGGCACGATCCGCTGCGAGGCGGCCGACCCCACCGCCGGCCTCACGGGCACCGGAGGCCCGGGCACCACGTTCGTGCTCGACCTGCCGGCGTCCGCCGACCGGGCGGTCTCCCCCGCCCCCGCGCCGCGCCGCGAGCCCGCCGCGGACACCACCCGGGTACGAGGGACCCTGGGATCAGGCCCGAGCACGACCTAGCGTCGACGTCATGACGATGATCTTCGTCCCGCTCATGGCGGGCCTGGGGGCGTGGGGCGCGCTGCTCCTCGTCGGGGTCGTCTTCGCGGAGACGGGGATCGCGCCGGCGTTCTTCCTGCCCGGCGGGGCGATGCTGTTCGCCGGCGGTCTCTACGTGGCCAGCGGGGTCGTGCCGGTGCCGTTCGTGCCGCTGCTCGTGGTCACCGTGCTGGCCGCGGTCGCGGGAGACCAGGTCGGCTTCGCCCTCGGCCGCCGGGCCGGGCCCCACGTCTTCCGGCCTCGCGGGCGCATCTGGACGACGGCGCACGTCGAGCGAGCCCGCCTGCTGCTGGAGCGGCACGGCCACCACGCCGTGCTGCTCGCCCGCTTCGTGCCGGTCGCCCGGACCTTCGTGCCCATCGTGGCCGGGTCCCTGGGCATGCGACCGCGGCGGTTCGTGGCCTGGAACGTGGCCGGTGCCGTCGTCTGGGCCGGCGGCATCATGCTCGTCGGCTACTTCCTCGGCGGGGTGCCGTGGATCGCGGAGAACACCGCTCTGCTCACGGTGGCGCTCGTGGCGGTCTCGTTCGTCGTCGTGGCCGCGCACCTGCTCATCCGTCGGCTGCGCACGGGCCACTGGCGCGCGCCGGTCACCCTCGAGCCGGTGCCGGCCCGGAGCCACGGCCACGCGACCCTCGGGTGACCCGGCGCCCGCCGTCGCACATGACGATGGGCACGTGAGCAACCCCGCGACACCCCTGCCCGCCGAGACCGACGTCGTGGTGGTGGGCGCCGGCCTCTCCGGCCTGCGTGCCGCCCTCGAGCTGGAGGCCGCCGGCCGCGACGTCGTCGTGCTCGAGGGGGCGGACGCGGTGGGCGGCCGCGTCCGCACCACGCGGGTGGACGCGTTCCTCCTCGACCGCGGCTTCCAGCTGCTCAACCCCGCCTACCCCGCGGTGCGCCGCTGGGTCGACCTCGGGGCCCTGGCGCTCCAGCCGTTCGGCGCCGGCGTGGTCGCCGCGACCCCCGCCGGCCGGCAGCGGCTCGGCCACCCCTGGCACGCCCCCGGCCTGCTGCCCACCACGGCACGAGCCGCGCTCGCTGGCCTCGTGCCCGGCCGCGCGGGCGCGCTGGGCGCACCTCCCCTCGCCGCGCTCGCACGCTGGTGGGCGCCGGCCCTGCCCCGCACCCTCACCGAGGCTCGCGAGCCGCTGCGCGCACGGCTCGACGAGCGACCGGACGCCGCGCTGGCCGCGAGCCTGGACGCCGCCGGCGTCACCGGGCCGTGGCGGCGCGTGCTGGAGCAGTTCCTCGCCGGCGTCCTGCTCGACCCGGACGGGGAGACCTCCGCCCACCTGGTGCGCCTGCTGGTCTCCTCCTTCCTGGCCGGCACGCCCGGCCTGCCCCGCGACGGCATGCAGGCCCTGCCCGAGCAGCTGGCCGCCGGGCTGCGCCGGCCCGTCGCGCTCGGCACCCCGGCCGAGCGGGTGGAGGAGCAGGCCGCGGACGGCACCCGCACGGTGCGGACGCCGGCGGGGCCGGTGCGCGCGCGGCACGTGGTCGTCGCCGGGGGACCCACTGCCGCCGCCGCTCTGGTCGGCCGGCCTGCGCCACCGGTGCGGGGCGTGGTCACGGCCTGGTGGGCCCTGCCCGAGCCCGACGTCCCCGCCACCCGCGCCGACCTGCTGCACGTCGACGCCCGGGAGCGACCGGAGGGTCCGCTGGTCAACGCGGCCCTCGTCTCGGGCGCGGCGCCCTCCTACGCCCCGGCGGGCAGCGGCCTGGTGGCCGGCTCCTCGCTGGACCTGGACGCCCCGGAGGCCGACCTGCGCCGCCACGCCGGCCGCCTGCTCGACGTCGACCCCGCCCGCCTGGTGCTGGTCGGGCGGGACCGGGTGCCCGAGGCCCTGCCGGCGCACCGCCCGCCCCTGGCGGCGGCCCGGGCGGTCGACGTCGCCCCCGGGCTGTGGTGGTGCGGCGACCACCGTGACACCCCCTCGCTCCAGGGCGCGCTGGTCAGCGGGCACCGGGCCGCGAGCGCGGTGCTGGCAGCCGAGGTCTAGGGATTTCCTCAGGTGCTTCTCAACCGGGACGGGAAGCATCGTTGACATGAGCAACCACCCTTCTCGCCCCACCACGACGGGCACCGTCCGCAACCTCCTCGAGACCGACGACGAGACTGCCGCCCGCCCCTCCGGCGCCGCCCTCGCCCTGGCGCTCGGCGCACTGTCCCGCGGGGGCCGCTGACCGGCTCTTCGCACCTCTCCAGCCGGCTCACACGCGGTTGCCAGGCAACGGCGGGAACGTCGGTCCATGAGCATCGGAACCGCCGCCCGCCCCGCCCGTCCCGCCGCCTTCCAGCCGCACGAGGCCCCCGCCGGGCTCGTCGACCTCGACCTCCTGGCCGCCGTCGCCGAGGACCTGGACGACGCCCACCCGGAGCGTCACGCCGGGGCGAGCCTGTGGGTGGTCCCCGACCTCGGGGCCGGCCTCGACCCGGCATCCGTGGCGCCCGCGCCCGCGCTCGCTGCCTGAGCCCGGCCACACGGCGCGCCGGGGACCGGGGATAGTGGACCCGTGAGCAGCACGCAGGAGACCCGCACGCCCTGGGACGCGGCCTCGGTGGCCGAGGAGCTGCTGGCGCGTGAGCGCGAGCGGCGCGAGGGAGGCCGCCTCACCGACGAGCGGCCCGGCCTCGACCTGGACCTCGCCTACGCGGCCCAGGACGTCTACCTGGCCCGCCGGGTCGGCGCCGGCGAGCGGCTGGTCGGGGTGAAGCTGGGGCTGACCTCGGTGGCCAAGCAGCAGCGGATGGGCATCACGGCGCCACTGACCGCGTGGCTGACCGACGCCATGGAGCTGGAGCCGGAGCAGCCCGTCGAGGTGTCCTCGCTGCTGCACCCGCGCGTCGAGCCCGAGATCGTCTTCGTCATGGGCGAGCGCCTCGCCGGCCCCGGCGTGACCACCCGGCAGGCCCTGGCCGCGGTGGAGCGCGTGCACGCCGGGCTGGAGGTCATCGACAGCCGGTACCGGGACTTCTCCTTCGCCCTGCCCGACGTCGTGGCCGACAACGCCTCCAGCTCCCGCTTCGTCGTCTCCCCGTTCTCCGTGGCCCCCGACGAGCTCGACCTCGTCCTCGAGGGCTGCACCCTGTCGGTCGACGGCGCCGTGGCCGCGACCGCCACCGGGGCCGCCGTCCAGGGCCACCCCGCCGCCGCCCTCGCGCTGGCCGCCAACGCGCTGGCCGAGCGCGGCCTCGCGATCGAGGCCGGGCAGGTCGTGCTCACCGGCGGCCTCACCGACGCGGAGCACCTGCGCCCCGGGTCGGTGGTCACGGCCGAGTTCGCGACCCTGGGCCGGGTCGACCTGGCCGGGGCCTGAGCATCCCTCCCCCGCTCGTCAGTCGACGAACCGGGCCGTCACCGAGCCCAGCGGCCCGCCGAACTCGGCGGTGACCGTGTCCCCGGCGCGGACGGGGATCGCGGCCGTCACCGAGCCGGGCAGGATCACGTGGCCGGCCTCGAGCACCGTGCCCCACCGGCCGACCGTGTTGGCCAGCCAGACCAGGGAGGACAGGGACGAGCCGAGCACGGCCGCCCCCGTGCCGGTCTGCTGCACCTGCCCCTGCCGGCGCAGCACGCACCCGACGAGGCGCAGGTCGACGTCCGTCAGCCGGGTCGGACGGGAGCCGAGCACCACGCCGGCGGAGGAGGCGTTGTCGGCGACGGTGTCGAGCAGCCCGATCCGCCAGTCCTCCACGCGGCTGTCCACGACCTCCAGGGCCGGGAGGACGACGTCCACCGCCGCGACGGCGTCGGCGACGGTCACCCCGGGGCCGGCCAGGGGCCGCGCCAGCACGAACGCGATCTCGGGCTCCACGCGGGGCGCGATCCACGAGGACGCCGGCACCGGCGCGTGCTCGAGGTGGAACATGCCGTCCCACAGGTGGCCGAAGTCGGGCTCGTCCACCCCCAGCATCCGCTGCATCGGCAGCGAGGTCAGGCCCACCTTGTGCCCACGCACCCGCTCGCCGCGCTCACGCCGCAGGCGCACCTGGGCCAGCTGGATCGCGTAGGCGTCGTCGAGGTCGAGACCGGGGTGGGTCTCGGTCAGCGGCGGCACCGGACGCCGCGAGGCCTCGGCCTCGAGCAGGGCGCGGGCCACCTCGTCGGTCTGCCGGTCTTCCATCACGTCCTGGAGCCTGCCAGACCGCGGGAGCAGCCCCGGCAGCGCAGGGCGCCCTTTACTTTCCCTGGGTGCAGGTCGATCATGGTCGGCCTGCACACACCCTCGACACCCGGAAGCCCCCCCCACCGTGAGTCGTGCCGCCCAGCCTGCCCCCGCCGACCGAGCACCCGCCCTCGGAGCACCCGCCGACCTGCCACCCTCGGCGCCCGCCCCCGCACGCGTCCTGGTCGTCGAGGACGACCACGACCTGCGAGCGCTGGTCTGCCTGTTCCTCCAGCACGGCGGCCTCGCGCCGCTGGAGGCCGCCGACTGCCTCCAGGCCCAGGCCGTCCTCGAGACCACCGACGTCGAGGTGGTGCTGCTCGACCACCTGCTGCCGGGGCACACCGGGGGCGAGCTGCTCGCCTCGTGCGCGCGGCTGCACGGACCACGGCGACCGGGGGTCGCGGTGCTCACGGGCAACCCCGACCGCGACCTGGCCGCCACCCTGCTGAGCGCCGGCGCGGACGCGGTGCTGCTCAAGCCGTTCGACCCTCCGCACCTGCTCAGGGTGGTGGGCCGGCTCGCCGGGGAGGCGACGCAGCGGCGGCTCGCGGGTCAGTCGCGCCGGTAGCGGCGCGCGGTCACGACCTGGCCGAGGGCGTCCTTGCGCACGTCCAGCTCGTGCTCGTGCGCGCGGTGCAGCTCGCGGGCGTGGAGCCAGGCGTCGTGGTCCTCGCTCGCGCGCAGCGCCTGGCTCGACGAGCGGACGACGCCGAACATGAGCAGGCCGGCGATGACGGCGGCGCTGAGCACCAGCCAGCTGTCCCAGAGAGCGACGTGCACGGTGATCTCCTGATCTCCTCGAGGGTCTTTTTCGCTACGCTACGCGTTGCGTTTCGACTTCCGGAGGCCACGTGACGGACCCCACCGACGACCTGACCCCGTTGCAGCGCGCCCGCCGCGCGCGCGTGGACGAGGCGGCGCTGGCGCTCCTGCGCGGCGGTGGCCCGTCCGCGGTGACGATGGAGGCGGTGGCCGCGACCTCCGGCGTCGCCAAGACCACGCTCTACCGCCGCTACCGCGACCGCGGCGACCTCCTGGCCGCCACCCTCGGGCGGGCCGTCCGGGTCTGGGAGCCCACCCCCACCGGCGACGTCCGCGCCGGCCTGCTCGCCGTCCTGGCCGAGACCCGCCGGCAGATGCACGACGTGCTCGGCCCCGGTGGGCTGGCGGCGCTCGTCGCCGACGAGGACCCGGCCTTCACCGCCGCCGTCCGCGCCGTGCTGGTGCCGTGGGCGCAGGCGCTGAGCGACCTCGTGGCGGCCCACGCCCGTGCCGGCACGGTGCGGCCGGACGTCGACCCCGACGCGGTGGTGACGCTGCTCCTGGGCGCCTACGTCGGGCACCTGCTGTGGCACCGGGACGTGCCGGAGGGAGCGCTGGACCCGGCGGCCGACCTCATGTGGGCGGCCCTGACCGGTCGCCCGGCGACGCAGCCGCTCGGCTGATCCAGCGGGCCGCCGTCGTCCGCACCGAGGCGAGCGCGACCCGCGCGCCGTGGTGGGCCCGCTCGGCCGCGAGCAGCACCGGCACCGGCAGCTCCAGCGCGGTGGCCAGCGCCGCCACGGCGACGGCGTGCTCGACCCGCAGCACCGTCCGGTGGACTGCCGTCCGCACCCCCTCGGCCAGGGAACCCCGGCCGCGACGGGAGCGGAGGGCGCGCGCCCGCGTCCCGGCCTGCCGCGGCTCCGCGACGGTGCGCACCGAGGTCGGCGCGACCACCAGGGACTCGGCGACCGCCACGTGCGGCGCCGGCACGGGTGCCCGCTCCCGGGCAGCGACCACGGCCCGCGGGCCGTCCCCGGGCGTCGCCGGCGCCGCCCGGGCGGACGTCGAGCCCGAGACCAGCAGGGCCGAGGCGAGCACGGCGGAGCAGCAGGCCCGGGCCGCCCGGCCGCGCGAGCCGGAGGAGTGTCGTTCGCTCATGGGCTCCACCGTGGGGAGGAGTCCGGCACGCGCGCTGAGAGGACGGCACGCGGAGGCTGTGGATCGGCGCCCGCCACGGCGCCCGCCACGGCACCCGCCACGGCACGCGCCAGGTCGGGTCAGCCCTCGGCGAGGACCTGCCGGGCGATGCGGAGAGCGTCGTCCGCGTCCGCGATGCCGCCCGAGGTCGCCGCCCGGTGCAGGCACTCCTCGATCTCCTCGCCGCCGAGCCCGTGCGTGCGGGCGGCCCGCACCTGCTCGGCGAGGCCCTCGACCCGGCCGCTGCCCACGAGCGCGGCGAGGGCGACGAGGGACAGCGAGCGCCCGTCCAGGCACGACCCGACGTCCGCCACCGGCTCCCCCAGGGCGTGGGTCCGGACCAGCCGCGCCACCACCTCGGGCGCCTCGACCGGCGCCAGGTGCCCGACCCCGTCCAGCACCTCGAGCCGGCCGCCGGGCACGCCGTCGGCGATCTCGGCCAACGTCGCGGGGGTGGTCACCGGGTCCTCCGCGCCGGCCACGGCCAGCACCGGGGCGACGACCTCACCGAGGCGGTCACGGACGTCGAAGGTCGCCAGGGCCTCGCACACGGCCACGTAGCCGCCGTCCACCGCGGCCGCGAGGGACTCCAGCAGCGCGCCCGAGGCCTCGGGCTCCCGAGCGGAGAAGCCGGGGGCGAACCACCGCTGCGCCGAGCCCGCGACCATCGCCGGGGTGCCCGACTCCCGCACCGTCGCCATCCGGTCGCGCCAGGCCTCCTCGGTGCCGATCCTCGCCCCGGTGCACAGCAGGGTCGCGGAGAGCACCCGTGCGGGCGCGTCCAGCAGCAGCTGGAGCCCGACGGCGCCGCCGACCGAGTCACCGGCGTAGTGGAAGGGCACCGGCGTCAGGCTGTCGGTGAGCCGGTCGACGGCCTCCAGGACGGCGGCGGCCAGCTCGGCCATCGTCAGCGACGCGGGCGCGGAGCGGTCGTGGCCGTGGCCCGGGAGGTCGAAGCCGACCACCTGGAAGTCCTCGGCGAGCAGCGCGGCGGCGCGCGACCACAGGGCGGTCGCCGACGTGCCCAGCGAGGGCCCCAGCACCAGCAGAGGCAGGTCGGGGCGGCCCCCGAGACGGACAGCGGTGACGGACACGCGGTGACTCCTTCGAGGGCGAGGGTGCCGACGGGGCGCCGGCCGGCGCCTCGGGACGACCAGGCGCCGTGCCGCGAGTCTGCCAGCGGCACCGCCGATGCGCTCAGCCCGGTGCTGCGACTGCCGAGAGGTACCTCGTGGCCCGCATCCTGATCTCCGAGTCGGACGACGACCTGCGTCTCGTCCTGCGGGTCCTGCTGCACCGCGAGGGTCACCAGGTGCTCGAGGCCCGCGACGGCCGCGAGGCCCTGCGCCTGCTGCTGACCGAGACCGTGGACCTGGCCGTCGTCGAGATCGGGCTGACCCAGCTCGATGGCCACGACGTGCTGCGCACGGTCCGCGACCAGCAGCCGACCGGGCGCCCCACGCTGGTCGCCCTCTACGGCCTCGGCGACCTGCTGCGCGACCGCGGCGTCCGGCAGGCCTACGTCAGCGGCGCCGACGACGTGCTGACCAAGCCGTTCGTCGTCGAGGACCTCGTGGACCGGCTGCGGATGCACCTCGACGAGCGTCAGGTGGCGGGCCCGCCGCCCTGGTGAGCAGGCCCTTCACACGATCTTCAGGGCCCCGGCACCGCGCGGCCGCCGCCACGCTCACCTGGGCCGTCGACGGGCCGATGAGCAGGACATGGGAAAGCTGCTCATCGCCGAGGACGACCAGGACCTGCGACTGCTCCTGCGGCACGTGCTGACCCGGGCCAGCCACGACGTCAGCTCGGTCGCCGACGGCGACACCGCCCTGCACGCCTCCTCGGTCGAGCGCTTCGACCTGCTGCTCCTCGACGTGCGGATGCCCCGCTGCGACGGCGCGGCCGTGCTCGCCGCCCTGGCCGCACGGCCCGAGCACCAGCGCCCGCGCGTCCTGGTGCTCTCCGGGGTCACCGAGGAGGACGAGGTCGAGGCGCTGCGCGCGCTCGGCGCCCACGACGTCGTCCTCAAGCCCGTCGACCAGCGCGCGCTGCGGGAGGCCGTCGCCGCCGCCCTGGCCACGCCGCGCCCGGGCTGGCACGGGGACGACCTGCTGGCCGAGACGGCCTGACCGCACCACGACGCCCGCTCCTCGCACACCGAGCACGAACAGCGCTATCATCGCCGCATGGCGATGAATCAGGGGCTGGACGCGACCGCCCTCGCGGCCCCGGACGGCGCGGCCGACGACGCAGCCGCCTTCCTCTTCCACGGCTTCGCCGACGCGTCCCGGCTGCGCCTGCTGCGCCACCTGCTCACCGGCCCGCACCGAGTGCGGGACCTCACCGAGCACGTCGGCCTCGCCCAGTCGACCGTGTCGCGACACCTCGCCTGCCTGCGCGACTGCGGCCTGGTCGACTCCCGCGCGCAGGGACGCGCCTCGGTCTTCTCGCTGACCCACCCCGACCTGGTGCTCGCGCTGCTCGGTGCCGCCGACGAGGTCCTCGACGCCACGGGCGCCCCGTGCCGGGGCCACGCCCACCCCGACGCCCGCCCCACCGACCACCTCGACGGGGAGCCCTCGTGAGCGCCGGGCACACCCACGGTCACTCCCACGGCCACGCGCTGCCCGTGGACCACCGCGGCCGCCTCGCCGTCGTCCTCGCCATCACCTCCGCGGTGCTGGTGGCCGAGGTCGTCGGCGCCGTCCTCTCCGGCAGCCTCGCGCTGCTCACCGACGCGGCCCACATGCTCACGGACGTGGCGGGGCTGGTGCTCGGCCTCGTGGCCGCGTCCCTGGCGCGCCGCCCCAGCACCGACACCCACTCGTGGGGCTGGCGTCGGGCCGAGGTGCTCGGCGCGGCCGCGCAGGCGGCCGTGCTGCTCGGCGTCGGGCTCTACGTGCTCGTCGAGGCCGTCTCCCGACTGCTGGACCCGGGCGAGGTCGACGCCGGGCCGATGCTGGTCTTCGGCGTGGTGGGCCTGGTCGGCAACATCGTCGGTCTCGCGATCCTGGCCGGCGCCCGCGGCGCCGACCTCAACCTGCGCGCCGCCTTCCTGGAGGTCCTCAACGACACGCTCGGCTCCGTGGCCGTGCTCGTCGCCGCCGGCGTCGTCCTGGCCACCGGGTGGCAGCGCGCCGACCCGGTCGCCTCGCTGCTGATCGTCGCGCTCATCGTGCCGCGCACGCTCGTGCTCCTGGGCAGCGCCGGCCGCGTCCTGCTGGAGGCGACCCCGCCCGGCCTCGACGTCACGACGCTGCGTGCACGACTGGGCACCCACCCGCACGTCGAGGCGGTGCACGACCTGCACGTGACCCAGGTGGCCACCGGCCTGCCGACCCTCACCGCGCACGTCGTCGTGGCGGACGAGTGCTTCCTCGACGGACACCTCGGCCCGCTGCTCGACGACCTCCAGTCCCTGCTGGCCACGGACTTCGACGTCGCCCACTCCACCCTGCAGTTCGAGTCCCGGCAGCACGCCGAGCACGAGCACGCGGCCCACCCCTGACGCCCCCGCGACCGCCGGGAGCACGTGCGTACCGCAGCGTGAGCGAACCCACCTGCATGAAGACCGCGTGAAGGCGGTGTGGACGCAGGCCGGGGTGGGTAGGACTGCGGTGGCAACGGAGGGAGCCACTCATGCAGCACCAGCAGCACCTGACCAGGACGACGGCCAGCGTCGGCGTCGCGCGGCACCACCTGCGCGCGGCCCTCGCGGACGCAGGCGTCGGTGACCCGGTCGCCTACGACGCACAGCTCGTCCTCACCGAGCTGGTGTCGAACGCCGTCGAGCACGGACACCCGGACGCCTCGGGCGAGATCGAGGTCGGCTGGACGATCGACCCCGACCGCATCGTCATCGACGTGCGGGACGCCGGCCCGGCACCGCGCATCCACCCCGGCCGTCCGACCCCCGACTCCACCCGCGGGCGAGGCCTGCTGATCGTCGAGGACATCTGCTCCTCGTGGCACGTCGAGACCGACCACGGCACCCGGATCGTCGCCGAGCTGGCGCTCCAGGCAGCCTGAGCCTGCACCCCCGGGGCCGGCCGGGGCCGCTCACAACCGGCTGAACAGCACCCGCCGACCGTCGTCGTCGGTGACGGCCACCGCGACCGCGTCCTCGCGCAGCAGCGCGGACTGCAGGTTGCAGGTCATCTCGGCCTCCCCCACCCCGACGAACTCCCCGGCCGGCGACCACGAGCCGTCGGCGGCGCGGAAGACGGCACGGTACGTCTCGCCGGCGGTGAAGCCCTCGCCGGTGATCCTCAGCTCGGTGCCCCACGTGTGCGGCACCAGGCCGGCGTCCGAGACCTGCACGCCGGGCACGGTCCGCACGCTCAGCGGCTCCCACGGAGAGGTCGCCTCCTCCGGTCCGACGGTGCGGCCCACGCCGAAGCCCAGACCGGCGACGGCGACGACCACGGCGGCGGCGAGGCCCGCCCGCAGCACCCCGCGCCGGCGATTCCGGGCCCGGGCGCGCGCCAGCTCGTCCGCCTCGTCCGCCTCCCGGGCCGCGCGCTCCTCGGCCACCTGGGCGCGGATCGCGCGGCCGAGGTCGGGCGGCGGCGCGGGCGGCGTCTCGAGCGCCTCGAGGTCGAGCGCGGCCAGTCGCGCCGAGAGCGGGGCGATCTCGGCCAGGTCGGCCCGGCAGTCGGCGCAGCCGTCCAGGTGCGCGCGGACGCGGTCGGCCTCCGCCCCGTCCAGGTGGCCCAGCGCCAGGGGCCCCAGCGCCTCGCGCAGGCGCGCGTGCTCCTCGACCGGCTCCTCGCCCTCGTTCACGGCGCCACCCCCATCTCGTCCATCGCCGCCCGCAACGCCTTCAGACCGTAGAAGACGCGGCTGCGCAGCGTGCCCACCGGCACGCCCAGCTCGCCGGCGACCTCCTCGTAGGGGCGCTCACGCAGGTGCGTCTCCACGATGGCGGTGCGGTGGTGCTCCGCGACCCGGCGCAGCGCCTCCTCCAGCAACCACCCCTCCAGCATCCGCTCCGTGGGGTCGGCGACCTCCTCGGCGCGCTCGGCGACGCTGGGCGGGTCGAGCAGCGTCGACTGCCACGGGCGCGCGCCGCTGGCCCGTGCGTGGTCGATCATCGCGTTCCGGGCGATGCCGAAGAGCCACACCCGCAGCGAGGAGAGCGTCGGGTCGAAGCGGTCCGCGTTGCGCCACGCCTTGAGGAACGTCTCCTGCGTGACGTCCTGGGCCGCGCCCGGGTCCCCGAGGCCACGCAGCAGGAAGCGGTAGATCTCCGGCCCGTGCCGCAGGTAGGCGGCGTGCACCTCGTCCTCGTCGGCGAGGCCTGGCAGCACCTCGGACCTGCTCTCCTCGGGTGGCGCGCCCTCGGCGGGGCGTCGGGTGCGGGTGCTCGTGGCGGCGTCGTCCACGGCGGCTCCTCGGTCGCTGGGGGGGGACGGCGGGGGCGTCCGTCACCCCTCGTTCGGTGTGCTCCGCGTCACGGATGGGTCCCCCGTCCGGGCGACAGCCGTGGACCAGACCGCGTCACGGATTTCTCGGGCCCGTCGTGAACGCGCCCGGGTCGGGCCCCGTACCCACCCCACGAGCGGCCTCCCCCGCCGGCCCCCGGCGGCGTCGCTCCCGCACGGCACCTCCGCGGCACCCCCGCGGACTCGAACCGACGAAGGGCCTGACGATGACCACACCTCCCACGACCGCACGCCCGGCTCGCGCCGGACGTCGCGGCCGCCTGCTCGGCCTCGCGGCCGGCTCCCTCACCCTCGCGGTGACGGGCCTGCTCCCGCTGGCACCCGCCCAGGCGGCGCCCGCCGAGACCAGCGAGCGGGTCCGCGTCGACGCCGAGACCGACCTGCGCAAGGCCGTCCGCGCCGCCAACCTCGCGGGCGAGCGGACCGTCGTCCGGCTCACCGAGGACATCGTCCTCACCCGGGACGGCGCGGGCGGCGCCTTCCGCGGCGACCTCGACGTCACCGGGCACCTCGTGGTGCGTGGCGGCGGGCACACGATCGACGCCGACGGCCTCGACCGGGTCTTCGACGTGGCCCCCGAGGCCACCCTCGTGCTCGACGACGTCCGGCTCGTGGGCGGCGCCGCGACCGAGACCGAGTCCGGCGGCGCCCTGCGCAGCGCCGGCACCCTCGTCGTGCGTCGCTCGGTGATCGCGGACAGCACCGTCAGCGGCGCCGGTGCCTCCGGCGGGGCGATCATGAACGAGGGCGGCTCGCTGGCCGTGGTCGGCTCGCGGCTGGTGCGCAACACCGCGGTCCGCGCCGGCGGTGCCATCGAGGCGCTGGAGGGCAGCACCGTGGTGCGGGGCAGCGTGCTGCGCGCCAACAGCGCCGGCGCCGAGCCGGGCAACGGCGGCGCCCTGCACCTGACGGGAGGCGGCTCCGTCGAGGTCGTCGGCAGCCGCGTCCTGCGCAACACCGCCACCGCCGAGGGCGGCGGCCTGTGGAACTCCTCCACCGGCACCATGCTCGTGCGCCGCACCGTGGTGCGTGGCAACACCGCCGCCGGCGACGACGCCACCCAGGGTGGCGGCGGCCTCTTCAACGACGGCGGCGACCTGACCGTGCAGCGCTCGCTGGTGCTCGCCAACGACGCCACCGGGGCCTCGGGCTCCGGCGGTGGCGTGCTCAACGACAACGGCGGCGACCTCGTGGTCGTGGGCACCACCCTGCGCGGCAACACCGCCCCGCGCGCCGGCGGCGGCATCGAGGGCACCACCGGCACCATCACCGTCACCGACTCCCAGCTCACCGACAACAGCACCGGCGCGGCCCCCGGCAACGGCGGCGCCCTGCACGTCACCGGCGCGACCACCACGATCATCAGCACCACCCAGGTGCTCGACAACACCGCCGCCCTCGAGGGTGGCGGCCTGTGGAACTCCGCCACCGGCACCATGGAGGTCTGGGGCTCGACCGTCTCCGGCAACACCGCCTCCGGCGCCGCGTCCGACGAGGGCGGCGGCGGCCTCTTCAACCAGGCGGGCTCCCTGCTGGTGGTCGGCACCCTGGTCGACGGCAACACCGCGGACGGCACCCTGGGCTCCGGCGGCGGCGTGCTCAACAACGGCGGCACGCTCGAGATCGACCGGTCGGTCGTCTCCGGCAACACCGCCCAGCGCGCCGGCGGCGGCGTGGAGGCCAACGTCGGCACCACCGTCGTGCGACGCAGCGAGCTGTCCGGCAACGACGCCGGCACCGGTCCCGGCAACGGCGGTGGCCTGCACCTCACCGGCGCCGGCACCGTGACGGTGCGTACCACCGACGTGCTCGGCAACACCGCCGTCGAGGGCGGCGGCCTGTGGAACTCGGCCACCGGCACCATGACCGTCGCCGCGTCCACAATCACCGGCAACACCGCCACCGGCGGCGCCGAGCCCACCCAGGGCGGCGGCGGCCTCTACAACGACGGCACCCTGACGGTGCGCGACAGCGTGGTCAGCGACAACGACGCCACCGGCTCGCTCGGCTCCGGCGGCGGCCTGCTCAACGTCCTGGGCACCGTGACGATGAGCGACACCGTGCTGGACGACAACACCGCCGTCCGCGCCGGCGGCGCCCTCGAGACCAACGGCGGCACGCTCGACCTCACCGCGGTGGACACCGCCGGCAACGTCACCGGCGCCAACCCCGGCAACGGCGGCGGCCTGCACGTGACCGCCGACGGCGTCGTCACCTGGGCCGGCGGCACCGTCACCGGCAACTCCGCGGCCAACGAGGGCGGCGGCCTGTGGAACTCCGGCACCGGCTCCATCACGGCCACCGACCTGGTGGTGACCGGCAACACCGCGCCCACCGGCCCGGACGTGTTCAACGTGGGCGGCCCGTTCAGCCTCAACGGCGCGAACGTCCCCGCCAGCTGATCCCCGCCCGTCCCGGCTCCCCTGCGGGACGGACCCGCTGCCCGGCACCGGTCTCAGGTGCCGGGCAGCGGTGCCTGAGACCGGTGTCCGTGGAGCAGCGGGTGGTGTGAGGTGCCGGCGTTCCGGGGAGGCTGCCCAGGATGTCCGAGACACCGCAGCCCCCGACACTGGCCGGCCGGTACCGCCTCGAGCGCCTCATCGGCAGCGGCGGCGCCGCCGACGTCCATCGCGCCACCGACCTGGTTCTCGACCGCGCCGTGGCGGTCAAGGTCCTGCGCGCCGGCACCACCGCGCTCGAGGACGACACCACCGCCCGGGCCCGCTTCGACAGCGAGGCCCGACTGCTGGCACGCCTCTCCGACCCCGGCCTGGTCGCCGTGCTCGACGCCGGCACCGACGAGACCGGCGGCGACCGCCGTCCCTTCCTGGTCCTGGAGCTCGTCGAGGGCGGCTCGCTCTCCGACCTCGTGGCCCGCGGCCCGCTCGACCCCGAGGCCGTCGCCCGGATCGGGTCCTCCGTCGCCGGCGGCCTGGCCGCCTGCCACACCGCCGACGTCGTGCACCGCGACGTCAAGCCCGCCAACGTCCTGATCGACCGGGCCGGGCACGCCAAGCTCACCGACCTCGGCATCGCCCGGCTCCTCGACGACACCGACGGGCACACCCGCACCGGCACGACCATCGGCACAGCCGCCTACCTCGCCCCCGAGCAGGCCCGCGGCGACCAGGTCACCCCCGCGGCCGACGTCTACTCCCTCGGGCTCGTGCTGCTCGAGGCACTCACCGCCACCCGGGCCTTCCCGGGGACGCCGGCGGAGTCGGCGATCGCCAGGCTCAGCCGCGACCCCGTGGTGCCGGACGACCTGCCCGACGGCTGGGCACCACTCCTGCGCGAGGCCACCTCGGCCGACCCGGCGGCCCGGCCCACCGCGGCCGACCTCGCCCGCCGACTGGCGGCCCTCGCCGCCGACCCCACCGGCCCCGCACCGACCGCGGTGCTGGCGGCGGAGGACGCCACCGCCGTCCTCGACGACCAGGGCACGCACGGTCGAGCCGCCGTCGGCGGTGCTGCGGCGGCAGGTGCTGCGCTGGGTGGTGCTGCTGCGGCGACCGCGCCCACCTACGGAGCCCCGACCAGCGCGGCCCCTGCGGCCGCCGGGGATGCTGGGGACGCCGCGACCACGCAGGTTGCGCCGACCCCCGCCGCCACCGGCACCACCGCCGGCGAGCGTCAGGACCGACGTCGCCGCCCGGGGGCCGTGCCGCTCGCGCTGGGCGGGGTGGCACTGGCGGTGCTGCTCGCCGTCGGCGCCGCGGCGGTGTTGGGGGGCGGCTCGGACGAGAGCCCGGCCGGGGCGACCACGTCGGAGTCGACGTCGGGGTCCTCCGACTCCTCGGACCCGGCGTCCGAGGCCGCGAGCACCACCTCGACGCCCGAGCCGTCGGAGACGCTGGACGACAAGGAGGCCGAGAAGGCCTCCCGCGAGGCGGAGAAGGAGGCCGAGAAGGCCTCCCGCGAGGCCGAGAAGGAAGCCGAGAAGGCCGCCAAGGAGGCCGAGAAGGAGGCGCGGGAGGCGGCCAAGGACTGACCGCCCGGCCCGCGGCGACCCCTCAGTCGGTCTTCGGGCCGGTCGGCTCGGCGGAGGCGCCGGCGCTGCCGTCGTCCTGCTGGTGCTCGTCGGCGGGGGTGGGCTGGTCGCCGTAGACGCCGGCCTCGCGGGCGACGCGGGTCTTGCGCAGCTGGCGGGCCATCGACCAGCCGAGCAGGCCGACGGCCACGAACATCAGCACGATGACCAGCACGCCGACCCAGCCGGCGGTCACGTCGTCGACCTCCGGGGCGGGGTCCAGCGGGTTGCTCAGCGGGAGCAGGGTCATCAGGGTCAGGGCGTTCACGCGTCCTCCTCGACGAGGTCCGTGGTGTCGGCGGTGGCGGCCTGGTCCGCGGCCTCGGTGGTGCTCTCGGGCACGAGGCCCTCGAACAGGTCGCTCTCGGGGCCGATCGCACCCGCCCGGTTGACCACGAGCTCGTAGTCCTCGGTCGGCCACACGGCGGCCTGGAGCTCGCGCGGGATCGCGAACCAGTGTCCGTCGGGGTCGATCTGGGTGGCGTGCGCGAGCAGCGCCTGGTCCCGCACGCCGAAGAAGGCCGAGCACTCGACCTTGGTGGTGACGCGGGCGTCCCACTCCGGCTCGGGCTTCCACTGCGCCAGCCGCTCGGTCCACGGCGACTCCAGGCCGTGCTCGAGCATCGCGGCGTGCAGGGACTCCATGCGCTGCCGGTTGAAAGAGTGGTGGTAGTAGAGCTTGGTGACGCTCCACGGCTCGCCCAGCTCGGGGTAGCGCTCGGGGTCGGCGGCAGCCTCGAACGCCTCGACGGCGACCTTGTGGCACATGATGTGGTCGGGGTGGGGGTAGCCGCCACGCTCGTCGTAGGTGGTGAGGACGTGGGGCTTGACCTCGCGGATCAGCTTCACCAGCGGGGCCGCGGCCTCCTCCAGCGGCACGAGGCCGAAGCAGCCCTCGGGAAGCGGCGGCTTGGGGTCGCCCTCGGGCCACCCGGAGTCCACGAAGCCCAGCCACTCCTGGGTGATGCCGAGGATGTCGCGGGCCCGCTCCATCTCCTGGCGCCGCACCTCGGTGATGTTCTCGAGGATGTCGGGGCGCTCCATCTTCGGGTTGAGGATCGAGCCCCGCTCACCACCGGTGCAGGTCGCGACGTGCACCTGCGCGCCCTGGGCCACGTACCGGGCCGTGGACGCCGCCCCCTTGCTCGACTCGTCGTCGGGGTGGGCGTGGACGTGCATGAGGCGCAGACCCGCGTAGGGCAGGGCCTCGGACTGCTGCGGCATGTCCTCCATCGTAGGAGCGCCCGTCCCCGGCACCGAACCGCGGGCGGCACGCGGCCGCGACGGGCCCTGTGGAAGGGCTGCGGCCAGTTGGACCCTCCCGTGCCGTCTGGGACGATCGCAGGCGTGAGCACCACCCCCGGCCCTGGTACCGGCCCCGCGCAGCAGCCCGCCCGGCACGACGACGAGCTGGCGCACCGGTACGGCCGCCCCGCCCGTTGGCCGTGGGTCGTGGGCCTGCTGGTGACGCTCGTCCTCGTCGGCGTCGCCGGCTCGATGGTCGCCTGGACGGCGCTGCGCTCCTCCGACCCGGCCGTGCAGTCCGCCGTCCTCGCCTTCGACGTGGTCGACGAGCACCAGGTGGACGCCTCGGTGCGCATCGAGATGTCCGACAACGCCGAGGACGTGCAGTGCACGCTGCGGGCCTACGCCGAGGACAAGTCGACCGTCGGCGAGACCACGTTCTCCCCGTCCGGCTCGGGGCGGTTCGAGGTCGACATCCGGACCGAGCGGCGTGCCACGTCCGTCGAGGGGCTGGGCTGCACCGCCACCGGCCAGGAGCGCGCCCGCTGACCCGTCCCCGGCCCCACACCTGCCACCCGCCTCGCTCGACCGGGTGGTCCGCAGGACCTGCAGGTGGGGCGCGAGGTTGTTAAACTGGTCGTTCTGACTTCACTCGCCGGGCCACCGCGAGGTGGCCCGCCCGGTCTCCCCGGGTCGTGGTCACGTTCGTGGCACACCGGAGGACGAGGTCAGAGCCTCCCCGGCCTCCCGCCGGGAGGGCCGCACCCGCACCCGAGAATCCCTCGGGAGCCGACCGCCGGAGCCGGCACAGGCACCGCGGCAGCACCCGGACGTCTTCACGGTAGGAGTAGGAATGACCCAGTCCACGGAGCAGGGCACCATCTGGCTGACCCAGGAGGGCTTCGACAAGCTCAAGTCCGAGCTCGCCGACCTCGAGGGACCCGTGCGCCAGGAGGTCGTCGAGAGGATCTCCGCCGCCCGCGACGAGGGCGACCTCAAGGAGAACGGCGGCTACCACGCCGCCCGCGAGGAGCAGGGCCGGCTCGAGGGCCGCATCCGCCAGCTCAAGGACATGCTCGAGCGTGCCCAGGTCGGCGAGACCCCCGAGGACGACGGCACCGTCGCCCCCGGTTCCAAGGTCACCTACAAGTTCGTCGGCGACGACGACGACGAGGCCGAGACCTTCCTCCTGGCCGCCCGCGAGATGGAGGACACCGTCTCGGAGGACATCAAGGTGTACTCCCCGCAGTCCCCGCTCGGCAGCGCCATCATCGGCGCCAAGGTCGGCGACACCGTCGGCTACGAGGCCCCCAACGGCCGCACGCTCGAGGTGGTCATCCTCGACGCGAAGCCGTACTCCAGCTGAGCGCACCCGCCTCCGCGACGCCACGGCGCCGGTCCCCGCACCCGGGGGTCGGCGCCGTCGTCCGTCCGGACCCACCCCTCACCAGCCCCCACCGCCGAGGCGGCCGCCACATGCGGCCGCCGCCGCGGGGGGTGGGGGGGGGTGGCGGGGGCGGAGGCGCCGCGGGAG
>NZ_JAMJPH010000033.1:0-116699 GCF_023554635.1 Nocardioides bruguierae
CGGGGGGGGGGGGCCCGGGCGGCCCCCCCCCCCCCCCCCCCCCCCCCCCCCCCCCCGGCCCCCCCCCCACCGGGCCCCCCCCGCGGCGGGGTCTGGGGGTGGGTGCCGGGTCAGGAGACGACGCGGTAGCCGCACTCGCGCAGGCGGGCCACGAGGGTGGCGGACGACTCCGCGCCCCGGGTCTCCAGCTGGAGCCGCACCTCGACCTCGTCCATCGACAGCGCCGGAGAGGTGCGGGCGTGCCCGACCTCGAGCACGTTGCCGCCGTGGGAGCCGATCTCGGTCAGCAGCGCGGCCAGGCCGCCGGGGCGGTCCGGCAGGGTGACGATGAGGTCGAGGTAGCGACCGGCCGCGGCCATGCCGTGCCGGATCACCTTGCCGAGCAGCAGCGGGTCGATGTTGCCGCCGGAGACGACGGCGACGGCCGGCGTCGGGAAGCGGGACGGGTCGTCGAGCATCGCGGCCACGGCGGCCGCACCGGCCGGCTCGGCGACGAGCTTGGCCCGCTCGACCAGCCCCTGCACAGCCCGGGCCAGGAGGTCCTCGGAGACGGTGACCACGTCGTCCACGTGCTCGCGGACCGCGGCGAGGGTCAGCTCGCCGGGGGCGCCGACGGCGATGCCGTCCGCCATCGTGGCCAGCTGCGTCAGCGGCACCGGACGCCCCTGCGCGAGCGAGGCGGGGAAGGCCGCCGCGTCCTTGGCCTGGACGCCGATCACCCGGACGTCGGGGCGCAAGGTCTTCACCGCGATCGCGACACCGGCCAGGAGGCCGCCTCCTCCGGTGGGCACGACGACGCTGGCGAGCTCGGGCAGCTGCTCGACCAGCTCGAGGCCGACGGTGCCCTGCCCCGCCACGACGTCGACGTGGTCGAAGGGGTGGATGAAGACCGCGCCGGTGGACTCGGCGTGCTCCTGGGCCGCGGCCAGCGCGGTGGTCAGCGAGGAGCCGGCGAAGACGACGTCGGCGCCGTAGGCCCGGGTCGCGCGCTCCTTGGGGATCGGTGCGCCCTCGGGCATGTAGACCGTGGCGCGGATGCCGAGCAGCTGCGCGGCCAGCGCCACGCCCTGCGCGTGGTTGCCGGCCGAGGCCGCGACCACCCCGCGGGCCCGCTCGGCCTCGCTGAGCCGGCTCAGCCGCAGGTAGGCGCCGCGGATCTTGAACGAGCCGGTGCGCTGGAGGTTCTCGGCCTTGATCCGCACCTCGCCGCCGGCCAGGGCGGTGAGCCAGCGGGACTCCTCCAGCGGTGTCGGCACCGCCACGTCGGCCAGCATCGCGCGGGCGGCCTCGATGTCGGCGAGGCCGACCGGCAGGGCGCTCACAGCCGCTCCCCCTCGTCCGATCCCGACGCGGGGGCGGCGTCGGCCGCCACGGGTGGCGCGTCCCCGGGGACGGGCTCGGGCTCGGCCGGGGTGGAGAGCGAGGCCAGGTGCAGGACGACGGCGTTCAGCGCGGCGGCGGCCGGCACCGCGACCAGCGCGCCGGCGATGCCCGCCACGAGCACACCGACCGCGATGGCGACGATCACCGCGAGCGGGTGCACCGAGACCCAGCGGCCCATGAGGAACGGCTGGAGGATGTGGCCCTCCAGCTGCTGGACGACGATGACGCCGACGAGCATCACCAGCGCGGCGACGGCGCCCTGGTCGACGAGCGCCACGAGCACCGCCACGGTGCCGGCGATGGTGGCACCGATCATCGGGATGAAGGCGCCGAGGAAGACCAGCACGCCGATCGCGAAGACGAACGGCAGGCCCATCACCTGGGCCCAGATGCTGATGCCGAGCGCGTCCACGAACGCCACGATCACGGTGGCGCGCACGAACTGGGTCAGCGAGATCCAGGCGACGTGGCCGGAGGAGTCCACCCGGTCGCGGGCGGCCCGGGGGGCGATCCGCACGACCCAGCCCCAGATCCGGGAGCCGTCCGCGAGGAAGAAGTAGGTGGAGAACAGGGCGATGAACAGGCCGGCGAAGACGTGGCTGAGCGTGGTGCCCAGCTCGGTGATGCGCGAGATCAGCTGCGAGGACTGGCCGGGCTCGGCCGTGAACTGCTGCGTGATGTAGAGCTGCGCCTCGTTGATGTAGTCGTCGATCTGGGTGTCGCTGGCCTGGAGCGGCCCGTTCTTGAGCCACTCCCGGATCTGCCCGAGGCCCTGCACCGTGGAGTCGGCGAGGTCGTTGGCGCCGTTGGCGATCTGCTGCCCGACGAACGTGAGGGCGGCGCTGATCAGCGCGAGGCCGACGACGACCGTGACCAGGGCGGCCAGGCCGCGCGGCAGCACGCGGCCCAGGAGGTTGACGACCGGCACCACCAGGGCGCTGAGCAGCAGCGCGACCAGGATCGGCACCACGACCACCGAGAAGTACGCCACCAGGTAGGCGATCAGCCCGCCCGCGGCGACGATGACGAGGAACCGCCAGGCCCAGGCCGCGGCCAGGTCGACCCCGGGCGGGACCTTCGCGGAGACCGGGGTGTCCCCGCCGACGTCCGGCATGGCCAGCTGGCGCTCGCGCTCGAGCCGCAGGGCGCTCCACTGGGCGTTGAGCTGGGCGATCTGGCCCAGCACGCCGCGAGCGCGCTCCTCCTCCGCCTCCCGGGCACCCCGGGCCGCGGCCCGGACGGCCCGCCGGCGGGCCGCCTCCTCGCGGTTGCGGGTGCGCGCGGGCGAGGACTGCTCCTCGTCCGGCTCGGGGGCGCCTGCGCGGGGGTCCTGGTCGTCCACAGGCAGACCCTAGCCGCGGGCACCCCACGAACCCGAGGGGTGAGTCGCGGGTCGGGAAGGATCGCGCCCACGGTCGTGTTGTGCTCCCTGCCAGGCCCCACCGGGGCAGTCGAGGACGACCGGAGGCAGACGTGTTCTTCGCCCGCAAGCAGACCGAGCTCATCGACGAGGGGCAGACCCTCCCGGGCCGCTCCACCGCCCTCCTGGACCCGGCCGCGCGACACCTCGTCCTGGGCACCCCCGTCGTCACGGACGAGGTCCCCGACGGCTTCGAGGTCGCGCTGTTCGGCCTGGGCTGCTTCTGGGGCGCCGAGGAGATCTACTGGCAGGTGCCGGGCGTGTGGTCCACCAGCGTCGGGTACGCCGGCGGCACCACGCCCAACCCCACCTACGAGGAGGTCTGCTCGGGCCTGACCAACCACACCGAGGCGGTGCGGGTGGTCTTCGACCCGAGCACGGTCTCCTACGCCGACCTGGTCAAGCAGTTCTTCGAGGTGCACGACCCCACGCAGGGCATGCGGCAGGGCAACGACGTCGGCACCCAGTACCGCTCGGCGATCTACTACGCCTCGCCCGAGCAGGAGCAGACCGCCGCCGAGCTGACGAAGGTCTACGGCGAGGAGCTCGCCTCCCGCGGCGTCGGCGCCATCACCACCGAGGTCCGCCCGGCCGCCGAGACGCCGTACTTCTACGCCGAGGACGTGCACCAGCAGTACCTGCACAAGAACCCCTACGGCTACCGCTGCCACGCGAACACGGGCGTGCCGTTCCCGGCGTGAGCGGGTCTCGCCCGCGCCCGGTCGTCACGCTCTGCGGCTCCTGGCGATTCGCGGCCGAGATCCAGCGCCTGACCGCCGAGCTGACCCTGGCCGGGCACGTGGTGCTGGCCCCGGTGGCGGTCCCCCGCGAGCCCACCCCGGACGAGCGCGAGCGCCTCGCCGACGTCCACCTGCGCAGGGTGGCGATGGCGGACGAGGTGCTCGTCGTCGACGTGGACGGCTACCTCGGGGAGAGCACCCGCCGCGAGGTCGAGCACGCCCGCGCGTGCGGGGTGCCGGTGCGGTTCCTCTCCGACCAGGCCCCGGCCTGAGGCTCAGCCGCGGAACCACGTGGTGGTGGACGTCGGCACGAAGCCCAGTCCGGTGTAGAGCCCGCCCGCAGCCTGGCTGCTCCACGAGACCTTGGCCCGGGCGAGCCCACGGACCGCGGCCAGCGCCAGGCCGTGCGCGAGCACCGCGCGCGCCAGGCCGCGGCGCTGGTGCGCCTCCTCGACCCGCACCGGCTCGACGAGCGCGACGCCGGTGACCGGGTCCGGCCAGAGCAGCGCGTAGCCGGCGACCGAGCCGTCGGGGGCCAGCGCGACGAGGTCGAGCGCGGGGTCGTACAGCAACGTCGCGGTCAGACCGTCGGCGACGTCCGGGCCGTTGCGCAGCGCGAGGTGGTGCCGACCGCTGAGGTGCTCCCGGCTGCTCAGGCGGTATCCCTCGGCCACGGCAGCGACCGGCAGTTCCGCGACCGGCAGGGCCCCGGCGAGCTCGAGCCAGCCGGTGTCGTCCCCGTGACCCGCGACGAGGCCGAGCCGCGCTGCCTGGGCCCGACCGACCACGTCGTCGTCCGCCACCGGCACCTCCACGGCGCCCTCCCCGGCAGCAGCCCGGGCCTCGGCCAGCGCTCGGTCCCACACGTCCGCCGGGTCAGCAGGGGAGCCCCGGGTCACCACCGGGTCGCACTGCCAGGCGTCGTCCTGCTCGGCCGTGAGCAGCACCCCCGCGACCGGCTCGGCCCCGGAGAACCAGAAGGTGGTCGGGACGTCGTCGGAGGGCCTCGGTCGGCGCGACCACCACTGCGGGTCGGCCGCCTCCCAGACCCCACCGACCGGCTCGGCCACCCGGGCGGCCTGCAGCAGGCGGGTGGCGGCGTCGAGGCGCTCGGAGCCCGACAGGGCCTTCGCGCGCAGGGGTCGGTGCGACGTCATGGCCCCACCCTTGCCCAGGACCCCGATCGACGGCACCGGGTTATCGGCCCACCGGGTCATCGGCGCCGTGGCTCAGCCCTCGGCCCCGAGGAACGCTCGGACAGCCGGCCAGCAGCCCGGGGCGTGCAGGACGTTCGCGTGGTCGGCCTGTGGCAGGTCCACCACCTGGGTGCCCGGCGGCAGCGCAGACAGGAGGGCGTCGGTGCGGGCAGGCCGCACCACGGTGTCCTCTCCTGCGCGCACCACGAGCACGGGTGCGGTGACCCGCGGCGCGAGCGACGCCGAGTCGAAGGTGTCGGCCACCAGTCCGCCCCACCTGCCGGCGTGGTCCCGCGCCACCGCCGCCACGGAGTCGAACGGGGTCACCATGACCAGCGCCGAGAGGGCCCGTCGCGCGGCCACTTGGACGGCGACGCCGCTGCCCAGGCTGCGACCGATGACGACGACCGGGTGCGCGGGGTACCGGCGCGCCGCCTCGTCCACCACCGCGCAGGCGTCCTCCACCAGCGCCCGCTGGGACGGCCTGCCGCTGCTCGCGCCGTAACCGCGATAGGCCATCAGGTGCACCGCGTGCCCGGGCAGCTCCTCGCTCAGGACACCACGTTGCGCGCCCACCTCCTCCGCGTTGCCCCCGAGGTAGACGACGGCAGCCGGCGCATCCGGATGTGTGACCCACCCCCGCAGCACGGCTCCGGGCACCCTCAGCGCCACGTCGGTGACCGAGACCGGGACCCGCGTCTCCCGGCGCGGGAACACCAGGGGACGGGTCAGGGGCGGCCGAGCGCGGGAAGCAACGGCACGTCGCTGACGCTAGTGCGGCCATGCCGGTGCGGCCGGCCGAAACGTCGGTCACGGCCGTGATCGGCGTCGGGGAACAGGAACAACGCGGGCGGACGGCGGCGGGCGGCCGTGTCGGCGCAGGTCAGCGAGGTGCGGGCCGGCCGGTGCGGGCGTTGTTCCGGTCCGGCGACGCGCCGACCCTGGCACCCCACCCTGGCACCCCACCCTGGCGCCCCACCCTGGCGACGAGGCCCCGGACGGGGCAGAGTGCCCGGCATGACCCAGTACCTGATCTTCTTCAACCAGCAGTGGGTCGGCGACCACCCGGCCGAGTGGTTCGCCGAGCGCGGCCCGCTGGCCCGCGCGGCCGTCGAGGAGATGCGCGAGGCCGGCGTGCTCGTCTTCGCCGGCGGCCTGGAGGAGGACCCGGCCGAGGGCTTCAGCGCCGACGCCACCTCCGGCGAGCTGACGTTCAGCCCCGGCCCCTACCGCCAGACGCCCGAGTTCGTGGGCGGGATGACCATCGTCGACGTCCCGGGCGAGGACGAGGCCCGCTACTGGGGCGGCCGGGTGGCCGAGGCGTGCGGCTGGCCGCAGGAGGTGCGGCCGTTCAAGGGCTGACCTCCCCCGCCCCGGCCACCGAGCACCGAGCACCGACGCGGGTCAGGGCAGCCGCAGGTAGACCTCGTCCGCGTCGTGCGCGAAGGGCGTCTCCCAGGCGGTGAACCCGGCCGCGGCGCACAGCGACGCCATCACCGTGTTCTCGGCGCGGTGGCTGGTGGCGACCATCTCGACGGACGGCACCCGCCGGGCCCGGGCCACGACCGCGTCCAACAGCGCCCGCCCGTAGCCCTGCCCGCGCTGCTCGGGCGCGACCATCAGCCGCAGCACGAACCCGACGCCACCGCGCACCTCGAGCACCGCGAACCCGACCGCCGGGGCCGCGGGCACCTCCAGCCCGCACCAGCGCGCGTCCCAGGCCACGAGCGGCTCGAGCGCGGCGTCCTCCGCGCACTGGGCCAGGGAGCGGTCGACGTCGGCGACCAGGTGCGCCTCGTCGTCCGGGCGCCGCACGGCGCGCGCCGCGGCCCGGGTCTCGTCGTCGGTCACGGTCCGCAGGGTCACGCCAGCCACCCGGGCATCACACCACGCCGCGGCGCACCACGGGTGACGGCCGGAGCAGGAGCGTCAGGGCCGCGACCACTCGTGGACGCAGGTCGCGGCCTCGTCGGTGTAGCCCAGCGACCGGTAGAGCCCGAGCGCGCCGGAGGGGTTCGCGGTGTCGACCCCGAGGCCGGCCGAGTCCAGCCCGGCGGCCGCGAACCGGTGCATCGAGTCCACGAGCAGCGCCGTCGCCACGCCCCGGCCGCGGTGGCTGCGCAGCACCCCCAGCTCGTCGGTGTACCCCTGGGACCTGCCCTCGGCGGCCCAGTCCTGCTCGTAGGCGCACGACAGCGCGACCCCGACGATCGCCCCGGTCCCCTCGTCGAGCGCCATCACCGACCACGCCGGGCGGACGACGGAGGAGCCGATCTGGTCGGCCCACACGTCGTCGGTGCGGTCCGCGTGGCCCCAGTGGTCGGCGAAGGCCGTGTCGAGCACGCGGTGGATCTCAGCGCTGCGCGCGAGGTCGAGGTCGACCAGCCGCACCCCCGGCACGTCTCGCGGCGCCGGCAGGTCGGTCAGGGGCCGGGCCATCTCGGTGAAGTACCGCGCCACCTCCAGCCCGTGGCGGGTGGCGAGGTCGCGGACGTCGCCCTGGCCCACCGGCGCGTAGAGGCGGGCGACCAGCGGACCGTGGCCGGGCTCGCGCGTCGCCTCGTCCCAGGCCCGGGCGTGCGCGAGCTGCCAGGCCAGCACCGCCCCGCCGATGCCACGCCGCCGCCACGCGGGGTGCACCGCCCCGCCCAGGTGGACGCGGCGCACCTCCGTGATCGAGCGGTTGCAGCCGGCCCACGCGACGGCCACGAGCGTCCCGTCCTCGCTGCGGCCGGCCCGGACGTCCTCGGCCGGGCGCGAGCGCGGCGAGTCGACGAACTCCTCCAGCATCGGCAGCGACTGCCGCTCGGGGTCCTCGTCGTGGGCGGTCGTGACCTCGTACAGACGGGCCAGGTCGGGGAGGTCGGTGCGCAGGAGGGGTGCCCAGCGCAGGCCGGTGCGGGCGTCGAGATCGAGGTCGTCCACGACGCGCACCCTGCTCGCCGCCGTCCGCCCCGGCAACCCGTTTTCCCGGGCCGCACCGCCGGTCGGGTGGCCCTGCCGAAGGTAAAGACGTGGCAGGGTGCCGGGCATGACGAACGCCGCCGTCCCCTTCACCGAGGTCACGCTGGACCCGACCGTCGACACGGCGCTCGACCGTTCCCCCACCACCCTTCCGGAGGCAGGCGTGGGCACCCGACTCGCCGCCATGGCCGACCGTCCCCTCATCTCCGTGTGGACCCGCACGCTCGCCGGCCTGGGCGTCGCCCTCGTCGGCGCGGGCGCCGCCTGGGGCCTGGCCCTCGTGCTCGGCGGCCTCAACAGCTACGCGTGGGCCGACGACGCCCTCGTGCCGGCGGACGGCAGCGCCCACGAGGTCGCGGTCACCGCCGGCGAGACCACCCGCATGTGGACCACCACGGGCGCCGTGCCGGGCTGCCGCGTGGGCGACGCCGCGTCCGGCGAACGCCTGGCGCTGGCCCCCTCGCAGGCACTGACCCGACCGGCCGGCAGCAGCACCTGGACCTCCGGCGGGCAGTTCGTGCCCACGTCCGGCCTGGTCACCGTGGCCTGCGCCGCCAGCGGGCCCGACGTCGTGGCGATCGGCGCCGGCGGCACGGTCGCCTTCGACCTCGGCGACTCCCGCACCCAGGCGCCCCTGGGCCTGACCATCATCGGGGTCGCCCTGGTCACCATGGCGCTGGTCCTCGTGGCCGCCCAGCACCAGGGCACCGCTCCCGCACCCGGGAAGCGTCGCTGACGTGCCGGCCTTCGCCGCCTACCCGAGCGTGGTCCTGGACTGCCCGGACCCGGGAGGCCTCGCGCGCTTCTACGGCTCGATGCTCGGCTGGACGGTGCGGGTCGACGACGACGGGTCGTGGGCCGAGGCCCGCCCCGAGGACGGCTCGGCCTGCCTGTGCTTCCAGCAGGTCGAGGCCTACGCGGCGCCCTCCTGGCCCGGCCAGGAGCACCCGCAGCAGATGCACCTGGACGTCATGGTGCGCGACCTCGACGACGCCGAGCCGCAGGCCCTGGCCCTGGGGGCGACGCGGGCAGAGCACCAGCCGGGTACGTCCTTCCGGGTCTTCCTCGACCCGGCCGGACACCCGTTCTGCCTGTGCGTCGACTGACGTCGGCCGGGCGCCTCGCCCTGGCCTCGACCGGACTGCTGCTGGTCGGGCTGGTGTGGGGCACGGTCGCGGTGGTCCGCGGCCTGCTCGGCGACTGGGACTTCGCCGACGACGCCCTGGTGCCGGTCGACTCCGAGCCGCACGTGGTCTCCGTGGCGACCGACCGGCCGACCTACGTCTGGATCTCCGAGACCACGGCGCGACGCTGCACGGTCGCCGAGGACGACGGCACCGACCTCGCGCTCGCCGAGGCCGACCTGCCCCACCACCTGCCGTCCGGCCTCCTCGGGCCGGGCTGGATCGCCACCGACTCCTTCACCGCCTCCTCGAGCCCGGTCACGGTGACCTGCTTCAACCGGACCCCCAGCGACCTGCGCGTCGCGATCGCGGCCGACCCGGGCACGCCGGCGCTCGCCCTCGTCCGCCGGCAGGTGGTGCCCCTCCTCCTGGTCGGGGTGGGTCTGGTCGGGCTCGTCGCGTCCGCGGTGCTGCGGCTCCGGGCGCGACGCGACGGGCCGAGCACCGCCTGAAGCGCCGCAGGCCGGGCCCGAGGCCTTTACCATCCGTGTCATGACCGACACGACGCTACGAGCGGGGGCGACCTCGGAACCGGTCCGGTTGCTCGCGCTGGGCGCCACCGCCCTGCTCGTGCTCGCCGCCGCCTGGGCGTGGCTGGGGCTGGTGATGACCTCCGCCGACGGCTGGACCTTCGCCGACGACGCGGTGGTCGCGGTCGACGGGCGCCGGCACACGGTCGCCACGGCGACCGACGCCCCGACCTACGTGTGGACGCTGGGCACCGCCCTGCCGGGCTGCACGGTGCTCGACGCCCGCGGCGAGAAGGTGCCGGTGACCCGGACGGCGGACGGGCCCCGACTGCCGGGCGGGTCGGTGGGCGACTGGGTCGCCCGGGCGTCCTTCGACTCCCCCACCGCCACGGCGCGCGTCTCCTGCGAGGCAGGCGGCCGCTGGAGCGTCGCGGTGGCGGGCGCCCCGGCGTTCCCCACGGCCCAGATGCTCACCGACAGGCCGCTCCCGCTCGTCCTCGGCGGCGTCGGCCTCCTCGGCCTGCTCGTGGCCGCGGCGCTGGGCCTGCCGGCGCGGCGCGCCGCCCGGCGCGCGACGGCCGCCGGCTCGCCCTGGTGAGCAGGGCGCGTGTGAGCGGCCCGGAGACCTGGGGCGGTCAGCGCATCCCGGAGAGCGCTGCCGGGTAGGTCAGCCAGCCGACCACCCGGTCCTCCTCGGCGCCGTCGGCCGCCCCGTGCACCGGCACGGCCGGGGCCCGGGCCGCCTCCAGCGCCGCGAGCGCGTCGGCCAGCGAGTCGTCGGTGCGCAGCCGGTCGGGGTGCTGCTCCACGAGCGAGACGGGGTCGTCGTCACTGGCCCCGTCGGCGAGGTGGTGGGCGATGGTCGCCGCCGTGACGGTGCCGACGTACTCGCCGTCGGCGTCCACCAGCGGCAGCACCCCGCCCGAGCGAGCGAGCACCTCCACCGCGTCCGCCATGCGGGTGCCGGCGGGCAGCGGCTCGGGCACCTCCAGCATGACGTCGCGGACCCGACGCCGCACGGCGATGGTCTCGGGGTTGCGCAGCAGGTCCACGCCGCGGCGGGCCAGCTTGAGGGTGTAGATCGTCTCCTTGGTCAGCCGGTGCGAGAGCCCCGTCGCCAGCACGATGGCCACCATCAGCGGCAGGATCAGCGCGTAGTCGCCGGTCAGCTCGAAGAGGATCACCACACCGGTGATGGGTGCCCTGGTCGCGCCGGCGAACGCGGCACCCATGCCGATGACGGCGTAGGCCCCCGCGGACGAGGTGCTGCCGTCGGTGAGCAGCGAGGCGGCCTGTCCGAACGCGGCGCCGAACATCGCGCCGACGAAGAGGCTGGGGGCGAACACGCCGCCCGAGCCGCCGATGCCGATCGTGAGGCTGGTGGCGATCATCTTGCCGACGAGCAGCACCAGCAGGAACCCGATGGCGTACTGCCCGCCCACCGCGTCGTCGAGCACGGGGTAGCCGACGCCGTACATCTGGGGCAGGACGAGGAGCACCAGGCCGAGCAGCAGGCCACCGGCCGCGGGCCGCAGCCACTCCGGGCCGCGCCAGACCCAGTCGCACAGGTCCTCCACGGCGTAGAGCACCTTGGAGAACCCGACGCCGAGCGCGCCGCCGAGCAGCCCGAGCACGGCGAACAGCGCGAACTCCCACACGTGCCCGACCTCGATTCCTGGCAGCGAGAGGAACGCCTCGTCGCCGATGGCCGCGCGGCTGATCACCGACGCGGTGACGCTGGAGACCACGACCATGCCGAACGCCTGGGCGGCGAAGTCGGCCAGGATCAGCTCCATCGCGAAGAACACGCCCGCGAGCGGGGTGTTGAACGTGGCCGCGATGCCGCCGCCGGCGCCGCAGGCCACGAGGACGCGCAGGCGCGACTCGTCCATCCGCAGCCACTGGCCCAGCGTCGAGCCCCAGGCGGAGCCGATCTGCACGATCGGCCCCTCCCGGCCGACCGAGCCGCCACCACCGATGGTGAGCGCGGAGGCGAACGCCTTGACCGCGGGCACCTGCGGGCGGATGCGTCCGCCGTTGCGGGCCACCGCGTACATCACCTCGGGCACGCCGTGCCCGCGCGCCTCGGGGGCGAACCGGCGCACGACGGGCCCGTAGACCAGGCCGGCCACCACGGGCGTGAGGACGACGAAGAACGGCCCGAGCCACGGCACCCAGGGGTTCGCCTCGCCGGCGTGCGCGGCGTAGTCGTCGAAGCCGGAGAGCAGGTAGGTGAACGTCGAGATCAGCCACCGGAAGACCAGCGCCAGCAGCGCCGCACCGACGCCCACGAGGAGGGCCAGGACGAGCAGGCCGCCGTCCGAGGTCCGCAGCCACGCCGCCGCCCGCGAGCCCGCGCCGCGCTGCGGCGAGGACGACAGGGAGCGCGGGTGGGACACGCTCGAGGCGGGCGGGGTGACAGCGTCCGAACCTGATTGCACGGTGCAATGATTGCAGACACGAACCCGATCCTCCGAACCCTCACCACCACGTGGACGAGGCCACCACCGCGACCTCGACGGCGGACCTCCCGCGCCGCGGCCGGGCCGAGCCCGGGCGCTACCGTGGCGGGCGTGACTGACGCAGCGAACCCGGCGGAGCCGACGGACCCGACCGACCTGGGGACCGCGGCCGACGAGACCGAGATCGACGCGCTCGTGGGCCGCCTCCTGACCGCCTCCCGCGCCCTCGTGGGGGTCTCCGCGCGCTCGCTGGCCGACGTCGAGGACACCGTCACCCTGAGCCAGTTCCGCACCCTGGTCGTGCTCGACTCCCACGGCGCCACCCGCCTCGCGCAGCTCGCGGAGCGGCTGGGCGTGGGCCCCTCGACGGCCCTGCGCGCCGTCGACCGCCTCATCGCCCAGGGCCACGCCGAGCGCCGCGGCAGCGAGGTCGACCGCCGCGAGGTCGTCATCGAGGCCAGCACCCAGGGCCGCGACCTGGTCGCCGAGGTCACCCGGCGTCGGCGGGCCGCGATCGAGAAGGTCGTCCTGGGCATGCCGCCGGAGCACCGCGAGGCCCTGGTGGAGGCGCTCGCGGCGTTCGCCGACGCGGCGGACGAACCCCCGGTGGACAGCGCCACGCTGCTGGGCTGGTGACGCTCGACGTGACCGGACGGCGCACCGCCGGTGGGCGCCGGCGGGAGGAGCAACGCGTGTGGACCCGTCGGCCATGATGGACCCATGACCGACCTGCCCCGCAAGGCGGCGGCGCGCACCGCGCGCCTCGCCGCGCTCCCCCTGGGCTACGCCGGCCGCTCCGCGCTCGGGCTCGGCAAGCGGCTGGGCGGCAAGCCCGCCGAGGAGGTGCTCAGCGAGGTGCAGCAGCGCACCGCCGAGCAGCTCTTCCGCACCCTGGGCGAGCTCAAGGGCGGGGCGATGAAGTTCGGTCAGGCGCTCTCCGTGCTCGAGGCGGCCCTGCCGGAGCAGCTGGTGGGTCCCTACCGGGCCGAGCTGGCCAAGCTGCAGGACGCCGCTCCCCCCATGCCCACGGCCACCGTGCGGCAGGTGCTCGCGGCCGAGCTCGGCGAGGACTGGGCGGCCCGCCTCGTCCACCTGGACGGCGGCCCGAGCGCCGCGGCGTCCATCGGGCAGGTGCACAAGGGACGCTGGCACGACGGCCGCGAGGTGGCGGTGAAGGTCCAGTACCCCGGCGCGGGCGACGCGCTCATGAGCGACCTCAAGCAGCTGAGCCGCCTGGGTCGCACCATGGCGCCGCTGCTCCAGGGCATGGACGTGAAGCCGCTGGTGGAGGAGCTCCAGGCCCGTGCGGTGGAGGAGCTGGACTACACGCTCGAGGCGCAGGCACAGCGCGCCTTCGCGGCCGCGTTCGCCGACGACCCCGACATCGTGGTGCCCGACGTCGTCGAGGCGGGCCCCACGGTGCTGGTGACCGAGTGGCTCGACAGCGTCTCCAGCCTCGGCGCGGTGATCGCCGACGGCAGCCGCACCCAGCGCGACCACTACGGCGAGCTGTTCAGCCGGTTCCTGTTCGCCAGCCCCGCGATCACCGGGATGCTGCACGCCGACCCGCACCCCGGCAACTTCCGCGTCGTGCCGGGGCCCGACGGCGACACCGAGCGGGGGCGCCTCGGCGTCCTGGACTTCGGGGCGGTGGCCCGGCTGGACGGCGGGTTCCCGCCCGCCATGGGCCGCCTGCTGGCGATCGCCGCCACCCGGGGCCCCGACGACCTCGTCGAGGGGCTGCGCGCCGAGGGCTTCATCAAGGACAAGGTCACCGTCGACCCCACGCTGGTGGCCGACTACCTGATGCCGTTCGTGGCCCCCACGGTGCCGGAGCGGTTCCGCTTCTCCCGGGAGTGGATGCGCGAGGTGTTCGCGAAGATCAACGACCCCCGCGACCCCGCCTACACGGTCGGCCTCAAGCTCAACCTGCCGCCGGACTACCTGCTCATCCACCGCACCTGGCTGGGCGGGCTGGGCATCCTGTGCCAGCTCGAGGCCGAGGCGCCGTTCCGGGCGATCCTCACCGAGCACCTGCCCGGCTTCGACCTCGACTGACCTCGGCTGACCTCTGTCGGCCCGACCTGCGCGGCGGGGCGGGCTCAGGCCCCCAGCGGCTCGTCGCTCTGGCTGGGCGTCACCGGCGAGAGCGGGTCGGTCGCGCTGCCCGTGAGCCGGTCGGCGACGAACGAGACGACCGCCTCCGCGCGAGGGCCGCGCAGCAGCCGCAGGCCCGTGGCGCGCCCGGGCACCGCGTAGACCTGCACCTCGCCGCTGGCCGCGGCCGCCATCCCGATGCCGTCGGCGACGTCGGCGGCCGCGGAGTCCTCGCCCACCACCAGGGTCGTGGGCAGGGCGCCGGCCCCGCTCACCGCGGACGTCGGGGAGAGCACCGCCAGCCCCGCGACGAGGTCGGGGTCCTCGACGCCGAGGCCGAGCACGGCGTCGCCCTGCTCCCCCGTGCCGACCAGGGAGAGCGCGCCGTCGGCGTCCTCCTCGGCCAGGTCGGTGGCGACGGCGGAGAGCTCGGCGGCGGCCACGTCACCGGTCAGGGCGAGCACCCGTTGGCCGTCGGCGGCGAGCACCTCCGCCAGGGGCGCCCAGGCGGAGGCATCCCGCCCACCCACGAGCAGGACGACGGCGTCGCCCGCGCCCCACTGGGTCAGCTCCGCCCCCGCCAGCTCGACGGCGCCGGTGGCGCTGGGGTCGATCGTGGGGGTCGGTGCGGCGGCGCCGGGGTCGTCGTCGGCGGCGGAGCAGCCGGCGAGCAGGAGCACCGCGCACAGGGACGGGGCCAGCAGCAGGGCGGGCAGGGAGCGGAGACGAGCCACGGGGCGCCACCGTACGGGGCGGCGCCAACGGCTCAGAGGTCGGTGGCCCCGTCGATCGCCTGGCGCAGGAGGTCGGCGTGCCCGCAGTGCCGGGCGTACTCCTCGATCATGTGCACCACGATCCAGCGCAGCGAGACCGGCCGGCCGCGCCGCTCGACGACCGAGAGCCGCTCGAGGTCGGGGGCGTCGGCCGCCTCCGAGCTCCAGATGCGGTCCGAGGCGGCGATCGCGGTGGTCAGCAGCCCGTCGAGGGTGGCGAGGTCGGCGCCGTCGGCCAGCGCCATCTCCGCGTCGGGGTCGGAGTCCCAGTCCAGCGAGGCCCACGGCTCGACGTCGCCGCCGCCGAGGAGCACCTGGGAGAACCAGTAGTCCTCGACGAACGCCATGTGCGCGAGCAGCCGGCCGAGCGTGAGGGTGGTCGGGGCGAGCGGGGTCGCCAGCTGCTCGGGGGTCAGACCGTCGGCCTGCCGCCGCAGCGTCTGGCGGTAGTGGGACAGGAAGCCCCACAGGGTGGCGTCCTCGTCGGCGGCGACGGGCACGTCCGAGCGCGGGATGCTCATGCCGGGGACGGTAGCGGCGCGCGGTCGGTCACGCAGTAGGCCAGGCCGTCGGGTGCCGCGAGCACCGTCCACCAGGGATGCTCGGCGAGCACCCGCGCGCCCAGCGCCACGTGCCGCGCGACCTCGGCGGGCCGGTCGTCGGTCGCCAGGTCCGGGTGGGCCGTGGCGGACGCGCCCGGCGCCGCCTCGTCCAGGCGCTGGAGCAGGAGCCGGACCGGCTGACCCTCGGGACGCACCAGCGAGGTGAAGCACGGCAGGGTCGTCGAGGCGCGCGTCTCCCAGCCGGTCAGGGCTGCCCAGAAGGCGACCTCCGCGTCGTAGGCGTCGGGCGGGACGTCGAGGCAGGCCTGGTCGACCTGGGACCGGTGCCGACGGCCCTCCGACGAGATCCAGGTGGTCGCCGCGCTGCGCCGGGAGGCGGGATGGTGGACGAAGCAGAGGGTGAGCCCGCCGGGCGAGCGGAGCACCACGTAGCCGTGCTCGCTGCGGTGCACCACCGCGGCCCCCAGGTCGACCGCCGTGGCCGCAGCGGACCCGGCGTCGGTCACGTGCAGGTCGAGGTGGAGCCGGGTCGGGCCGGGGTCGTCCGCCCCTCGCCGCTGGACCCGGAGGTGGTCGTCGCCGCCGGCGGGCACGAGCGTGCGGAACTCGCTCGCCGCGCCGCGCGGCGGCGAGAGCGTCGTGCCGCTGACGGCGGCCCAGAAGGCGGGCAGCGTCTCCCAGGACGCCGGTGCGACGTCGAGGAAGACCGAGACCCAGGAGGGGGCGACGCTCACGGCCTCGTCCTCAGCTCCGGGCCCCGGACTTCTCCGAGGCCTCCTGGGCGGCCGTGCGTCGCTCCACGAAGGCGATGCTGGCGCGCCACCCGAGCAGGGTGACCGTGAGGAAGATCAGCGA
Organism: Nocardioides bruguierae; assembly: GCF_023554635.1. Classification (NCBI taxonomy): domain Bacteria; kingdom Bacillati; phylum Actinomycetota; class Actinomycetes; order Propionibacteriales; family Nocardioidaceae; genus Nocardioides; species Nocardioides bruguierae. The sequence goes on from NZ_JAMJPH010000033.1 coordinate 16,108, forward strand.
GACCACCAGGAACCCGGGCGCCAGCCCGCGGCCCTGGACGAAGCGCAGGCTCATGCCGAGCAGGTAGGTGACGGCCAGGACGGTGACGCCGCTGGGCCACACGGGCGCGGGGCTCCAGCGTCGCAGCGCCACCAGCGCGTGACCCGCGGCCAGGGCCACGACGAACGGCCAGGCGATGACGAGGACGAGCGCGAGGGCCGAGCCGGACTCGTGCGACTCCCGCCCGGCAGCGGCGAAGAAGAGGACGAAGACGAGGTCGACGAGGATCACGAGCCAGCGGTTCACGGTGCCTACTCTCCCCCATCGGCCACGCCCTCGGCGACGCGGCTCAGGCGTCGACCCAGCGATCCTCCCCACGGACCGGGGTGACGCTGCCACTGGTCAGCTCGGCGACCGTCGCCTCGAGCCGGTCGAGACCGGCGGGGTCGACGCCGAGGGTGAGCGTGACGGCCGCTCCGTAGGCGGCGTCGAGGACGTCCACGCCCCGGGCGCGCAGGTCGCCCTCCACCCGACCGGCGTCGGCGTGCGAGACCTCGAGGAGGAGCTCGGTGCGCAGCCGGCGCTCGCGGGTGCCAGCGGCCTCCAGCCCGGCACGCACGGCGTCGGAGTAGGCGCGGACGAGGCCGCCCGCACCGAGCAGGGTGCCGCCGAACCAGCGGGTCACCACGGCCACCGCGTCGCTCAGCGGCAGGTCGCCGCCGGCGCCGCGCAGCACCTCGAGCATCGGCGCCCCGGCGGTGCCGGCCGGCTCCCCGTCGTCGGAGGAGCGCTCGACCGGCACGGGCGGCGGCCCGAGCACGAAGGCGGAGCAGTGGTGCCGCGCGTCCCAGTGCTGCTTGCGCAGCCGCTCGACGAGGGCACGCGCCTGTGCCTCGTCCTCGACCCGGGCGAGGGTGCACCGGAAGACCGAGCGCTTGACCTCGATCTCGGCCTCGGCGTCGCGCCGCGGCACCCGGTAGGCGGTCTGCACGCGCAGCACCCTACGAGCCCACGAGCAGGTCGCAGGGCGCGGGGATCAGGCTCCCTTGCGCTGGTCGGTCTCGCCGGCTCCCCAGCCGACGCGGTGCGCGGCACCGACGGCGGCCAGCTGCGAGGAGACCTCGAGCTTGGCGAGGACGGACTTGACCTGCGTGCGGACGGTGGCGGGCGAGAGCATCTCGACGGCGGCGATCTCGGCGACGGCGCGGCCGGCCATGAGGTGGCCGAGCACGACCCGCTCGCGCGGGGTCAGCTTCTCGAGGCGGTCGAGCGTGTCGCCCTCGTCGGCGGCCCGGTCGCTCCAGCGGGCCACGAGGGCCTCGCGGGTCTCCTTGGTCATCACCGGGAAGCCGGTGAGGACGCGGCGGACCACACCCATGATCTCGGCGAGCGAGGAGGACTTCGGCAGCACCGTGCGGGCACCGGCGGCCAGGCAGCGGCCCCAGCGGGCCTCGTCGGCCGAGCCGGTGACCACCACGACGTGGATGCCGGCGGCGCTGAGGGGCCCGATCAGGGCGGTCGAGTCGCCGAGGCCGGCGAGGTCGAGGTCGAGCAGCACCAGCTGCGGGGAGACCTTCTTCAGCCGCTCGAGCAGCGTGCCCAGGTAGGTGACCTCCTGGGGCAGCACCCGGACCACGTCGTGGCCACGCAGGGAGAGAGCGAGCTCGAGGGACTCGGCGAAGAGCTGGTGGTCCTCCACCAGCGCCACCCGTCCACCGTCACCGGGTCCGGCCATCGCGGAACACCTCCATCGCGGTCACAGGGGCGAGGTGGAGCGAGGCCTCGGGAGAAGGCTCCAGGAGCCGTGCCACACCGGCACGATCCAGTCGGTGAGTCGGCAGGCCGGCGGTCGGGTTGAGGAACCCCGGGCGGATCGAGCCGGCAACGCTGGTCACACGACCACGAGTCACGGTCGACATGTGTGCTCCTTCCGGTCGAGCGGGTGCCCGACCTGGGTCCCCGGTGGGCGAGGTGCTCACCGGCTGGAGGCTCTCCGTCGCTGCCCGAGTACACGCTCGTCAGAAGGCCGTGACCTCATGTTGCGACGCTCGTTGTCGACGTTTCAACCCGCGGAGAGGCTGCTGGGAGGACACGTGCTGCAAAGCCCACCCATGTCATTCACGAATATCGGACAGTGTGCCCGGATCGCTGTTGCCGTCCCGTGAACATGGCTTTACCGAGGACGGGTGACTTACCCCATCTGGGGTAGGTCCTGGACGGACCACTCGCAGCACGCCTGCTCACTGTTGCCGAACTGTGGATCTCAGTGCACAACACTTGTCGGAGACAGAAAGAAAAGATTCTGACAATTTTTTAACCTTCTTTCAGCCTGTCACGCCGCACCCGACACCCGACCGGTCTGGTACTGGCTACCAGAGGCCGATCTGCTCGCCACCGATGCGCACCACGAAGGCCGCCACGACGAGCACGAAGAAGACCCGCACGAAGCCGGAGCCACGGGCGATCGCCGTCCGGGCGCCGAGGTAGCCGCCCAGCAGGTTCGCGGCGCCCATGAGCAGGCCCACCTTCCACAGCACCGCTCCCTGGGGCACGAAGACCACCAGCGCCGCCAGGTTGGTGGCCCAGTTGGCCATGCGGGCCTTGGCCGAGGCCTCGAGGAAGGCGTAGCCGAGGAGCCCCACGAGGGCGAAGACGAAGAACGAGCCGGTGCCGGGGCCGAGCGCGCCGTCGTAGAACCCCACGACCAGCCCCGTGCCGACGACCGCGGCCACGTGCCGCCACCCCGCGAAGCGCAACGCGGTCTCCGCCCCCAGCGAGGGCTTGAGCAGCACGTAGGCCCCCACCAGGACGAGCGCCACCAGGACGACGGGCTCGAACACGCTCGCCGGCAGGTGGCTGGCGACCAGCGCACCGAGGATCGAGCCGACGAACGCGAGCGCCATGAGCGGCAGCGCCGCCCGCAGGTCGGGCCGGACGCGGCGGTAGTAGGTCGCCGAGGAGACCGTGGTGCCGCAGATCGAGCCGAGCTTGTTGGTCGCCAGGACCTGCACCGGGGATGCCCCCGGCAGGCCGACGAGCAGTGCCGGCAGCTGGATGAGCCCTCCGCCGCCCACCACCGCGTCGACGAAGCCCGCGGTCAGCCCGGCGAGCGCGAGCAGGATCAGGGTGGTCAGCGACGGGTCCGGCACTCGCGCCAGCCTAGGTCCGGTGCCGGTCGGCGACCGCACCGGGCACTGCTCCCGTCGCTCCCCCGTTGCCCGATCCCGGGTCTGGGGCCGTGTCGGGTCCCTGCCGTTCTGCTCTGCGCGGAACGGCGCCGCCCAGGCGTCCGCCCGTGCCTAGCCTCGGGTCATGGGAGACCTCCTGCGCCTGAGCGCCCCCGCGGCCACGCCGTCCACGCCCACCTCGTCCGCACCCGCGCCCCTGGCCCCGGCGTCCGGCCCGCACGCGCCCGCCGCGCGCGAGCCCCTGTTCCGGGAGGCCAGTGGCCGCGTGCTGCGCCGGCACCGGCAGGAGCGCGGCGAGCGCCTGGCCGAGACGGCGGCCCGCGCCGGCGTCTCGCTGCCCTACCTCTCCGAGGTCGAGCGGGGCGTGAAGGAGCCGTCCTCGGAGGTGCTCTCCGCGGTGGCCGGCGCCCTCGGTCTCACGCTGCTCGACCTCACCACCGAGGTCGCGCGCGACCTGCGTGCCGCCCAGCAGGCCGCAACCCGGCCGCGCGGCACGCTGGCGCTGGCCGCCTGACGCGTCCACGCACCGGAAGCGCCGCGGCCTCGGGGTCGGCAACGGCCTCAGCGGGTGGAGATCACCCGGTCCGCCAGGCCGTAGGCGACGATGTCGTCGGCGCGCAGCACCCGGTCCCGGTCGGTGTCGCGCCGCAGCTGCTCGACGTCGCGCCCGGTGTGCAGGCTGAGCGCCTGCTCCAGCTCCTCGCGCACCGCCAGCACCTCGTCGGCGGCGAGGATGAGGTCGGGGATCGCGCCTCGTCCCTGTGCGGAGGGCTGGTGCAGCAGCACCCGCGCGTGCGGCAGGACCGCCCGGTTGCCCGGCTCACCCGCGGCCAGCAGCAGGGCCGTCGGCGAGAACGCCTGACCCACGCACGTGGTCGTGACCGGCGAGCGGCAGTAGCGGATCGTGTCGTAGAGCGCGAAGGTCGCGGTGATCGAGCCGCCCGCGGAGTTGAGGTAGAGGTGGATCGGCTCGTCGGGCCGGTCCGCCTCCAGGTGCAGGATCTGGGCGATCAGGGCGTTGGCCACGCCGTCGTCCACCTCGGTGCCGAGGTAGACCACGCGCTCCTCCAGCAGCCGGCTGTACACGTCGAGCACCCGGTCGCCGCGGGGACCCTTGCTGACGACGTTCGGCAGGACGTAGCTCATCGCGCGCCTCCCGCGGGAGCCGCGCCCAGGAGCCCCAGCCCGGATCGGCGGGGCGTCGGGAGGGCTGCGGAGAGGTCGGTCAGGACGGCGTCCGCGAACCCGTACTCGACGGCCTCGGCGGCCTCGAAGGTCCGGTCGCGCAGGGAGTCCTCGAAGACCCGCTCGCGGGTCTGGCCGGTGCGCTCGGCGATGACGCCGAGCACCGTCTCGCGCATCCGCCGCAGGTCGTCGGCCTGCAGCTCGATGTCGGGCGCCATGCCGCCGATGCCGGCCGAGCCCTGGTGCAGCAGCACCTTGCCGTGCGGCAGCACGTACCGCTTGCCGGGGGTGCCGCAGCACAGCAGGAACTGCCCGGCCGAGTACGACATGCCCAACCCGAGGGTCACGACGTCGTTGGGCACGAGGTCGATGAGGTCGGCGATGGCCAGCATCGCGGAGACCGAACCTCCCGGGGAGTGGACCCACAGGGCGATGTCGCTCTCGGGGTCCTGGGCGGAGAGCAGGGCGAGCTGGGCCATCAGCTGGGCCCCGTTGCCGTCGTCGAGGGGTGCGTCGAGGAGCAGCACGCGGTGCGCGAGCAGCTCCTCGGCGGTGCGGGAGGCCAGGGCCGGGGCCGTGGCGACAGGGGGTGCGTCGGTCATGGCTCCACGCTCGCCTCGCCGGGTGCCGGGCTCCAGGCGGCTCTGCCGTGGGCGTACCCGTTCTGCTGTGGGCCTCCCGTGTCGACCCCCTCTAGGGTCGAGCGCGTGCGCGTGGTCTCCCTGCTCCCCTCGACGACCGAGATCTGCTTCGCGCTCGGCGCGGGCGAGGACGTGGTCGGGGTGACGTTCGAGTGCGACCACCCCGCGCAGGCGCGGACGCGTCGCGTCGTCTCCTCCACCTCGATGCCGCAGGGCCTGGACCCGGCCGGGATCGACGCCTGGGTGCGCGAGGCCACCGCCGCGGGCGAGGACCTCTACCACCTGGACGCCGGGGCCCTGGCCGACCTGGACGCGGGGGCCGGGGACCTGGTCGTGCTCACCCAGGACCTCTGCGCGGTCTGCGCCCTCGACGTCGGCACCGTCGACGAGGCGCTGGCCCACCTCGGCTGCCGCGCCGAGGTCGTCTCCTACGACCCGCACACGCTGGCCGACGTGCGCGACGGGGTGCTCACCATCGCGGCGCGGCTCGACCCCGGCGGTCGCTACCTGGACGCCGGCAGCGCGCTGGCGGCCTCGTTCGACCCCGTCCTCGCAGCACTGGCGGCAGCGGACGCCGAGTCGCCCGCGCAGCGCGAGGCGCGCCCCCGGGTGCTGGTGCTGGAGTGGACCGACCCGCCGTTCGCGCCGGGGCACTGGCTGCCGGAGATGGTGCTCGCGGCGGGCGGGGAGCCGCTCCTGGGCCGCCGTGGGCAGCGCTCGGTGCCCACCACGTGGGAGGACGTGGCCGGGTGCCGCCCGGACCTCGTGGTGGTCGCGCCCTGCGGCTTCGACCGGGCCGGGGCGCAGCAGCAGGCGGACGCGCTGGTGGCCGCCGGGCGGTTGCCGGCCGGCGTCCCCGTGCACGCAGTGGACGCCGACGGGTGCTGGGCCCGCCCCGGGCCGCGGGTGCTGGACGGCATCGCCGACCTGGCCGCGCGGCTCGCGCTGATCTCAGGGCGCTGACAGCGCCGGGGGCTGTGGCCGGCCGCTCAGTCCGCCCAGAAGCCGCGGCCCCAGCCGAGGTCGCCGGCGCCCCACGCCCCGCCGGCACCCCAGCGACCGCCGCCCGGACCGCCGCCCGTGCGGCCGCCGAGGTAGGAGCCGACGACGGCGGCGCCGAGGTCGTCCAGCTCCGGGGCGACCACCCGTCCGTCGACCCGGTTCGCCATCTGGTCGATGAACCGGGCCAGGCCCGGGTCCTCGCCGAGCCGGAAGAACGTGGTCTGCGCCCCGAGGCGTCGGGCGTTGTCGAGCTCGCGCACGGAGTAGGCGATGGTCAGCGGGTGCGGCGGGTAGGCGAACCAGGCCTCGCCGTCGGGCTCGAGGTGGGCCGTCGGCTCGCCGTCGGTGACCACCAGCAGCACCGGCTGGGCGTTGGGGTGCTTGCGGAAGTGCCGGTTCGCCAGGAGCAGGGCGTGGTGCAGGTTGGTGCCCTTCTCGTACTCGGGCTCCAGCGCGGTGAGCTGCTCGATCTCGGTGGTGGCCGCGTGCCGGCCGAAGGTGATGAGCTGCAGGTCGTCGCCACGGAACCGGGAGGCGATCAGCGTCTGCAGCGCCAGCGCCGTGCGCTTCATCGGCACCCAGCGGCCGTCCATGGCCATCGAGAAGGACGTGTCCACGCACAGCGCCACGGCCGCCTGGGTCCTCGCCTCGGTCTCCTGGACCTCGACGTCGTCGATCTTCAGGCGGACCCGGGGCCTCGACGTGCGCTCGCCGGCGCTCGCTGCTCGACCACCGGGAGCCCCACGCTCACCGGCCTCGCGGACGATGGCGTTGGTGAGGCTGCGGGTGACGTCCCAGGGCTCGGTGTCGCCGAACGCCCAGGGCCGGGTGCCACCGGTCCGGTCGCCGGCGGCGCCGGCCGCGCGCATGTCGCGCTGGCCGGAGCGGTCGCTCATCCGCTGGGCCACGTCGCGCAGCAGCTCCTTGCCGAGCTGGCGCATCGCCTTCGGGGTCAGCCGCAGCTGACCGTCCGAGCCGCGCTCGAGGGTGCCGGTGCGCTGCAGCGCCTTCTCCAGCTCCGCCAGCGTCCGGGCGTCGACGGCCGCCGCGTCGCCGAGCTGGCGGCGCAGGGCCTCGAGGTCGACGTCGTCCATCTGGGCGCCGCCGTAGCCCTGCGAGAGCTGCTCCGAGAGCGCGTCCAGCTCGGCGAGGTCCTGGAAGACGCCGGTGCCGTCGCCGAGGCCCAGCCCCTGTGTCGAACCCTGGCCGCCCTCGCCCATCTGCTCCGAGCCGCCCCAGTCCTCGCCGGGCCGCAGGCCCTGGAGGTTGGCGTCGAGCTGGGCCAGCGCGTCCATGAGGGCGGGCGAGCCGAAGGCGGCGGCCGAGAGCTCCATCAGCTCCTGGCGCTGCTCGGGCGACATCGAGTTCATCATCCGCTGCGCGGCGGCGGCGCGGGCGGCCATCGCGTCGAGCAGCTCGTCGAGGTCGCGCGGGTTCTCGGGGAAGAACTCGCCGTGCTTGTCCATGAAGTCGGCGAAGTCCTGAGGGGTGTCCTCCCCGGCGGCCCGCTTCTGGAGCAGGTCGTTGAGGTCACCGACCATCTCCTGCACGGCCGCCCGGTCGGCGTCCGTGGCGTTCTCCAGCGCCTGCTTCATGCCGGCGAACCGCTGGTCGAGCATCTCGCGCCCCAGCAGGTCCTTGATCTGCTCGAAGGTCTCGCGTGCGTCCTGGCTCGCCCAGTCGTAGGAGGAGAGCTCGCTGACGGCGGCCGAGGGCGACGGGGAGAGGTTGTCCAGCTGCATCTCGCGGAACGCGCGGTCGTCGTCGTCCATCATCGCGTCGCGCGCGAGCTGCTTGCGCTCCTCGAGCACGGCGGAGTCCAGCAGCTCGCGGACCTCGCGCATGGTGCCGTCGAGGTTGTGCTTGCTGAGCAGCTCGCGCTTCTTGTCGGCGACCTGGCGGGCCAGGTCGTCCAGGCCCTTCTGGGAGCGCCCGCCGCGGCGCAGGAACTCCTGCATGGCCCGCTCGGGGCTGTAGCCGGCCATGACGTCCTCGCCGATGGCGTCCAGCGCCTCGCGGACGTCGACGGGCGGGGCCAGCGGGTCTGGCCCGCCGGTGTAGCGGCCGTACCGGGAGGCACGTCGCTGGCTCCAGACATCAGCCATAGACGGTCTCCCCCTCGCCGGACTCCTTGCTGACCCGCCGCGCCAGGTAGAGGCCCTCCAGCGCCAGCTCGATGGCGGCGGCGCGCTCGCCGTCGGTGGTGGCCTCGGCGGCGTCGCAGACCTGGTCGTAGAGGTCGGACTCCCCCAGCACCGGCAGGCCGGAGAGGAAGTCGATCGCGGTGACCTGCTCGCCGGTGGTGACCATGACGCCGGACTCCAGCCGGTCCACCAGCAGGGAGAAGTCGAGGCCGCGGAAGAGCGAGCGCACCGTGTCGTGGGTGGCGCTGCGCAGCAGGTGGGCGAGGATCTCCGCCTCGCGGCCCTCCTCGCCGGACTCGAACTCGATCTTGCCGCCGAGCACGTCCACGGCCGTCTCCAGGTCGACGACGCGGGCGACCGCGTGCTCCTCGCCCTGGACGGTGGCCCGGTGCAGGGCCGCGGCGGCGATGGTCTCGGCACCGGCGATGGCGAAGCGGGCCGAGACGCCGGAGCGCTGGTCGACCGCGGAGGACTCGCGCAGGTTGCGGGTGAACCGCGCGAGGATCTCCAGCAGGTGCGAGGGGACGTCGGCGACCAGCTCGGCCTCCTGCCGGATCACCGCCACCTCGTCGGTCAGCTCCAGCGGGTAGTGGGTGCGGATCTCGGCACCGAACCGGTCCTTGAGCGGGGTGATGATGCGGCCGCGGTTGGTGTAGTCCTCCGGGTTCGCGCTGGCCATGACCAGCACGTCGAGGGGAAGGCGCAGCACGTAGCCGCGGATCTGGATGTCGCGCTCCTCCATCACGTTCAGCATCGCGACCTGGATGCGCTCGGCCAGGTCGGGGAGCTCGTTGATGGCGACGATGCCGCGGTGGCTGCGCGGGATGAGCCCGAAGTGGATGGTCTCCGGGTCGCCCAGCGAGCGGCCCTCGGCGACCTTCATCGGGTCGACGTCGCCGATGAGGTCGGCCACCGAGGTGTCGGGCGTGGCCAGCTTCTCGGCGTAGCGCTCGGAGCGGTGCACCCACACGACCGGCAGGTCATCGCCCAGCTCCTCGGCGCGCCGCAGGGTCACCGGGGTGATCGGCTCGTAGGGGTGCTCGCCCAGCTCGGAGCCCTCGACGGCCGGCGTCCACTCGTCCAGGAGGCCGACCATCGTGCGCAGGAGGCGGGTCTTGCCCTGGCCCCGCTCGCCCAGCAGGACGACGTCGTGGCCGGCGATGAGCGCCCGCTCCAGCTGCGGCACCACGGTGCCGTCGAACCCGTGCAGCCCGGGCCACGGGTCGCGGCCCTCGCGCAGGGCGGAGAGGAGGTTGTCGCGCAGCTCGGTGCGCAGCGGCTTGAGCACGTGCCCGGAGGCGCGCAGCTCGCCGAGGGTGGAGATCGAGGGGGCGGGGCTGCTGGTGACGGAGGTCGGGGAGCTCACGTCGGCCACGCTACGCCGGGGCTCCACAGCCGCACAGGGGCTCAGGCACGGCTCGTGCCCCAGCGGGCCCGGCACCGGGAGAGTGGCGCCGGGCCCGGGTGCGCCCCTCCCCCTGGTGCCGTCGGCCGCACGGGGCGGCGGCGGGCGAGGTCCCTCACGAGGGGCGGCACCGGACGCCGGCGGGCCGGGCGCTCGACCGGCGCCGCCGTCGTCCTGCTCTGGTCGTGGTGGTGGGTGGCTGGCTGGGTGCCGGACCGGTCAGCCCGGCACCACCATCACGGCGCCCTCCGCGTGCTCGAGGACGGCGAGGGAGACCGACCCGAGGACCACGCTGTCGATCAGGCCGGTGCGCCGGTGGCCGACGACCACCAGGTCGCGACCGCGCGCCGCCCGCAGCACCTCCTCGTCCGGCAGGCCGCCCACCAGGGCGGTGCCGACCGGGACGTCGGGGTGCTTCTCCGCCAGCCCGGCCACCGAGCCGGCCACCATGGCCGCGACGTCGGCGACCGTCGGGTCGTGGACGTCCATCTTCTGGCCCGAGGCACCCCGGTCCCACGGCAGGCAGTGCAGCACCGTGAGCGGAAGTCCTCGTGCGGCGGCCTGCTCGAACGCGACCTCGGCGGCCGGGCGCGAGCGCTCGGTGCCGTCGACCGCCACGAGCACGCCACGCGGGTGCTCGGCGTCGACCGGCTCGGTGCGCGGCCGCAGCACCACCACGGGGCAGGCGGCGTGCCGCGCGAGCGAGGCGGAGACGGAGCCCAGGACCAGCGACTTCACCGGCCCGAGCCCGCGCGAGCCCACCACGATCATGTGCGCCTCGCGGGAGAGGGCGAGCATGAGGGAGCGCGGGTCCTCACCGTGGACGACGCGGTGGACCTCGACGCTCGGGGACACCTCCGCGACGGTCGCCTCGGCGTCGTCCAGCAGGCCCTCGGCGGCCTTGCGGACCTCCTCCTCGATGGGCCCGGGGTCGATCCCGGCCTGGGCCAGCCAGACGTTGCTGACCGGCTTCCACGCGCTCACCAGGCAGATCGGACGGCGGGTGAGGACCGCCTGCCCGGTCGCCCAGGCGAGCGCGTCGGCGGCGGCCTCCGAGCCGTCGACACCGACGACGATGGCGCCGGCGGCCAGCTCGGAGACCGGGGTGCTGAGGTGCTCGTGGCCTGTGGTGTTCATGCCTCCAGTGTGGTCCGGACCGGGCCCGGCTCCCATGGACCTAAGACCCCTCTTGACGCGCCCTCCCGCCGTCGTCGGCCCGCCGGGTGGGTCCGGGGTCCGCGCCCCCGGGGCCTGCTCCTAGGCTGGTCCGGTGATCTCCGGCGGTGGCCCCTGCCCCTGCGGCACCGGCCGCACCTACGACGACTGCTGCGGCCCGCTGCACCGCGGCGCCGCACGCGCCACGGGCCCCGAGCAGCTGATGCGCAGCCGCTACACGGCGTTCGCCCTCGGCCACGCCGACCACCTGTTCCGCACCTGGCACCCCCGGACGAGGCCGCGTGACCCGGCCGCGCTGGAGCCGGACCCGGCCACCACGTGGACCGGCCTGGAGGTGCACGGCGCGGGCACCACCGGCGAGGGCGCCGACGCCGAGGGCTGGGTGGAGTTCACGGCGCGGTACTCCGCCGCGTCCGGGCCCGGGAGCCTGCACGAGCGCAGCCGCTTCGTGGTGCGCGCCGGGCACTGGGTCTACCTCGACGGCGTGCACGACTGATCGCCCGTGCCCGGGCCGGCCGGCGGCGCGCCGGAGCGGCCCGGAGCGGCCCGGAACCAAGCGCCATGGTCCCCGCGCCCGGGGACCATCGGCCCCTGTGTCGCCGTGGCGGCGCGACGACCATGGAACGGTCCAGCCACGAACCCGAAGACCCCAGGGGAGGAACAGTGCTCCAGTCGATCGAGCTGTCCCTGTCCGAGAGCGAGGCTCTCCTCCGCGCCGGCTCCACCGGTCGGATCGCCATCTCGACGCCGGAGGGACCGCACATCATCCCGGTCAACTACTCCCTCGTCGCCGACCGCGTCGTCGTCCGCACGAGCCCGTACTCGCTGCTGGGCACGCACGCCTCCGGCACGGTGCTGGCCTTCGAGACCGACCACTTCGACCACCAGCAGCAGCGCGGCTGGAGCGTGCTGGTGCGCGGCCGCGGCGAGGTGATCACCGACCCCGCGACGCTCCAGGCGATCCGGCAGGTCTGGCCGCCGCGTCCCTGGGCCGCCGGCAACCGCAACCTGCACGTCGGCATCCGGCTCACCGAGATCACCGGACGCCGGCTCGGCGACGGGTGGGACGTCATGGAGACCCTCGACGGTCACACGGCCCGCGCCGTCTGACGTCGCCCGCGCGCCGTCCGGCCCCGCGGAGCCCGGCGATGGGTGAGACTGGGCGCGTGCCCCACCGCCGCAAAGAGCTCACCGGTCACGCCCACGCCCTGCTGGACGCGGTCGTCGCGATCTCCAGCGACCTCGACCTGGCCAGCGTGCTCCAGCGGATCGTCCGCGCCGCCTGCGAGCTGACCAACGCCGGCTACGGCGCGATCGGCGTCGTCGGCGCCGACGGGGAGATCAGCGAGTTCCTGGTGCACGGCATGGACGCCGAGACCCAGGCCGCCATCGGCGCGCCTCCGCGCGGACGCGGCATCCTCGGCCTGCTGATCAAGGACCCGCGGCCGCTGCGGCTGCACGACCTCAACGTGCACGCCGCGTCCTACGGCTTCCCGGCGAACCACCCGCCGATGGAGACGTTCCTCGGGGTGCCCGTCCGCATCCGCGGGACCATCTTCGGCAACCTCTACCTCACCGAGAAGGACGGCGGCGAGGACTTCACCGAGACCGACGTGATGCTCGTCGAGGCGCTGGCCTCGGCCGCCGGCTTCGTCATCGAGAACGCCCGAGCCTACACCCTCGGCGAGCGGCGACGGCAATGGCTCCAGGCCGCCGCCGAGCTCGTCGACGAGCTCCAGCCGCCGCTGCAGCACGACGAGGCGCTGCGGCGCGTCGCCCGCGCCGCCAGCCACGTCGTCCGGGCCCGCGGCACCGCGGTGGTGCACGCCGAGGACGACCCGGCCGAGGCCGCGGACACCGCGGTCATCGCGACCGTCGACGACGAGGAGGCGCTGCGCGTCGAGCTGCTGGCGCTGCTCCAGTCGGTGCAGGGCCCCGTGGAGGACCCGCAGGAGTGCCGGGTCGGCGCGATCCGTGCCCTCGTCGTGCCGCTGCGCTCGCACCTGACGGGGGCGGCGCTGCTGATCACGTTCTTCGACGAGCACACCCACGCCCTGGAGGCCGAGGAGCGCGAGCTGCTGATCTCCTTCGCCGACCAGGCCGCGCTCGCACTCGACCGCGCGCAGGCCATGAGCGACCGTGCCCAGCTGGCCGTCATCGGCGACCGCGAGCGGATCGCCCGCGACCTGCACGACACCGTCATCCAGCGGCTCTTCGCTACCGGGCTGCACCTCCAGGGGGCCTCCATGGGCACCGACGACCCGGTGCTCGCGGAGCGGATCGGCAAGGCCGTCGACGACCTGGACCACACCATCCGCGACATCCGCGGCACCATCTTCGAGCTCACCAGCGACGGCCAGGCCTCCCTCAAGACCCGCACCCGCACCCTCGCCCGCGAGTACGCCCGCCTGCTCGGCCACAACCCCGAGGTCACCATCGAGGGGCCGGTCGACACCGCGGTCTCGCCCGAGGTCGCCGAGCAGGTCGTCCCCGTGCTGCGCGAGGCCCTCTCCAACGTCTCCCGCCACGCCAAGGCGTCGCGCACCAGCGTGCTGCTGCACTGCGCCGACGGCCTCCTCGTGCTCGAGGTCGCGGACGACGGCGTCGGGCCCGGCACCCCCGACCACGAGAGCGGCCTGCGCAACGCCCGCACCCGCTCCGTCGACCTCGGCGGCAGCTTCGACCTGCTCCCCCGCGACCCCCAGGGCACGGTGTTCCGCTGGACGGTGCCGCTCGGTTGATTGGTCGGCTCCGCCGCAGCGGTGGTCGAGGTGCGAGGCCGGCCACGGCCGAGCCTCGAGACCGCCGCACCCGCCCCGGGGCTCGCACCACGTCCAGGTGCGGGGATCTCGAGGCTCGTCGCCGGGGCTCCTCACACCTCGATCACCGGCCGCGGCGCGCGCGAACGCTTCACGCGTCCGGAAAGCACGATCCCCAGAGGCACAGGGGGATGTGCCTCTGGGGACCAGTCAGCAGAGGGGCATGAAGCGTTCGCGCGCGACGCCTGTTCTACAGCGAGGATGGCGAGGTGCCGACCGCGAGCCTGCGAGCGTCGGTGCCGAGAGCTCCGAGCGCAGAACAGGGGTATAAGCGCGCGAACATGTCGCCGGAGGCGACCATCCCATGCCTACTTCGGCTTGCCGTCCGGCCCCAGCAGCTTGGACGCGAGGACGGCGGCCTGGGTGCGGCGCTCGAGGCCGAGCTTGGCGAGGATCGAGGAGACGTAGTTCTTCACGGTCTTCTCCGCGAGGAACATCCGCTCGCCGATCTGGCGGTTGGTCAGGCCCTCGGCGATCAGCGCGAGGAGCTTGAGCTCCTGCTCGGTGAGGTTGGCCAGCTCGGGGGCGGTGGCGGGGCCGTTGCGCACCCGGTCGAGCACCCGGGCGGTGAGCGCGGGGTCGATGAGGGAGTTGCCGTCGGCGACCTGGCGGATGGCGCCGACGAGGTCCATGCCGCGCACGTCCTTGAGGACGTACCCGGACGCGCCGGCCATGATCGCGGCGAACAGCGCCTCGTCGTCGTCGTAGGAGGTGAGGATGAGGGCGCGGATGTCGGGGTCGACGGCGCGCACGGTGCGGCAGACCTCGATGCCGGAGCCGTCGGGCAGCCGGGCGTCGAGCACGGCGACATCGGGCTTGAGTGCGGGGATGCGGTGGGCCGCCTCCTCGGCGAGGCCGGACTCGCCGATGACGTCGATCATGCCGGTGCCCTCGAGCAGGCTCCGCAGGCCCTGTCGGACCACCTCGTGGTCGTCGAGCAGGAAGACGGTGATCTTCTTGCCACCGGCCTGGGGACTAACGGACATGCGGCAGCTCCTCTGCGTCTGGCCGACCCGGCTCGTCCGGGTCATCGCCGGCGTCGCCCGTACGGGCAGCGAACGCTCCTAGATTTATCACTTCGTCCACGAGATCGAGCCCAGCGGAGCCGTGCGTCACCCAGATGACGGTGCGCCGTGCGCCGCTCTCCCCCAGCACCTCGTGGGCCAGGTCGTCGGCGGTGGCCTCGTCGAGGTGCGCGGTCGGCTCGTCGAGCACGAGCACGTCGGGGTCGGCGAGCAGCACCCGGGCGATCGCGAGGCGCGCCCGCTCACCACCCGAGACCGACGCGTGGCCGTCGCCGACCCAGGTGCCGAGCCCCGCGGGCAGGGCGTCGAGCCAGGGGCCGAGCCGGGCGGCGCGCAGCGCGGCCTCGACCTCGGCGTCCGAGCATCCGGGCCGGGCGAGGCGGACGTTCTCGGCGACGGTGGAGGCGAACACGTGCGGGTCGTCGTCGACGAGCCCGACCCGGCCGCGCACGTCGGCGAGCGGCAGGCGGTCGAGCTCGGCGCCACCGAGGCGGACGCTGCCGCGCCGGGGGTCGAGGAACCGCAGCAGCAGCGCCACGAGGGTGGACTTGCCGCAGCCCGAGGGTCCGACGACGGCGACCCGACCGCCGGGGGCGACGTCGAGGTCGAGGCCCGCGAAGGCCCGTGTGCCCTCCCAGCCGGCGGTGACGTCGCGCAGGGCCACGTCGTTGCCGCGCGGCTCGGGGCCGAGTATCCGCGGCTCGGTGACGGCGGGCTCCATGTCGGCCAGGGCCTCCAGGCGCGCGCGGGCGGCGGCCGTCCTCGCGGAGAGGGCGCCCGCGTCGGCGAGCGGGACGGCGACGTCCGTCATCGCCAGCGGCATGAGGATCACCAGGGCCGCGAGCGGCCCGCTGAGGTCACCGGCGGCGACCAGCGGGGCGAGGACGACGGCGACGAGCGCGACGGCTGCGCCGGTGAGCGCGAGGACGACGGCGCGCCCGGCGCCCCACCAGGTGGTGGAACGGCCGGTGGCGGCCCCGAGCCGGTCGCTGGCGGCTCCGACGGCGTCGGCGGCCCGGTCGACGGCCTGCCACATGGTCAGCTCCTCGCCCAGCGCGGCCGCGGCGACGACCTCCTCGGAGAGCGCGGCCCGCAGCGCGACGGCCTCGGCCTCGGCGCGGGCGGCGCCCAGGCGAGCCAGGTACCAGGCCGCGAGCCCGGCGAGCAGGCAGTAGCCGCCCACCACGAGCCCGGCCACCGGCGCGAGCAGCGTGGACACGAGGGTGGCGAGCACGGCGACGAGGACGAACCCGCGCAGCGGCATCAGCACCCGCAGCTCGTGGTCGAGCTCGGAGTCGACGTCGTCGACGACCGAGGCCAGCAGGTCGCCCCTGCGACGCCCCAGCCGGCCGGGCACGAGCGGCACCAGGGAGCGCCACACGGCCACGCGGCGCTCGGCGAGCATCCGCAGCACCACGTCGTGGGAGAGCAGCCGCTCGGCGTAGCGCAGCACGGGGCGGCCGATGCCGAAGGTGCGCACACCGACGATGGCGACCATCAGGGTCAGCACGGGCGGCATGAGGGAGGCCTGGACGATGAGCCAGCCGGACGTGGCGGTCAGCGCCACCCCGGAGGCCGAGGACAGCGCCCCCACGAGGGTCGCCAGCGCGAGGCGTCCGCGCCCCGCCAGCAGCGGGGTGTCGTCGGCGTCCTCGGGGCGCAGCACCCGCGGTGCGGGCCCGGTGGCCCGGTCGGCGGTGGGCCCGGTGGTCGACTCTCCGGTCGGCCCGGTGGTCGGCTCTGCGGTCGGCACCGGGGTCGGCCCCGGGGTCGGCAGGGCGAGCGTGACCACGTGGTCGGCGACCTCCACGAGCGCGGGGCGGTGCGCGACCACGACCACGGCGCGGGTGCGCGCGAGGGCGACCAGCGTGTCGGTGACGACCTGCTCGGTGAGGACGTCCAGGTGGGCGGTGGGCTCGTCCAGCAGCACCCACGGCCTGTCGGCGACGACCACCCGGGCGAGAGCCAGACGGGCGCGCTCCCCGGCGGAGAGCGTGCTGCCGTCCTCCCCCAGCCAGGTGTCCAGCCCGAGCGGCAGGTCGCGGACCCGCTCCTCCAGGGCGACCTGGGCCAGCGCGGCCCACAGGTCGGCCTCGGGGGCGTCGGGTCGGCCGAGGCGGAGGTTGTCGGCCAGCGTCCCGGCGACGAACCCGGGGCGCTGCGGCAGCCAGGCGACGTCCGCCTGCCACGCCGCCAGCGCGGCCCCGGTCAGGGGCTCCCCGCCCCGCAGGACCCGGCCCTGCGTGGCCGGCAGCAGGCCGGCGACGACCGCGAGCAGCGTGGACTTGCCGCAGCCCGACGGCCCGGTCAGGGCGGTGAGGCCCGTGCCGGGCAGGGCGGCGTGGACGTCGTCCAGCGCCGGGACGGTGCGGCCGGCGCGCAGCACGGTGATGCCGTCGACGGTGATCGGTGCGGCCGGGTCGGTGGTCGGCCTCGGTCTCGCGACGGTCGCAGCGCGACCTCCTCGACCAGCGGCATCGCCGCCGGGGGCGTCCAGCAGCGCCGAGACCTCCTCGATGGTCGCGACGCCCTCGGCGGCGGCGTGGAACTCGGCACCGACGCGGCGCAGCGGCCAGTAGGCCTCGGGCGCCAGCAGCAGCACGACGAGGGCGGTGCCCAGGTCGAGGTCTCCCTCGGCCAGGCGCAGGCCGACGGTGACGGCGACGAGCGCCACGGACAGGGTGGCGACGAGCTCGAGGACGCCCGAGGAGAGGAACGCGATGCGCAGCGTGTCCATCGTGCGCGCCCGGTAGCCGTCGGTGGCGCGGCGGATCACCGCGGTCTGGGCGTCCGCGCGGCGGTAGGCGACCAGCGTGGGCAGCCCGCGGACGACGTCCAGGAAGTGCCCCGACAGGGCGCTCATCGAGCGCCACTGGGCGTCGGCCCGGTCGCGCGTGGCGAGGCCGACGAGGGCACCGAAGACGGGGATGAGCGGCATGGTCGCGACGACCACGACGGCGCTCATGAGGTCCTGGGAGGCGATGGCCAGCACGGTGAGGGCGGGCAGGACGCCGGCGAGCACCAGCGCGGGCACGTACCGGGTCAGGTACGGCTCGAGGGCGGTCACGCCGCGGGTCACCAGCACGGAGCGGTGGCCGCTGGAGGCGTCCTGCTCATCCCCACCGGCAGGGACGGCGAGCACGCGGCCCACGAGCCGGCGGCGGATCTCGCCGCCGACCCGCGTGGCCGCGGTGGCGGTGAGCCGGTCGGTGCCCCAGCCGGTCAGGCCGCGGCCGAGCAGCAGCAGGGCGACGGCGAGGGCCCACCGGGTGACGGCGGGCGAGGAGAGGTCCTCGACGGCGGCGACGACGAGGCCGGTGACGGCGAAGGCCTGCCCGATGACGAGCAGCGCGGAGAGGGTCTGGAGGACGACCACGCCCGCCAGCGGGCCCCTGGCGGGGGCCAGCCGGCGGGCGAGGCGAGGATCGGTGGGCCTCACGCGGCGCTTCCGCTGCCGGCCAGGGTCTCCTCCGGGATGTGCTGCACGGAGATGCGCTTGCGGAAGACCCAGTAGCTCCAGGCCTGGTAGGCCAGCACGATCGGGGTGAAGACCACCGCGACCACGGTCATCACCGTCAGCGTGTAGCTGGTGGCGGCCGCGTTGGTGGTGGTCAGGCTGTAGGCGGCGTCGATCGAGGACGGCATCACGTCGGGGAAGAGGGCCAGGAACAGGCCCGCGACGCCGGCGGCGATGGTGACGAAGGTGCCGAGGAAGGCCCAGCCCTCGCGGCCGACGGCCGCCGCGGCGATGCCCCCGACCAGGCACAGGGCGGCGACGACGAACGCGACCGCCGAGGCGACCGAGCCGGTCATCACCTGGGTCCAGAGCAGGAACGCCACGGCGATGACGGCGGCGCCGATGCCGGTGCGCACGGCCAGCGCCCGGGCTCGGTGCCGGATGTCGCCGTCGGTCTTGAGGGCCACGTACATGGCACCGTGGGTGAGGAACAGCGTCAGCGTCATCAGGCCGCCGAGCAGGGCGTAGGGGTTGAGCAGGTTGAAGAAGCCGCCGGTGTACTCCAGGTGCCCGTTCAGCTCCTCGATCGGCACGCCGCGCAGGATGTTGGCGAACGCGACGCCCCACAGCAGCGCCGGCACGACGGAGCCGATGATCAGCGCCAGGTCCCAGTTGCGGCGCCAGGCCGCGTCGGCGCGCTTGTGCCGGTACTCGAAGGCCAGCCCGCGCACGATCAGGCCCACCAGGATCAGCAGCAGCGGGAGGTAGAAGCCGCTGAACAGGGTGGCGTACCACTCGGGGAAGGCGGCGAAGGTGGCGCCGCCGGCGACGAGGACCCAGACCTCGTTGCCGTCCCACACGGGCCCGATCGTGTTGATCAGGACGCGCTTCTCCCGCTCGTCGCGAGCGAGGACGGGCAGCAGCATGCCGACCCCGAAGTCGAAGCCCTCGAGGGCGAAGTAGCCGATCCACAGGACGGCGATCAGGGTGAACCAGACGGTGGTGAGCTCCATGACTCTCTTCTGTCTCTCTCGTCCCGGGCGATCAGTAGGCGAAGGCCAGCGGGCGGTCGGGGTCGTGGTCGTCGTCGCGGACCACCGGCTCGGCGAAGTCGTCCGCGCCGTGGGCGATCGCCGAGAACATCAGCTTCAGCTCGACGACGGCGAGGACGCCGTAGAGCAGCGTGAAGACGATGAGGGAGGTGAGCACCTCGCCCGCGCTCACGGTCGGCGAGACCGCGTTGTCGACGGTCATCAGGCCGAACACGGCCCAGGGCTGGCGTCCGACCTCGGTGAAGATCCAGCCGAAGGAGTTGGCGAACAGGGGGCCCAGCGGCGCCGCCCAGGCCACGAGCAGCCAGCGTCGGCTGGTCACCGTGCGGTCACCGCGCAGCGCGACGAGCACCGCCAACGAGGCCAGGATGCCGAGGAAGCCCAGGCCCATCATCAGCCGGAAGGACCAGTAGGTCAGTCCCTCGATCGGGGTGTAGTCCTCGGCGTAGCTGACGGCCTCGGTGTCCTGCCCGTACTCGAGGACGTACTCCTCGCTGAGCGGGTTGATGCCCTCGACCTCGCCGTCGAAGGAGCCGGTGGCCAGGAAGGAGAGCAGGTTCGGGGTGGTGACGGCGAACTTCTCCTCGGTGCCGTCGAGGCTGCCGATGGTCAGCCAGGAGAACCCGGCGGGCTGCTCGGTCTCGTACAGCGCCTCGGCGGCCGCCATCTTCATCGGCTGGACCTCGGTCATGATCTTCGCCTGCGCGTCGCCGGAGACGATGACGCCGGCCGAGGCGATCAGCATGACCCAGGCGGCGGTCTTGGCGCCGGTGCGGTACAGCGCCTGCTCGGAGGCCTCGGCCCGGCGGCGGCCGCGCACGAGCTGCCAGACCGAGACGCCCACGACGAAGCCGGCCGCGGTCATGTACGCCGAGAGCAGCACGTGCGGGAACGTCACCAGCTGGACCTCGTTGGTGAGCACCGCGAAGAAGTCGGTGAGCTCGGCACGCCCGGTCTCCGGGTTGTACTCGTAGCCGACCGGGTGCTGCATGAAGGAGTTCGCCGCGAGGATGAAGTACGCGGAGAACACCGTGCCCAGGTGCGCCAGCCAGATCGTGGCCAGGTGCGCCTTCTTGGGCAGCCGGTCCCAGCCGAAGATCCACAGGCCGAGGAAGGTCGACTCCAGGAAGAAGGCGAGCAGGCCCTCCACCGCCAGCGGGGCGCCGAAGATGTCACCGACGAAGCGGGAGTAGTCCGACCAGTTCATCCCGAACTGGAACTCCTGCACGATGCCGGTGACGACGCCGATCGCGAAGTTGATCAGGAAGAGCTTGCCGAAGAACTTCGTGAGGCGGAGCCACTTCTCCTGGCCCGTGCGCACCCAGGCGGTCTGGTAGCCGGCGACGATCGCCGACAGACCGATGGTGATCGGCACGAACAGGAAGTGGTACACGGTGGTGATGGCGAACTGCCATCGGGCAATGTCGAGTGCGCTGAGGTCCACGCGTCGATCGTGCTGCCGCGCCACCCCGCTGTCTGCCGCCGAGTTTCGTGCCGTGGGGGGACCTAGGTCCGACCCGAGGCAGACCAGTGGCCGTCCCCGTCGGGAGGGCCCTCCGAGGGCGCAGGAGCAGCGCGCGACCGGTGCGCGCGTCCCGGCCGCGGGGACCTCGGCGGCCCTCCCGCGCTGCGCCGCAGGTCAGCGGCCCCCGGCACGCCCACCGCGGCGTCCGGTGCGGTCCGGTGGGGAGGCCGCCGCTGGACCTCGCGCCGGGGGACCTCCGACCCGGGCAGCGCGACGGACCGGACCGACCCGGTCTGGTGTGACTCGGCGCACAGCCTCGTCCCTGCGGGATCGGCGGTGCGGCTCAGCCGACGAGGCGCCCCGCGAGCAGGCCGAGCACGGTGCGGTGGGCGTCGTCGGCGCCGGCACCGGTGAGCAGCCGCACGACCAGCGCGCGCAGCAGGTCGGCGCGGGTCTCCTCGCGGGAGGCCAGCTCGTCGAGGTGGGGGGCGGGCGCCCCGAGGTCGAGGACGAGGTCGAGCACCGCGGTCGCCTCGGCGAACGGGGCCGGCCGCCAGGTCGGCTCGATCGCGGTCACGAACGGCGCCCCCAGGGCCTCCAGGTGGACGTTGCCTGCCAGCGCGGCGTGCACCAGCTGCTGCGGGCGCGGGTCGGGGCCTGCCGAGAGCAGTGCGAGCGCGGCCAGCGCCTCCTGCGCCAGGCGCACCGCCGGCACGCCGACGCAGGTGGTCTTCGCAAGGCGCTCGACGAGCGCGTCGGTGAGCGGCCGCTCCCCGAACGCCACGGCCTCGGCCAGGCCGCGCGGGTCCTCGCGCTCCACCAGCGCGGACGGCGGCGTGCGCACCGCGACGTCCAGCAGCGCGTGCAGCAGCCGACCGGCACCGAGCACCACGGCGACGTCCCCGCAGACCTCCGTGCCCGGCTCGTGCCGGGCCGCGCTCCACCCGTCGACCACCCAGGAGCCGTCGCGCGCCGGGACGGGCAGCCCCAGGCGCAGGTCGCGGTGGCCGCGGCCGGGGGCCTCGTCCAGGCGGACGGCGAGGCGCGCCTGCACCGGCGAGACGGCGCCCACGAGCGCGGCGTCGCGGCCGGGCCGCAGTGCCAGGTCACCTGCGCGGACGGTGCCGGTCCCGGGCACGGCGACGGCTCCGCCGGGCACGGCGAAGAGGTCGAGGACGCGGGGAGGGACGAGCACCGGACCACGCTATCGCCCGCGCTCGCTGCACGCCCGTGCGCCGACCACCCGAACGGGGGGACGCCGCACGTGAGCCGCGGCACGTCGCGACACCCCGGTGGGCACCTGCGCCGCAGGTGAGGGGCCTGCGGACGGGTCGGCGACCCGCCGACCCCCGCCGGGGCGACCCGGGTGGTCGCCGGGGCTCCCTACAATCGCGGCCGTGGGAAAGGCAGCAGCGGCACGCAAGCTGGCGTCCGCCGCCGCGTACGGCGGAGGCGGACTGTCGGTGCTCGGCGCTGCCCTCTACGGCGTCCTCGCCACCGAGGCGCGCCTCGCCAAGCAGGCGGTCGGCCCGATCCGCGAGGAGCCGCCGCCGGACCCGACCGGCTGGTACGGCCGCGGGCGTCCGGGCCCGGCGCTCACGATGGTGCTGCTGGGTGACTCCAGCGCCGCCGGCTACGGCGTGGACCGCCCCGAGCAGACCCCGGGCGGCCTGCTGGCCTCCGGCGTCAGCGAGACCGCCGACCGACGCCTCTACCTGCGTGACCTCGCGGTGGTCGGCGCCCGGTCCTCCGACCTGGCCGACCAGATCGACCAGGCGCTGCCGCTGGAGCCCGACGTCGCCGTCGTCCTGATCGGCGCCAACGACGTCACGCACCTGGTGCCGCCGTCCGCCTCCGTGCGCTACCTCTCCGAGGGCGTGCGCCGCCTCGAGGACGCCGGCTGCGCGGTCGTCGTCGCCACGTGCCCCGACCTGGGCTCGGTGAAGCCGATCGCCTCCCCGCTGAAGGAGGTCGCGCGGTCGTGGTCGCGGCGGCTGGCCGCCGCCCAGACCATCGCGGTCGTCGAGGAGGGCGGCCGCACCGTGTCCGTGGGCTCGATCCTCGGCCCGGAGTTCGCCGCCGAGCCGACCGTGCTGTTCGGGCCCGACAAGTTCCACCCCTCGGTGGAGGGCTACCGACGGCTCGCCACGGTGCTGCTGCCCTCCGCCCTGGCCGCCTTCGGCCTCGCCGAGGACGAGGGCGACCGCCTGGAGTCCCAGCGCGGCGAGGGCGTCCTGCCGGTCACCGACGCGGCCCTGCGGGCCGTGCGCACCCCGGGCACCGAGGTCGACGGCACCGAGATCGGCGGCAACCGCCGAGGCGTCCGCGGCCTGTGGGTGGAGCTGCGGCACCGCCGCCGGCGCACCGACGTCGAGGGCGAGGCCCCCGAGGAGCTCGAGGAGCGGGACGTCCCCGCGCACGACGGCACGGCCGTCGAGGCCGGGTCCGGCACCGGCACAGGCACCGACTGACGGGCCGCGAACGCACGTGGGCCCCGGGCGATGCCCGGGGCCCACGTTCTCGTCCGTGACCCCGCGGTGCTGCGTGAGCCCGCGGGGCCGCGGAGGGGTCTGGGGTGGCTCAGTCCTGGTTGAAGAACGCCAGGATGCGCAGCAGGTTGGTGTAGATCCAGACCAGGCTGACGGTCATCGCGAAGGCGGCGATCCAGGAGTCGCGCTCGGGCAGGCGGTTGGCGATGCCCTGCTCGACGAAGTCGAAGTCCATGATCAGCATGAACACGCCGAGCACGAGGCCGGCGACGGCGGTGATCATGCCGATGCCGGTGACGCCGAAGAGGCCGATGTTGAAGCCGAACAGGCTCATCACCAGCGAGACCAGGGACAGGCCGACCATGCCGAAGACGGCGGCCATCACACCGCGGCGGAACTTGTCGCCCACCTTGATGTTGAGGAACTTGTAGGCGGCCAGGGTGCCGGCGAACGCGGCGAAGGTGCCGAACACGGCGCCCGAGACCACGCCGTCACCGAACTGGGCGTCGAAGATCTTCGAGATGGCGCCGAGCGCCACGCCCTCGAGCGCGGCGAAGGCGAGCACCAGCGCGGGGCTGACGACCTTCTTGAAGGAGTTGACCATGGACAGCGCGAAGGCACCGAGCGAGCCGATGGTCGCCGCGGCCATGAGCGCGCTGATGTCGGCGCCGGGCACGACGTCGGGGGTCAGCACCCACGTCGCGATCGCGGTGAGGATGACGACGCCGAGGCTGATGCCGGTCTTCTGGACGACCGAGTCGATCGTCATCCGGCCCTGGTCGGGGGTGGTCGTGTAGCCGGTGGTCTCACCGGGCACGCCGACGCCCCACGTCGAGGGGTCGGAGCCGTAGCCGCTGGTGGTGCCGTTGCCGGCGTAGGTCTGGTTCGCGTAGGCGCCGGAGCGGTTGAACTCACCGGAGCGCCGGAACACCGGGTTGTTGCTCTGCATGGTTGGTCTCTCCTCGGAGGCCGGGTAGGGCCAGTCGTGGTCCTGGGGCGAGAAGCCTAGAGAAGCTCTCACCAGGTGCCAACGTCCGAGGCGGGTGAGTCGTTCCCGCAGGAGACGCAGAGGAAGTCGCAGAGGAAGTCGCAGAGGCGGGGGGGACCCGGGGACGTCCACGCAGTGGGGTCCCCGGGCCCGTGGGGGCCGGGACCATGACGACGGGCGTCACGATCCCGGGCTGCCGTCCTCCCCCAAGAACGACAGCACGACCACTGTCGCCGAACCGGCGTGAAGACCGCGGGGGCGATCGGCGCGGACCGGTGAAGGGGCCGTGAAGATCCCCGGCAAGGGATGGCGGTGTGCCCCCGGTGGGACTCGAACCCACACTGTGCCGCTTTTAAGGCGGCTTCCTCTGCCGTTGGGATACGGGGGCCGCGACCCCGTGCGGCCCGTGCTACCCCGGGGGCCGTCGGGCGTCCGTCGCGCATTGTGCCAAGCGGGGCTCAGGTCGGCCCGGCCAGGTCTCCCCCACCCGCACCCGTGGCACCCAGGTCCCGCGCGCGGCCCAGGACCTCCTCGAGCATCGGTGCCGTGAGGCGCCGGGTGGCGGTGTTGTGCCGGCTCGGGTGGTAGCTGCCCATGAGGGTGACCGCGTCCCCCTCGGGCCCCGCTCCGCCCAGCGCGGAGGACGAGGCGTCGAGCCGTGCCTGCGCCCCGTGACCGAAGCGCGGCCGCGGGCGCGGCACGACGACCCCGGCGCGGGCCAGCGCCCCCAGGGCCGCACCCCAGCCGATCGCGCCCAGCGCGACCACCACGCGGACGCGCGCCCCGACGAGGGCCAGCTCCTCGTCGAGCCAGGGGGCACAGGTCGCGCGTTCCTGGGGCGTCGGCTTGTTCGCGGGTGGCGCGCACCGCACCGGGGCGCAGAGGCGGAACCCGGTCAGCTCCTGGCCGTCGTCCGCGCTGGTGGCGGTGGGCAGGCGGGCGACGCCGACGGCGTGCAGGGCGGCGAAGAGCCAGTCGCCCGAGGGGTCGCCGGTGAACATGCGGCCGGTCCGGTTGGCACCGTGGGCGGCGGGTGCCAGGCCGACGACGAGCACCGTCGGCTCGGGGTCGCCGAAGCCCGGCACGGGCCGGCCCCAGTAGGTCTCGTCGGCGAACGCGGCGCGCTTCTCCCGCGCCACCTGCTCGCGCCACGACACCAGCCGTGGGCAGGCCCGGCACTCGACGACGCGTCGGTCGAGGGCGGCGAGCGCGTCGAGGTCGGTCACGGCGGTGGCGCCCTCAGCGCAGGGCGAGGTCCCAGGCGATGCCGTCGAGGATGTCGGACTCGCTCACGACCAGGCGGGTGGCGCTGGTGCGGGCCAGGACCCGGGAGACGATGATCGCGCCGGCGCCGATGACGTCGGCCCGGCCCGGATGCATCCAGCCCAGCGCCCGCCGCTGCTCGGCGCTCTGCCCGACGATGGTGTCGCAGTGGGCGTGCACGTCGGTGACGGCCAGGTCGCACTGGTCGATGGCGTCGCGGTCGTAGCGGTCCAGGCCGAGCACGCCGGCCGCCAGCGTCGTCACGGTGCCGGCGACGCCGACCACGCCCCGGGCTGCGGCCACGGCGTCGCGGACGGCGGGGTCGCACGCGTCCAGCGCGGCGTCCACCGCGGCCACGCAGGCGTCGACCTCGGCCGGGGTCGGCGGGTCCGTGGGCAGGCAGCGCTCGGTGAGGCGCACCGATCCGATGTCCATCGACTCCGAGACGTCCACCGTGTCGCCCCGGCCCACGATCAGCTCGGTGGAGCCGCCGCCGACGTCGAAGACGAGTGTCGGCTCGGCCGGCGGGGTGCGCAGGGCGCGCACCGCCCCGGCGTAGGACAGCGCGGCCTCCTCGGAGCCGGTCAGCACCTCCGGCGCGGTGCCGAAGCGGTCCAGCACCCCCGCGGTGAAGACGTCGGCGTTCGCGGCGTCCCGGCTCGCGGACGTGGCGCAGAACCGCGCCCGGTCGACGCCGCCGACCTTCTCGACGAGGGCCGAGAGCTCCTCGACGGCGGCGAAGGCACGCGCCATGGCGGCCTCGGAGATCCGGCCGGTGGCGTCCACGCCCTCCCCGAGCCGGATCATCCGGAACTCCCGCACCAGCTCGGTGGGGGTGCCGTCGTCGGCGAGCTCGAGGACGAGCAGCTTGATGGTGTTGGTGCCGCAGTCGACCGCCGCTACACGCACGGGCCGGCCTCCCACCAGGCGCCCAGGGCCTCGACGACCTCGTCGCCCAGCGGGTTCACGCCCGGGCCCTCGGCCAGCGCCTGGCCGGCGAGGACGTGCAGGCACTTGACCCGGTCGGGCATGCCACCGGCGGAGATCCCGGCGATCTCGGGGACGTCGGCCCCGACCTCGGCGCCGATCGCCTCCCGCACGGCCAGGTAGCGCTCGTGGGCGGCGCGGTAGGCCGCGGCCAGCTCCTCGTCCTCGCCGAGACGCTCGGTCATCTCCTTCATCAGCCCGCCGCCCTCGAGCGTGCCGATGCGGGACGCCGCCCGGGGGCAGGTCAGGTAGAACGTCGTGGGGAACGGCGTGCCGGTGGGCAGCCGCGGCTCAGTGGCCACCACCGCGGGGTTGCCGCACGGGCAGCGGTGGGCCACGCCGTAGGTGCCGCGGGCCTCCCGGCCCAGCTGGCGCTGGACGGCGGCCGCGTCGGCCTCGGAGAAGCCACGCTCCACGCCGTGCCCGGCGGGGCCGGCGTCCGGCCCGGCGGGGCTCTCGGGGGTCTCGCTCACGTCAGTTCCCGTCCTTCTCGGTCGACCCGTCGATCTCGGTCGCCGGTGTGCTCTGCTGCTCGGCCGAGGGGTCCCCGGCCAGGACGACGGAGGCCCACGCGTCCTCCCAGAAGCCGGGGTCGTCCTCGGCCACGACCTCGTCGGGGTCGGTCAGCTCGTTGTCCTGCTCCAGGGGCTCGCCGTCCTCGTCGAGCACGACGTAGGAGGTCTCCCCCGGCATCACGTAGCCCAGCTCGCGGGCCTGCTGCACCACGTAGGCCTCGTCCGACCAGCGCTCCTTCTCCTCGGCCAGGTCCGCGATGGCGGACTCGCGGTCGGCGATCTCGGCCTGGAGGGCGTCGATCTCCGAGCGCTGCTGGAGGTAGGCGCGGGCCGAGGAGGCGTAGGAGACCACCAGGACCCCCACGACCAGCAGCAGCACGAGCGCCCGCCCGGTCAGCCGTGGGCGGCGCGGCCCGCCGCCGGCCGCCACGGGGACGGGGCGGCGCACCGAGCCCGGCCCGCCCGCCGTCGTCCGGGGGCGTGCCTGGGCGCCACGGCCCTGCTCGGCGGTCTGCCCCGCGCCGTCGGGGGCCACGGACCCCGCGGAGGCGCGGGACGGGCCCCGGCCGGATCGGCCGGGGCCCGTGCGGCCACGGGGGCCCGAGGAGCGCGAGGTGGTGCGTCGCTGGCTGTCGGGCATGCCCCTAGGGTCGCTCAGCCCTGGTACCGCGGGAACGCCGACACACCGGCGTAGCGCGCGGCGTCACCGAGCTCGTCCTCGATGCGCAGGAGCTGGTTGTACTTCGCGACGCGCTCGGAGCGGGCCGGGGCACCGGTCTTGATCTGGCCGCAGTCGGTGGCGACGGCCAGGTCGGCGATGGTGACGTCCTCGGTCTCGCCCGAGCGGTGGCTCATCATGCAGCGGAAGCCGTTGCGGTGGGCCAGCTCGACGGAGTCCAGCGTCTCGGTCAGGGAGCCGATCTGGTTGACCTTCACGAGCAGCGCGTTGGCCTGGCCGCCCTCGATGCCGCGCTGGAGCCGCTCGACGTTGGTGACGAACAGGTCGTCGCCGACGAGCTGGACCTTGTCGCCGAGCTGGTCGGTGATGGTCTTCCAGCCGTCCCAGTCCTCCTCGTCCAGCGGGTCCTCGATGGAGACGATCGGGTAGGCGTCGGCGAGCTCGCCGTAGTAGGCGCTCATCTCGGCGGCGGTCTTCTTCTCGCCCTCGAAGGTGTAGAAGCCGTCCTCGTAGAACTCCGAGGCGGCGACGTCCAGCGCCAGCACGACGTCCTTGCCGAGCTCGTAGCCCGCCTTGGCGACGGCCTCGCCGATCAGGTCGAGCGCGGCGCGGTTGGACTCCAGGTTCGGGGCGAAGCCGCCCTCGTCGCCCAGGCCGGTGGCCAGGCCGCGCTGCTTCAGCACGCCCTTGAGGGCGTGGTAGACCTCGGCGCCGCAGCGCAGGGCCTCGGCGAAGGTCGCGGCGCCGACCGGCGCGATCATGAACTCCTGGATGTCGACGTTGGAGTCCGCGTGGGAGCCGCCGTTGAGGATGTTCATCATCGGCACCGGGAGCACGTGGGCGTTCGGGCCGCCGACGTAGCGGTACAGCGGGAGGCCGGCGGACTCGGCGGCGGCCTTCGCGACGGCCAGCGAGACGCCGAGGATGGCGTTGGCGCCGAGCGAACCCTTGTTGGCGGTGCCGTCGGCGGCCAGCATGGCGGAGTCGACGAGGCGCTGGTCGTCGGCGTCGAGGCCCTCGATGGCGGGGCCCAGGGTGTCGACGACGGCCGCGACGGCCTGCTGCACGCCCTTGCCGAGGTAACGGTCGCCACCGTCACGCAGCTCGACGGCCTCGAACTGGCCGGTGGAGGCGCCCGAGGGAACGGCGGCACGCGCGAACGTGCCGTCCTCGAGGAGCACCTCGACCTCGACGGTGGGGTTGCCGCGCGAGTCGAGGATCTCGCGGGCGGCGACAGCTTCGATGGATGCCACGTTGCTCTCCTGAGGAGGAAGACGTCTAGGGGACGCGCCCACCCTAGTCCGCCGCTCACCGGCGCCGACGCGGCCCGGACCGTGGTGGACACCGCAGTTGCGTGGGCCACTCCCCGCTCACCCGCCGACGTCCATGCCCGTACCCCTGCCCGTACCCCTGTCTGTCCCGAGACCGGTCCCGCTCCCGGTCCTGCGCGCCACTCCGAGAGTTCACCCCGGCGTGGCGCCCGCATCACCGTGCGGTCACCGGGAGGCGTGAGCGTCCGGCCCGGTCGGGCTCGCTCGGGGGCCGCGACCGACGACCTGCTCCACCTCACTCCGTCCCGTCCGCTGACTCTCGCAGCGGCCGACGAAAGGCCTCACCGATGCGCCTCTCCCTGACCAGGGTGGCCACCCTCCTCGCCGTGCCGTCGCTCGCGCTCGCCGCCGCCGCGGTGGCCCCGCCGGCGAGCAGCGCGGCCGTCGACGACGACCGCGCGTTCTCGCGCGTCGCCACGTACCCCGTCTTCCTCAACGTTCCCGACGGCGTGGACCCCGCCGACGAGACGGTCGCCGAGATCTCGGCGGTCTCGGAGGACGGCACCACCGTCGTCTACACCGACGCCGCCGGCAGGCGCATCGGCTTCGTGGACGTCACCGACCCCTCGAACCCGGTCGGCGACGGCACGCTGGACCTCTCCGAGCTCGGCGACGTCGAGGACGAGCCCACCTCCGTGGCCGTCGTGGGCGACTACGTGATGGTCGTGGTGAACACCTCGGAGAGCTACACCAACCCCTCGGGGCGGGTCGACGTGGTCGAGCTGGCCACCCGTGAACGGGTCGCCTCGCTCGACCTCGGCGGCCAGCCCGACTCCATCGCCGTCAGCCCGGACGGCACCTACGCCGCCATCGCGATCGAGAACGAGCGCGACGAGGACGTCCTGCCCGACGACGCCGCGACCGACCCCGACGCGGAGGAGGGCGACCTGCCCCAGGCGCCGGCCGGCTTCGTGCAGACCATCGACCTGACCGGAACCCCCGACACGTGGACGGCCACGCCGGTCATGCTCGGTGCGGACGTCATCCCCATGATGGACACGCCCTCGGACGCCGAGCCCGAGTACGTCGACATCAACGAGGACGACGAGCTGGTGGTCTCGCTGCAGGAGAACAACGGCGTCGTCGTCATCGACCTGCCGACCCTCGAGGTCACCAGCGCCTTCAGCGCCGGCGAGGCCACGCTGCGCGGCGTCGACACCGAGGACGACGGCGTCTTCTCCTTCACCGACACCCTCACCCTGCCGCGTGAGCCCGACGCCGTGCACTGGGTCGGCGACGGGTACGTGGCCACCGCCAACGAGGGCGACTGGAAGGGCGGCAGCCGCGGCTGGACCGTCTTCGACGCCGCGACCGGCGAGATCGCCTGGGACGCCGGCACCGGCTTCGAGCACCTCGCCACCGCCTACGGCCTGTTCAACGACGGGCGTCAGGACAACAAGGGCTCCGAGCCCGAGGGCCTGACCTACGCCGTCTACGGCGGCACCCCGTACGCCTTCGTCGGCTCCGAGCGCTCCAACTTCGTCGCGGTCTACGACATGACCGACCCGACCGACCCGGCCTTCACCCAGGTCCTCCCGACCACCAACGGCCCCGAGGGCCTGCTGCCCGTGCCCGGGCGGGACCTGTTCGTCGTCTCCTCCGAGACCGACGACGCGGAGGCGGGCGTCCGCGCGACCGTCGGTCTCTACGCCTTCGGCGAGGACGCGCCGACCTGGCCGGACGTCGTCTCGGTGCCGGCCGACGGCGCCGCCCACCCGATCGGCTGGGGCGCCCTCGGTGCCCTGAGCGCGGACCTCGCGGACGAGGACGGCCTGTGGACCGCCTCCGACAGCGCGTTCTCCCCCGCCCGGATCTACCACCTCGACACCACCGACGTGCCCGCCGTCCTGGACGACGTGATCGAGGTCCGTGTCGGCGGTGGCCAGCCGATCGACCTCGACATCGAGGGCCTGGCAGCCCGCGCGGAGGGCGGCTTCTGGATCGCGAGCGAGGGCGCCACCGGCCCCCGGAACCAGCTCGTCCGCATCAACCGTCACGGCCTCGTCCAGCAGCGCGTGCACCTGCCCGCCGAGGTCGCCGCCGGCCTCGGCAAGTGGGGCCTCGAGGGTGTCGCGGTCACCGGGAGCGGCGACGACGAGACGCTGTACGTCGCGCTGCAGCGGCCGCTGACCGGCGAGGACGTCGCTCGGATCGGCCGCTACGACGTCGCCACCGGCGCCTGGACCTGGTTCGGCTACCCGCTGGAGACCACCGAGGTCGACGGCGACTGGATCGGCCTGTCCGAGATCGTGGCGCTGGACGCCGACTCGGTGGCGGTCATCGAGCGCGACAAGCAGGTCGGCACCGCCGCCGCGATCAAGCGGGTCTACACCGTCGACCTGCCCGCCGGCTCCGTCGACGCCGTGACCCCGGTGACCAAGTCGCTGGCCGTCGACGTGCTGCCGCTGATGCAGGCCCGCCACGGCTGGACGCAGGAGAAGCTCGAGGGCCTCACGGTCTCGGCCGGCGGCGAGGTCTACGCGGTCACCGACAACGACGGCCTGGACGACGCCACCGGCGAGACCCAGGTGTTCGACCTCGGCACCGCCACCGACGTCTTCGCCGACGCGCTGGCCACCCGCACCCGGGTGCGGGCCCCCCGGAAGGTCGTGGCCGGCACGATCCTCCCGGTCCGTGTCCACGTGTCCCCCTCCGCCCAGGGAGTGGTGCGGCTCAAGGTCGGCCGGAAGCTGCTCGGCACCGCCACGCTGAACGACGCCGGCCGGGCCGGGCTCCGCGTCCGGCTCGCCGGCCGGGGTCAGCGCACGCTCCGGGCGATCTACCCCGGCACCGACACGGCGGTGGCCTCCAGCGACACCGTCACCGTGCGGGTCGTGCAGCGCGGGCGCCGCTCCTGACCTGAGCCGCTCGAGCGAGCAGCGCACGAGCACCCGGGGCCGGGTCGGCAGGTGACCTGTCGGCCCGGCCCCGGGCGCGTCCGAGGGGCTGCCCCCCGTGCCCGTCTCAGGCCAGGCGTCGGCGCACCGCGTCGCGCAGGGCCAGCTCCGCGTCGACGCCGGTCTCCCGGGCGTCCAGGACGACGGCCAGCAGCCGCTCCCCCACGGCGGTGTGGGGGTCCTGTCCCTCGGCGGCCTCGGCCGACCGGAGGCCGAGGCGCCCGGCGACCTTGTCGGCCCACAGCAGGGCCGGCAGGCTCCCGGGGACGCCGTCGGTGGGCTCGCGCCGGTGGGCCTTCTCGGCGGCCTTGATCCGCTGCCACTCGGCGTCCACCTCGTCGGCGGTCAGTCCGGTGGTCGGCTCGCCCGCCCGGTCGCCGGCCGCGCCGAAGACGTGCGGGTTGCGCCGCCACATCTTCTCCACCAGCCCGCGGGCGACGTCCTCGACGTCGAAGCGGCCCGCGTCGGTCGGCTGCTCGGCGGCGATCGCGGCGTGGAAGTAGATCTGCAGCAGCAGGTCGCCCAGCTCCTCGCGCAGGTGCGCCCACGCCGCCTCGTCCGAGGTCCCGGCGGCGTCGGCGGCGGCCACGGCGTCGAGCGCCTCGAGGGTCTCGTGCGCCTCCTCGAGCAGGTAGCGCCGCAGGGACGCCGGCGTCTGGGCCGCCTTCCAGGGGCACTCGGCACGCAGCCGGGCCATGACCCCGGTCATCTCGACCAGCCAGGACCCGCCCTCCGGGCCGGCGGGGCTCACCCCTGGCAGGCCTGGCCGGCGGGCATCGCGGCGGCGTAGGAGCCGTCGCCCTGCCCGAGCGCCTCGGCCATCTCCGCGTTGATGAGGTCGCGGGCGGTGTCGCTGACCGCGACCGAGAGGTCGGCCGTCTCGTCGGCCTGCACCGAGGCGGCGAGGTCGACGGCGTCGTAGACCGGGTTGACCACGATCTCGTGCTCGTCCTGCCAGTCGGCGAGGTACTGGCGCTGGTCGTCGGTGTCGGTGCCGGCGACCGTGAGGAGCACGTCGCTGAAGAAGTTGTTGGCCGCCACGAACCGGACGACCTCGTCGCTGATCTGGTCCTCGGTGAGGTCGGTGCTGTCGACGATCTGCTCGAGCTGGGTGCGCGCGTCGGCCTCGTCGCCCTCGAGCATCGCGTCGGCGTCCATCCCGTTCTCCTCGGCGATCTGCGAGATCACCTCGACGCGGACGAGGGCGTCGACCGCGAGGTCGCGCATGAAGGCGCCGGTGAGGCTGCCGCCCAGCTGGCCGGCGGCCGAGAACACCTCGCAGGTGTCCATGGCGGTCTCGTCGACCTCGGCCACGCTCAGCGTGGTGCCGTCGACGTCCGCCGCGACGCCAGGCTGCACGACGGCGTCGCTGACGCCGCAGCCGGAGAGGGCGAGCGCGGCGACACCGGCCAGGACGGCGAGACGGGTCGTGGACCGGGAGATGCGCACGTGGGCTCCTTCACATCGCGGGTGCGGGCCCATTGAACCAGGCTCCGCGCAGCGCCGCCCCCGGCCCTCCGGCACGGCCGCCCCCGGCCCTCCGGCACGGCCGGGCCAGCCCTCCGGCACGGCCGGGCCCCGGCGCACGGCACACGCGTCAGCCGCGGCCGCCCCCACCGGCACGCCCCGAGCGCCCGGCGGGCACCTGGGCGGCCGCCGGCTTCTCGGCCTGGGGGGCGGCGCCGTCGGGGTCGACGATCTGGTCGATGACGCCGCGCGCCCACTCCAGCAGCGCGATGCCGTCCAGCGGCCTGCCACCGATCACCGCGGTCTGCGGGCGGGGCACCAGGATCGACTCGGTCTGGTGCTTGATCAGCGACTTCGGGTACATCCGGTTCAGCCGCACCTGGCGCGAGTCGGGCAGGCTCACCGGGTAGAACCGGACGTTCTTGCCGGCCACGGTGACCTCGCGGACGCCGGCCTGGCGGGCGCGGGCCCGGAACCGTGCCACGAGCAGCAGCGAGACGACCTCCACCGGCGGCTCGCCGTAGCGGTCCACCAGCTCCTCGTTGATCGCGTCCACGTCCTCGTCCGAGCGGACCTCGGCGAGCCGCTTGTACATCTCCAGGCGCAGCCGCTCGGAGCCGATGTAGTCGTGCGGCAGGTGCGCGTCGACGGGCAGCTCGATGCGCACCTCCTCCAGGACGTCGTCCGCGCTGCCCTTGAAGTCGGCGACGGCCTCGCCGACCAGGCGCACGTACAGGTCGAAGCCGACGTCCGCGATGTGCCCGGACTGCTCGCCGCCGAGCAGGTTGCCCGCGCCGCGGATCTCGAGGTCTTTCATCGCGATCGCCATGCCGCCGCCCAGGTCGGAGTGCTGGGCCAGGGTGGCGAGCCGCTCGTGGGCGGTCTCGGTCAGCGGCTTCTCGGTGGGGTAGAGGAAGTACGCGTAGGCGCGCTCGCGGGAGCGGCCCACGCGACCGCGCAGCTGGTGCAGCTGGCTCAGGCCCATGGTGTCGGCGCGCTCGATGATCATCGTGTTGGCGTTGGAGACGTCGAGACCCGACTCGACGAGCGTGGTGCAGACGAGCACGTCGAAGCGCTTCTCCCAGAAGTCGACCATCACCTGCTCGAGCTGCTTCTCGCCCATCTGCCCGTGCGCGGTGGCGACGCGGGCCTCCGGCACCATCTCCCGGATGCGGGCGGCGGCCTTCTCGATCGACTGCACCCGGTTGTGGATGTAGAAGACCTGCCCGTCGCGCAGCAGCTCGCGGCGGATGGCGGCCGTGACCTGCCGGTCCTCGTAGCCGCCGACGTAGGTGAGGACGGGGTGCCGCTCCTCGGGCGGGGTGGCGATCGTGGACATCTCGCGGATGCCGGTGATCGACATCTCCAGCGTGCGCGGGATCGGGGTGGCCGACATGGAGAGCACGTCGACGCTGGTGCGCAGGCGCTTCATCTGCTCCTTGTGCTCCACGCCGAAGCGCTGCTCCTCGTCCACGATGATGAGGCCGAGGTCCTTGAACCGGGCGTCGGGGTTCAGCAGCCGGTGCGTGCCCACGACGATGTCGATGGAGCCGTCGGCCATCCCCTTCATCACCTCGGCGGCCTCCTTGGCGGTCTGGAACCGCGAGAGGCCCTTGAGGACGACGGGGAAGCCGCTCATCCGCTCGGCGAAGGTGGACAGGTGCTGGTTGACCAGCAGGGTGGTCGGCACCAGCAGCGCCACTTGCTTGCCGTCCTGCACGGCCTTGAAGGCGGCCCGGACGGCGATCTCGGTCTTGCCGTAGCCGACGTCGCCGCAGACCAGGCGGTCCATGGGCACGGTGCGCTCCATGTCGGCCTTCACCTCGTCGACGGTGGAGAGCTGGTCGGGGGTCTCGGTGAAGCCGAAGGCGTCCTCGAGCTCGCGCTGCCAGGGCGTGTCCGGCCCGAACGCGTGGCCCTGGCTGGCCTGGCGCGCGGCGTAGAGCTTGATCAGCTCGGCGGCGATCTCGCGCACGGCCTTGCGGGCGCGGGCCTTGCGCTTGGTCCAGTCGCCGCCACCGAGGCGGTCCAGGCTGGGCTGCTCGCCGCCGACGTAGCGGGTCACCTGGTCCAGCGCGTCGGCCGGCACGTAGAGCCGGTCGGCCGGCTGCCCCTTCTTGCTGGCGCCGTACTCGAGCACGAGGTACTCGCGCACCGCACCGCCGACGGTGCGCTGCTTCATCTCGATGAACTTGCCGACGCCGTGCTGCTCGTGCACGACGAAGTCGCCGGCCTTGAGCTCGAGCGGGTCGATCTGCCGCTTGCGCCGCGCGGGCATCTTGCGCATGTCGCGGGTGGAGGACTTCTGGCCGGAGACGTCCTCGCCGGTAAGCAGGGCGAGCCCGCCCGCCTCGTCCACGAAGCCCTGGGCCAGGGTGCCGCAGGTGACGGTGACGACGTCGCGGACCCACAGGTCCTCGGCCCCGGAGGTGGGGTCGACGAAGCGGGCGGGGACGTCGGCCTCACCGAGCGCCTCGACCATCCGCTGCGCCGGGCCGGAGCCGGGGTGCAGGACGACGGTGCGGAACCCGGCCGTCCGCCACGTCCGCAGGTCCTTCAGCGCCCGCTCGACGTCGCCGCGGTAGGCCTCGGCGGGCTGGCCGGGCAGCGCGCGGGCCGGCGTGCCCGCGGCCTTGTCGACCATGGCCTCGACGTTCGGGATGCTGCGGCCGTCCGCGTCCACGGCGATCGTCTCGTCGGTGATGCCGAACGGGCTCACCGTCCACCACGGGCGGTCGGTCTCCAGCGCGTGCTCGCGCACCTGCGCCAGCTCGCGGTAGGACGCGGCACCGAGGTCGACCGGGGCGGTGCCGCCGCCGGCCGCGGCCGCCCAGGAAGCGCCCAGGAACTCCTCGGACGTGGCGACGAGGTCGTGCGCGCGGCGGCGGACCCGCTCGGGGTCCAGCACGAGGACGTGGGTGGCCGCCGGCATGAGGTCGACCAGCAGCTCCATCTCGTCCACGAGGACGGGGGTCAGCGACTCCATGCCCTCCACGGCGATGCCCGCGGCGATCTTGTCGGTCATCTCCAGCAGCTGCGGGTGCGCCTGGCCGAGCTCGGCGGCCCGCGCCCGGACCTGCTCGGTCAGCAGCAGCTCGCGGCACGGCGGCGCCCACAGGCGCTCGACCTTCTCGGTGGTGCGCTGGTCGGCGACGGAGAAGCCGCGGACCTCGTCGACCTCGTCGCCCCACAGCTCCACGCGCAGCGGGTGGTCCTCGGTGGGCGGGAAGACGTCGACGATGCCGCCGCGCACGGCGAACTCGCCGCGCTTCTCCACCAGGTCGACGCGGCTGTAGGCAGCGTCCGCCAGCCGCTGCACCAGGTCCTCGAGGTCGACGGTGTCGCCCGCCACCAGCTCGACGGGCTCGAGCTCGCCCAGGCCCTTGACCTGGGGCTGGAGCACCGAGCGCACCGGGGCCACCACCACGTCCACCGGCCCGGCGGCGTCCTCGGGGTGGGCCAGGCGGCGCAGCACGGCCAGGCGGCGACCCACCGTGTCCGAGCGCGGGCTCAGCCGCTCGTGCGGCAGCGTCTCCCAGCTCGGGTAGTAGGCCACGCGAGCGGGGTCGAGCAGCGTGCCCAGCCCCTCCACCAGGTCCTCGGCCTCCCGGCTGGTCGCGGTGACCACCAGCACGGAGCGGCCCTCGCGCACGAGGCCCGCCGCCACGAACGGGCGCAGGCCGTCGGGGCCCGTGAGGTCCAGGGAGCGCAGGCGCCCCTCGCGCGCGTCGCCGAGGACGCCCGCCAGCGCCTCGCTCTCGAGCACGGGCGCGAGCAGGCTCTCGTGGACGGTGGACTGAGGCACGCGGGCTCCTCGGGGGTCAGGCTGGTCGGACACAGCACGAGCGCCCCCGGTCGGGCGCGACCGGGGGTGTGCGGGGTCGAGTCTAGGTCGCCGCGGCGACAGGCCCTCCCCCGCGAGGGCCTGAGCGCGGCAGGCTCAGAAGGAGAAGCCCGCGTCCCCCTCGTCCCGGGGCCACTCCGGGTCGCCGAGCACCTCGAAGGGGTCGTGCTCGGGGGCCGCCCACGGGCCGAGGGCGTCGGCCAGGACGCGCAGCTCGGCGGCGGCCTCGCGGCGCAGGTCCGCCAACGAGGGCGCCGCGGCCTCGGCGTCGGGGTCCGCCACCCACGCGCGCACGCGCTCGCGGTAGGTCACACGGGCCAGGCGCTCGGCCTCGTGCTCGATCCGGCCGCCGGCCAGGACGTGGCCGGGCACCTCGACCGGGCGGGCCGGCGGCGCGGGGCGTCGGCCACCGAAAGGGGGCCGCAGCACGTTCTCGTCGGTGTGGTCGTCCATCTGGGTTCCTCTCCCCGTGCGGACAGGGCTGTGCCCTGATCGACATGGCGAGAGGTGCGGGACGCACCCAGGGGCGCCGGACGACGCCGACGGGAGGAAGAAGATACCGCCACCAGCCCTGTCAGGTCCATCCCGACCCGGCAGCCCGCGGCTGAGGTCAGCCCAGGCCGCGGAAGGACAGGGCGTGCCAGCGCGGCCCGACGGGGGTGACCTCGATCCGCCGCTCGTCCAGCGGCTCCCCGTCGACGTCGAGCGCGCCGGCGTCCTGCGCCACCCGACCCTGCTCCCGCACGATCCGCACCTCCAGGCGCGACTCCGAGAGGCCCTCGGCGATGTCCTCGCCCCACTCGACGACCGTGACGGCGTCGTCGAGGGAGGTGTCGAGGTCCAGGTCGTCCAGCTCGTCGAGGCCGCCGAGCCGGTAGGCGTCGACGTGCACGAGCGCCGGCCCCTGCACCAGGGAGGGGTGCACGCGGGCGATGACGAAGGTGGGCGAGGTGACGTGCCCCCGCACCCCGAGCCCCGCGCCCAGGCCCTGGGTGAACGTGGTCTTGCCGGCACCGAGGTCCCCGGTGAGCACCAGCAGGTCACCGCGGGTGAGCTGGCCGGCCAGGGAGCGGCCCAGCCCGCGCGTGGCCTCGGCGGTGGGTGCGTGGAAGACCATCGTCCGCAGCGGGCGGCGCATCTCCACCAGCGGCGAGTAGCGCAGGATCTCCTTGAAGCCCTGCCGTTCCCAGAACCGGATGGTCGCCGGGAGCTCCTCGCGGGCCACGACGGTCAGGTCGTCCATGCCCCGGCCGGAGGCCAGCACCGCGTCGACGGTCGCGTCGATCAGCCGGCCGGCGATGCCGTGGCCCTGGTGGTCGGGGCTGACCGCGAACCGGCGCAGGTAGGTGGTCGACCCGAGGGGGTCGAGGATGAGGCACCCCACCGGCACGTCCTCGAGGGTGGCCAGCAGGCCACCGCCGTCGGCGAGCTTCGCGGCCAGGGTCTCCGGCGTCTCCGACAGCGCGTCGGGCGGCGGGTCCATGGCGATCCGGTTGCCGAAGGCGGCCGCGACCACCGTGTGGACGGCCTCGGCGGCCTCGGGGCCGACCGGGCGGACGACGACGTCGCTCACGCGCCCTCCACCGTCTCGGTCGCAGCGGCGAGGAGCTGGTCGATCTCGGCGTTCACCTGTCCGTGACTCTCGATCATCACGAGGTGGCCCGCACCGGCCACCTCGAGGAGGCGGGACCCGGAGATCCGGGCGTGGAGGGTGCGGCTGTGGCTGATCTTGGTCAGCCGGTCCTTGGTGCCGCAGACGATGGAGACGGGCACGTGGCCCATCACCTCCACCGCGTGCAGCTTGTCGAGGCCGTCGAGGCTGGGGAAGAAGTCGACGAGCACCCGGGTGGGCGTGGTCGAGAGCATCGACCACGCGAAGTCGAGGTAGGCACGCGGCACGTCGCGGCCGAAGGCGAAGTACTTGGCGGTCTGCTCCGAGAGGGTGCCGCCGAGGTCGCGCACCAGGTCGACGGCCTTGTGGCCGGCGCCGACGCCGCGCATGACCCGCCGGGTCAGCTCCCCGCCCAGGCGCGCCGGCACGGCGGGCAGGAACATCCGGCCCATGTCGAGCTTGTCCGCGGCGGTGGCGACGAGGCCGACACCCACGATCCGGGTGCCGAACAGCTCGGGGTGCTCCTCGGCCAGCGCGGCGATGGTCATGCCGCCCATCGAGTGGCCGACCAGCACGACGGGCGTGCCGGTGGCCACCTCGTCCAGCACCGTCAGCAGGTCGTGGGCGCACTGCTCGATCGTGGCGTTCTCCGGCGAGGAGCGGCCCGAGCGGCCGTGGCTGCGCTGGTCGTAGAAGACCGAGCGCACCAGCCCGCGGTAGGCGGCACGCTGGAAGTGCCAGCAGTCGGAGGTCAGCGCGTAGCCGTGGACCCACACCACCGTCAGCGGCGGCTCCGAGCGACCCGCGGCCCCCTCGCTGGGCTCGAACTCGTCGACCTCCACGTGCAGGGGCACGCCGTCGTCCGCCACCACGGTGAGGGCGGGCGAGCGCAGCGACCCCGGGACGGCGACGTCGCCGGCGCCCCGCTTGGAGACCACGCGACGGCGGCGGGCGACCTCGGCCGCGGCGGCACCGCCCGCCACGGCGGCACCCGCCGCCGCACCGGCGATGCCGAGCACCAGGTTGCGCTGCCAGTGCTCGCTGCCGGGCCCGGAGGCGGGCCGGCCCGACGAGCGACCGGACGGGGTGCGGGGCGTCATGCGCCCTCCTCGCTGTCCACGTGCCGGCGGACGAGGCGGCCGCCGAGCCGGGTGACGATCTCGTAGCTGATGGTGCCGCAGGCCTGCGCCCACTCCTGCGCGGACGGCGCGGGAGCCGGGCCGACGAGGCGCACGACGTCGCCCACGGCCGCCCCGACCTCGGTGCCGGCCGGACCGAGCTCGACCACGACCTGGTCCATGCAGACCGTGCCGCGCAGGGGCCGACGACGTCCGCCGACCTCGACCTCGGCGGGGGCGCCCGCCGGCCCGGGGCGGTCGTTGCCGGCCGCGGCGCGCGGGAGGCCGTCCGCGTAGCCGACGGGCACCAGGCCCAGCGTCGTCGGTGCCGGCGCCGACCAGCGCCAGCCGTAGGAGACGCTCGTGCCCTCGGGCACCTGCTTGACCATGGTCAGCGGCGCGGTGACGGTCATGGCGGGACGCAGGTCGGTGCCGTGGGCGACGTCGGGGGCCGGGTCGAGGCCGTAGGTGGCCAGGCCGATCCGCACCAGGTCCAGGCGCAGGTCGGGGTGGAGCAGCGCGGCGGCGGAGTTGGCCAGGTGCCGCACCTCGGGCCGCAGACCCGCCTCCTCGACCACGGCCAGGGCCGCGTGGAAGGCGGCGGCCTGCTGGGCGTTGGCGGGGTGCTCCGGCTCCTCGGCGGCGGCCAGGTGCGACCACACGCCGGTCACCCGCCAGCGGCCCTCGAGCTCGCCGGCGCGGGCAGCGGCCACCAGGGCCGGCCATGCCTCGGCGGTCGAGCCGGAGCGGGAGAGGCCGGTGTCGACCTTGAGCTGCACCCGCGCGGGGCGCCCGGAGGCCTCGACGGCGCGCGCGAGCAGGTCCAGGTGGGCCGTGGTGGCGGCGGTGACGTCGACGTCGGCGGCCACCGCAGCGGTCAGGTCCTCACCCGGCAGGACCAGCCAGCACAGCAGGCGGCCGACGTCCCCGGCCTCGCGGAGCGCCAGCGCCTCCGGCACGGTCGCGACGCCCAACCACGGCGTGCCGGCCTCGCGGGCCGCGCGCGCCACCTCGAGGGCGCCGTGGCCGTAGGCGTCGGCCTTCACCACCGCCATGGTGGCGACGTCGTCGCCGACCAGCGCGTCGATGGTGCGCAGGTTGTGCCGGACCGCCGCCAGGTCGACGACGATCTCGGGGCGGGCGGTGGCGGACATCGCCCCCATCTTCCCACCGGGAGGGGGGTCACGTGCCCGCACCCCCGGGGGTGGGACGCCTCACTACCGCCTCGGGAGCCCCCGCACCACGTCGGCGACGGCCCCGGCCACCTGCCCGGCGACGATCGGGCCGCCCCGGGAGACGAGCACGGCGGCGGCCCCGTGCAGCCACGCGCCCACGGACGCGGCGTCGAACGGGTCGAGGCCCGCGGCCAGCAGCGCGCCGGTGAGCCCGCCGAGCACGTCGCCGGCGCCGGCGGTGCCGAGCCAGGGCGTGCCGGTGGTGTTGACGCGGACCCGCCCGTCCGGCGCCGCGACGACGGTGCGCCGCCCCTTGAGCAGGACGACGGCGTCGTACCGGGCCGCCGCCTCGCGGGCGTGGGTGAGCATCCGGGCCTCGACGTCGGCGCGCTCCACCCCGAGCAGGGACGCGGCCTCCCCGGCGTGCGGGGTGAGCACGAGCGGCGCCCCCGTGGACCGGTCGAGGTCGGGCACGTGCGCGAGCGCGTCGGCGTCGACGAGCACCGGGACGCCGTCGGCGACCGCGGCTGCCAGCTCCTCGCCCGCGGCCGCGCCCCCGCCGGAGCCGACGACCCAGGCCTGCACGCGCCCGGCGCCCACCACCTCGGGGTGCGCCTCGCGGACCCGGTCGGCCACCGCCGAGTCGCCCACGTACCGGACCATCCCGGCCAGCCCGCAGGCCGCGCCGGCCACGCTGAGCAGGCCCGCTCCCGGATAGGTGGCCGAGCCGCTGCGCACGCCCACGACCCCGCGCGTGTACTTGTGGTCGCGGCCGCCCGGCACGGGCAGCAGCGCCGCCACGTCCGCCGCGCCGAGGGCCTCGACGGGGGCGGGCGGCAGGTCCAGCCCCAGGTCGACCAGCTCCACCGCGCCGCACGCGGTCGACGCGGGGTCGAGCAGGTGGGCGGGCTTGAGGGTGCCGAAGGTGACCGTCAGGTCGGCGACCACGTGCGGGCCGGGCGTCTCGCCGGTGTCGACGTCGACGCCGCTGGGCACGTCCACGGCCACCACGGGGACGCCGGCCAGCACGGCGAGCGCGGCGCGTGCCTCGTCCCGCAGGCCGGGGCGCCCGCCGATGCCGACGACCCCGTCGACGACCACGTCGGGCGCACGGTCGGCCGGCACGGACGTCGGCAGGGCCCCGTGCTCGCGCACGCGACCGCCGGCGCGGCGCAGCGCGGCCAGCCCGGCGGCGTGCGGCCGGTCGGAGAGCAGCCACGCCTCGACCCACGCCCCGTCGCGTGCCAGGCCGGCGCCGGCGTGCAGGGCGTCCCCGCCGTTGTCGCCGCTGCCGACCAGCAGCACCACCCGTCGGCCGTACGTGCCGCCGAGGAACGCCGCGACCGCCCGGGCCAGCCCGTGCGCGGCCGCCGCCATGAGGGCGCCCTCCGGCAGGAGGGCCATCCGCTCCGCCTCGGCTGCTCGGACCTGCTGGACGGTGTGGGCACGACGCATGCCGTCACCGTAGGACGCCCCCGACGCGACGCAGCGCACCCGCCCGGGGGAACCCCGGACGGGTGCGCTGCTGGTGCCGACTGGTGCCGGCCGGTGGTCTCGGCCGGTGCTCTCGCGTCAGCGGGCGGAGACCCGCGTCCTGTCGACGCTGCGGGTGTACTTGGCGGTGCCGGAGTACACCGCCTTGACCACGGCTCGGCCCTTCCGCGAGGTGCGGACGGTGACCGTGGCGGTGCCCTCGGTCAGGCGCTTGCTGCCGACCTTCTCACCGGCGACGAAGAACGTCACCCGGCCGTTCGGGGCGGCGTCGTCGTCGGCCACGACGACGGCCGCGGCCCGCACCTTCGACCCGTTGCCGACCCGCTGGGCGACCGCGGCGACGGCGGTGCCGGTCTTGCGCTTGGTGACCGTGGGCGCGGTCTCCTCGGCGTCGGCGTCCGTGGTCGCACCGGTGGAGTCGACGGTGCTCACCGAGGTGACGTCGATGCCGGTCGCACCCGCGCGCTTGGCCTTGAAGGTGTAGGTGACCAGGGTGGTCTCCCCGTTGTCGGACGGGCTGGTGCCGAGCTTGGTGTGGGTCAGCGCCAGGCTGCCCGGGGTCCGGTCGACCCAGCGCTCGCCGGTGGAGGGGGTCTCCACGCCGCCCTTGACGACCTTGACGACGCTGGTGTCGTAGTCGAGGTCCACGCCGTAGGCGTACAGGTCGGCGGCGTCGGTGGAGACGGTGACGGTGAACCGCTCGCCGGCGGAGACGCTCTCCGGGGCGTCGACGGTGACGGAGCCGTCGCCCGCCTCGGCGGTCTCGTCGGAGCCGGTGCCGGCGAAGACGTCGCCGTCGATCTCGCCGTAGAGCGCCGGGGTGGTGCGGTGCTCGGTGGCCTGCTCGTAGTCGTAGGCGTAGCCGATGAGGTCGCCCTCGGTGTAGTTGCGACCCAGCAGCTCGAGGTTCACGCCGGCGCCGGTGATGGTGCCGTCGGCCTCGGTGGCCTGGCCCATCGGCACCGTCACCGCGGGCATGCCGGTGTTCGGCGAGAGCCGCAGGTTCGTGCTCTGGGTCGAGTACGGGTTGCCGCTGGGGTACATCAGCGCGTCGAGGCCGTAGTCGTCCATGAGGCCGGTGGTGACCTCCTCACCGTTCTCGATCGCGACGGTGTGGGTGCTCATCCACGTCTCGTACTGCTCCTGGGTGACGTCCGCGCGGGTCTGGTAGGTGCCGATCCGGCTCGGCGCCATCCAGCCGTCGTCGATGAGGCCCTGGAGGGAGCGGACCGTCTCGTCGGCGTCCAGGTGGGCGTCGATGTAGTCGTTCAGGTCGTGGTTGAACTCGTTGGTCGATCCCGAGCCCTCGCTCAGCGTGGCGGCCAGCGGGTTGTCGGTGCTGGTGTCGATCTCGACGACGGTCGCGCCCTGCGCCTCGAGGTCGGCCTTGGCCTGCTCGAAGAGGCGGGTGGTCGTCGCGTTGGTGCCGACCATCGAGGTCAGGTAGCCGATCGTCGTGCCCTCGAGCGCGGTCGGGTCGAGGTAGGAGGTGTAGGAGTCGGGCACGAGGCCCTCCTGCTCCTCGGTGACCGGGTCGTTCTCGTCCACGCCGGTGACGGCGTCGAGCGCGATCGCCGCGTCCGCGACGGACCGGGCGATCGGGCCGCCGGTGTCCTGGGTCAGCGCCAGCGGCACGATGCCGTCGCGGCTGGCCAGGCCCACCGTCGGGCGGATGCCGACCAGCTGGTTGTAGGTCGAGGGGTTGCGGATCGAGCCGCCGGTGTCGGTGCCGAAGCCGATCGCGCCCAGGTTGGCGGCGATCGAGGCGCCGGTGCCGCCCGAGGAGCCGCCGGCGGTGCGCTCGGTGTCGTACGGGCTCGCGACGTAGATGGTGCCGCCGCGCTCGGAGAGGGTCGTGAACTGCGAGGAGAAGCCGTAGGCGAACTCGTCCAGGCTGGCCTTGCCGAGGATGACGGCACCGGCGCTGCGCAGGCCGGAGACCATGAACGCGTCGGTCTCGGTCTGGTTGTCGGCCCAGGTGCCGTTGCCGGCCGAGGTGGGCATGTCCTCGGTGTCGTAGTTGTCCTTCAGCAGGACC
Source organism: Nocardioides bruguierae (assembly GCF_023554635.1). Classification (NCBI taxonomy): domain Bacteria; kingdom Bacillati; phylum Actinomycetota; class Actinomycetes; order Propionibacteriales; family Nocardioidaceae; genus Nocardioides; species Nocardioides bruguierae. The sequence continues at coordinate 60,543 of NZ_JAMJPH010000033.1, forward strand.
GGGATGCCGTCCAGCATCGAGCGGGGCCCGCCGTGCTCGGCGCGGTAGGCGTCGGACTCCGCGGCCGCGGCCAGCGCGTCCTCGTCGCCGGTGGTGATGATCGAGTTGAGCGCCCGGTCGGTGTCCTCCTCGCCGGTGACGCCGTCGGTGTCGATCACGGTGGTGTCGAGCGCGGCGATCCGGTCCAGGTAGGCCTGGGTGAGCTCCACGGCGGTCACGACGCCGGCGTTCATCGCGGCCTGCATCTGCACCGCGGACGCCTCGACGACGTCGAAGGAGCCGTCGTCGTAGAGCATGCGCATGGCCACGTCGGCCAGGTCGGCGCTGGTGATCTCGCCGTCGTCGTCGGTGTCGGCGGCGGAGACGTCCGCCCAGCCGGCGTCGCCGTCGGTGGTGCCGATCGCCGCCTCGACCACGTCCAGGTCGTCGGTGGTGACCTGGTCGTCGCCGGTCACGTCGGCCTCGGTGTAGTACGGGGCCAGGAGGACGGCGCCCGAGGCCGCCTCCTCCGCCGCCAGGGCCGAGCCGGTGGTGCTGCCGGCGACGGCCAGGCCGGCCAGGGCCAGGGAGGCGGTGACGGCCGCAGCCGTCATCCGCCGCGTGCGCGAGATGCTCACGGAAGTCCTCTCGTCGGGGTGGTGGTCCGGCCCGGACGCTAAGCACCCCGTATTACGGACGATCGCAGATCTGCTCGGGCGTATTGCGCCGTCGTGACGATCTCCTGAGAATCTCAGGCGCCTGTCAGGAAGTGTGTGCGCTCCCGTCACGACCCACCGGGTCGTGTGCCTGAGCGGTCGCCGGAGCCACCGCTGGGGCACACGACCCCGTCGGGTGCGTCCCCGCCTGTGGACGGCCGCCTCCGCCCGGCTCGGAGCGGGCAGGAGGGCGCACATGGCACCCGACCCGCTGCGCCGCCTCCCGGTGGAGGCCGAGACCCGTGACCTGCTCGCTCGGCTCGCCCAGGAGCAGGGCGGGCTGCTCGCTCGTCGCCAGCTGACCCGGCTCGGGGTGCCGCGCGGCGCCGTGCGGGCCCAGCTCGACGCCGGCCGCTGGAGCCTGACCACGCCGCGCGTCGTCCAGCTGAGCACCGGGGAGGCGACGACGCGCCAGCGTGAGTGGGTCGGGGTCCTGCACGCCGGCCCCCGCAGCATGCTCGGTGGGCTGTCGGCGCTGCGCCTGCACGGCCTCGCCGGCTGGGAGCCCGACCAGGTCACCGTCTGGGTCGACGACGAGCTGGCGTTCGAGCCGGTGCCGGGGGTGCGGTTCTTCCGCAGCCGACGTCCGTTCGAGCTGCTGCGTGGCCCGGGGCTGCTCCCCCGGGCCCGGTGCGAGCCGGCGGCGCTCGTGCACGCCGGCTACCGGCTCGGGCCCCGGGCGGCCGATGGGCTGCTGGCCGCAGTCGTGCAGCAGCGGCTGACCACGCCGGAGCGGCTCCTCACCTGGGTGCAGACCCTCCGGCCGCTGCGCGGAGCGCCCCGGTTCCGCGCCGCCCTGGGCTGGGTCGCGGCCGGTTCCCACTCCCGTCTCGAGCAGGACGTCGTCGATCTCTGCGCCGGCGCGGGGCTGGAGCCGCCCCGGCAGCAGCACGGCCGCACCGACGCCGACGGTCGCCGCCGGTGGACGGACTGCGAGTGGCTGCTGCCGGACGGTCGGGTCCTCGTCCTGGAGGTGGACGGCGGCGCGCACGTCGAGGCCCGCCACTGGGCGGCCGACGAGCGACGGGCCCGCCGGCTCAGCAGCGCCGGTCGACTGGTGGTGGGCTGCACCGCCTACGAGGTGCGGCACGAGCCGGCGGAGGTCATCGCCGACCTGGTGCGCCTCGGGGTGCCACGGGCGAGGTCGTGTGCCTGAGCGGTCGCCGGAGCCACCGCTGGGGCACACGACCCTCGCGGGGTCAGGACTCCAGCACCACCACGGCGGAGGCGACACCGGCGTCGTGGGAGAGCGAGACGTGCACGGAGGCGCAGCCGAGGTCGGCGAGCGCGGCGGCCACGCTGCCGCGGGCCTCGAACCGGGGGCGACCGGAGGACTCCGAGACGATCTCGCAGTCCTGCCAGGAGAGCCCCGCCGGCGCGCCGAGCGCCTTGGCGAGCGCCTCCTTGGCCGCGAAGCGGGCCGCCAGGGAGGCGACCGTGCGGCCCCGCTCCCCCGGCGTGAACACCCGGGTCAGCAGGCCCGGGGTGCGGTTCAGCGTCGCGGCGAAGCGGTCGATGTCGCAGACGTCGATGCCGACGCCGAGCACGGCCACGCGGGGCTCACTCCACGGTGACGGACTTGGCCAGGTTCCGCGGCTGGTCGACGTCGTGGCCCTTGGCGGTGGCCAGCTCGCAGGCGAAGAGCTGGAGCGGCACGACGGCCACCAGCGGCTGGAGCAGCACGGGCACCCGCGGCAGGGTGATGAGGACGTCGGCGTAGGGCTCGATGGAGGAGTCGCCCTCCTCGGCCAGGCACACGGTCCGCGCACCGCGGGCGCGCACCTCCTGGATGCCGGAGATCATCTTGTCGTGCAGCTGGTCGCGGCCCCGGGGCGGCACGACGCACAGCACCGGCATGTCCTGCTCGATGAGCGCGATGGGGCCGTGCTTGAGCTCACCGGCGGCGAAGCCCTCGGCGTGCAGGTAGGCCAGCTCCTTGAGCTTCAGGGCGCCCTCGAGCGCCACCGGGTAGCCGGCGTGCCGGCCGAGGAAGAGCACCGAGCGGGAGTCGACGTGCGCGCGGGCCAGGTCGTAGACCTGCTCGGACTTCTCCAGCACCGCCGAGATGTGGTCCGGCATCGACTCCAGCTGCTGGAGCACCTGGTTGATCTCGTCGCCGAACCGGGTGCCCTTGACCTGCGCGAGGTACAGGGCCAGCAGGTAGCAGGCCACGAGCTGGGTGAGGAAGCCCTTGGTGGAGGCGACGCCGATCTCGGGGCCGGCGTGGGTGTAGATGACGGCGTCGGACTCGCGCGGGATGGTCGAGCCGTTGGTGTTGCAGATCGCCAGCACCTTGCTGCGCTGGGTGCGCGCGTGCCGGATCGCCTGCAGGGTGTCGGCGGTCTCGCCGGACTGGCTGATCGCCACGACGAGCGTGGAGTAGTCGAGGATCGGGTCGCGGTAGCGGAACTCCGAGCTCAGCTCGACCTCGACCGGGATGCGGCACCAGTGCTCGATGGCGTACTTGGCCACGAGGCCCGCGTAGAACGAGGTGCCGGCCGCGATGATGATGATCTTGTCGATGTCGCGCAGCTCCTGGTCGGAGAGGCGCATCTCGTCGAGCTGGAGGGCACCGGAGCGCGAGCGACGGCCGAGCAGCGAGTCGGCCACGGCGCGCGGCTGCTCGAAGATCTCCTTGCGCATGAACCAGTCGTGACCGTCCTTCTCGGCGGCCGACAGGTCCCAGTCGACGTGGTAGACGCGGCCCGCGGCCGGCGTCCCGTCGAAGTTGCTCACCTCGACCCCGGAGCGGGTGATGGTGACGACCTGGTCCTGGTCGAGCTCCATCGCCTCGCGGGTGAACTCGATGAACGCGGCGACGTCGGAGCCGAGGAAGTTCTCGCCCTCGCCGAGCCCGACCACCAGCGGCGAGTTGCGACGCGCGGCGACCACCCGGTCGGGGTCCTGGGCATCGATGGCCACGAGCGTGAAGGCGCCCTCGAGCCGGCGGCACACGCGCTGCATCGCGGTCGTCAGGTCCTCGCCGGACTCCACCTGCAGCTCCAGCAGGTGCGCCACGATCTCGGTGTCGGTCTCGGAGACGAGCTGGATGTCGTCGTCCTCGAGCCGGCCGCGCAGGGAGTCGAAGTTCTCGATGATGCCGTTGTGCACGACGGCGATCCGGCCTCCGTAGCCGCGGTGCGGGTGCGCGTTGCGGTCGTTCGGCGCGCCGTGGGTCGCCCAGCGGGTGTGGCCGAGGCCGATCGTCGAGACCGGCAGCGGCTCCTCCGCGATGGCCTTCTCCAGGTTGGCGAGCTTGCCCGCCTTCTTGTTGCCGGCGATGGCGCCCTCGTGCACCAGCGCGACGCCCGCGGAGTCGTAGCCGCGGTACTCCAGCCGGCGCAGCCCGTCGATCACGACGTCCTGCGCCGAGCGCTCACCCACGTACCCGACGATCCCGCACATGGAAGGGGAGTCTAGGCGGACGAGGCGTGAGAACCGCGTCGGCGACGCCGGGCCCGGGGGTGTCGCCGCGTGACCTGCCCCGACGACCCCTCCCCCACTCCGACGACACGTGTCGGCCATCTGCTGGGGGCGCTCGGAAGCCGGGGTGCGACCTGTGTCGCGCGGCACCCGTGCTGCAAGAATCGCCGTCATGCCCCAGCCCGGTCAGCAGCACGCCGCGCCTGCGTCGGCCCCGCCGACCGGCTGGTTCCCCGCCGTCCAGGGCGAGACGCCCCGTGAGACCTCGCCCTACCTGGAGCTGGACCGCGACGCCTGGGCCGCCCTGGCCCGCGAGACCGAGAGCCCGCTGACGGCGGAGGAGATCCACCGCCTGCGCGGCCTCGGCGACAGCCTCGACATCGAGGAGGTCCGCGAGGTCTACCTGCCGCTGTCACGCCTGCTCAGCATGTACGTGGAGTCGGCGAAGAAGCTGCACCAGGAGCAGGAGCACTTCCTGCACCAGCGCACGCCGCCGCGCACGCCGTTCGTGATCGGCGTGGCCGGGTCCGTGGCCGTCGGCAAGTCCACCACCGCCCGCGTGCTCCAGCAGATGCTGGCCCACTGGCCCCAGCACCCCAACGTCGCGCTCGTGACCACCGACGGGTTCCTCTACCCCAACGCCGAGCTGGAGCGCCGGGGGCTGCTGCAGCGCAAGGGCTTCCCGGAGTCCTACGACCGCAAGGCGCTGCTGCGGTTCGTCATCGACATCAAGTCCGGCAAGGACGAGGTCGCCGCGCCGGTCTACTCCCACCTGGTCTACGACGTGGTGCCGGACGAGAAGGTCGTCGTCCGCTCCCCCGACATCGTCATCGTCGAGGGCCTCAACGTGCTCCAGCCCTCGCGCAGCCGCGAGGACGGCCGCACGGGCCTGGCGGTCAGCGACTTCTTCGACTTCTCCGTCTACGTCGACGCCCACACCGCCCACGTGCGCGACTGGTACACGCAGCGGTTCCTCAAGCTGCGCCAGACCGCGTTCCGCGACCCCGACAGCTACTTCCGCAAGTACGCCGCCCTCACCCACGACGAGGCGGTCGCCGAGTCCGAGCGGATCTGGGACACCATCAACGGCCCCAACCTGGTCGACAACGTGCTGCCCACCCGCTCGCGGGCCACGCTGGTGCTGCGCAAGGACGCCGACCACTCGGTGCGCTACGTCCGCCTGCGCAAGCTCTGACGCGCGGGCCTGCGACGCCCCTCGGCTCAGAGCACGTCGCGACGGAAGGTCGTGCGCGCCCCCACCGTGACCAGCACGACCCCGTAGGCGAGCAGGACGAGGGCCCCGGCCCACCCGGGCAGGAGGTCCGGGCCCCCGGAGCCGGCGGTCATGGCGCCGAGCAGGCTCGCGCCGGTGACCGCGTCGGCCGCCGCACCCGGCAGGAACGAGGCGACGCGCGCGGCCCCGTCCACCGCGCCCAGGGCGATCCGCGCGACCGGCTCCACGAACTGGGTGAAGACCAGGACGCCGACGACCGCGGCCACCTGGTTGGTCACCACCGACCCCAGCGCCACGCCCAGCACGCACCACAGCGTCGTCACCACCACGCCCAGCACGAGGGCCCGGACGACGGCGGGGTCACCGACCGCGGCGCCGTCACCGAGCACGGCGAGCACCGGGAGGCCCAGCGAGACGCCGAGCGTGCCCGCCACGCCCAGCACCAGCCCGACGGGCACCGCCACGGCCAGCTTGGCCACCAGCACCCGCCACCGCCGCGGCTCGGCGAGGAACGTGGCCGTGAAGGTGCCGTGCCGCGCCTCGGAGGTCACCAGGAGCGTGCCGACCAGCAGCGGGAAGACGTAGCCGGCGGTGCCCAGCGAGCCCAACACCAGCAGGGTCTGGTCGGCCGGGGCGAGGTCGGGGGCCGTCTCGGCCGGGGCCAGGGCGAACGAGGCGGCCAGGACGACGGCGGTGAAGCCGAGGTAGACCAGCATGACCAGCGCCAGCACCCACCACAGGCGCGTGGTGACGAGCTTGCGCCACTCGGTGCGCAGCAGCGCGACGGGGCTCATCGGACGACCCCCTCGACGGCACTCTGCCCCGGATCAGGGCTCTCCCCGGGATCAGGGCCCGGCTGCGTCAGCCGGAGGAAGACCGACTCCAGGTCGCTCCCGCGCGGCTCCAGCCGGTGCAGCTCCAGGCCGGCGGCGTGGGCGGCGGCACCGACGCCGGCGGCCTCGGCACCGGCCAGCACCACCCCGCCGGTGGCCGGGTCGGGGGCCGTCGTCCAGCCGTGGGCCTGCGCCAGGGCAGCCAGCCCGGCGGCGTCGGGGGCGAGCACGAGCGTCGCGGGCTCGGCGCGGCGGGCGAGGTCGCCCAGCGGCTCGGCGACCACCAGCCGACCGGACGCGACGACCACGACGTCGTCCACCGTGTGCTCGACCTCGCGGAGCACGTGGCTGGAGACGAGCACGGTGCGGCCCTGCCCGGCCAGCGAGCGCAGGAGGCTGCGCAGCCAGACGATGCCCTCGGGGTCCAGGCCGTTGGCCGGCTCGTCGAGCACCAGGACGGCGGGGTCGGCCAGCAGCGCGGCGGCCAGGCCCAGGCGCTGCTTCATGCCGAGGGAGAAGCCGCCGACGCGGCGACGCGCCGCCGCCTCCAGACCGACGAGGGCCAGCACCTCCCGCACCCGTGTCTCGGGCAGCCCGAGGGGTGCGGCCGCCACCCGGAGGTGCCCGAGGGCGGTGCGACCGGGGTGCAGGGCGCCCGCGTCCAGGCAGACGCCGACGAGGCGCGCCGGCGCCGGGTGCTCGCCGTAGGGACGGCCACCGACCAGCCCGCGGCCGGCGCTGGGACGCACCAGGCCGAGCAGCATGCGCAGCGTGGTCGTCTTGCCCGCCCCGTTGGGCCCGAGGAAGCCGGTGACCCGGCCCGGGGCGACGGCGAACGACAGGTCGTCGACGGCCCGGACCGCACCGAAGTCCTTCGTGAGGCCCACGGCCTCGAGCACGGGCGCGTCCGGTGGGGGTGCCGGGGTCATGGCAGCGACCCTAGCGATCCAGGGGCCGGGCCCCACCCGACGACGCGGTGCCGGCAGGGCTCAGAGCGCGAGCCGCTCCCGGACCACCTCGGCCAGCCGGTCCGCGACGCCCTGCGCCACGTCGTGGGTGGGCGCCTCGACCATGACGCGGACGACGGGCTCGGTGCCCGAGGGGCGCAGCAGGACGCGCCCGGTCTCGCCGAGCGCGGCCTCCTCCAGCGCCACCGCGGCGAGCACCTTCTCGTCGTCGGCGCGGGTCTTGTCGACGCCCCGGACGTTGACGAGCACCTGCGGGAGGCGGGTGACCACGCCGGCCAGGTCCGCCAGCGTGCGACCGGTGGCGCGCATCCGCTGGAGCAGGTGCAGGGCGGTGAGCAGACCGTCGCCGGTGGTGGCGTGGTCGGAGAGGATGACGTGGCCGGACTGCTCCCCGCCGAGGGAGTAGCCGCCGACCTTCATGGCCTCGAGCACGTAGCGGTCGCCGACGGCGGTCTGCACGACCTGGACGCCGGCGTCCTTCATGGCCAGGTGCAGGCCGAGGTTGCTCATCACGGTGACGACGAGCGTGTCGTCGGCCAGGCGACCGGCCTCGTGCAGGCCCAGGGCGAGGACGGCGAGGATCTGGTCCCCGTCGACCACGGCGCCCGTGGCGTCCACGGCCAGGCAGCGGTCGGCGTCCCCGTCGACCGCGATGCCGACGTCCGCGCCGTGCTCGAGCACCGCGGCGCGCAGGGGCTCGAGGTGGGTGGACCCGCAGCCGTCGTTGATGTTGAGGCCGTCGGGGCGGTCGCCGATGGCGATCACCGTCGCGCCGGCGGCGCTGAGGACGGCCGGGCCGACCTCGTGCGCGGCACCGTGGGCGCAGTCCAGCACCACGGTGAGGCCCTCGAGGGGCCGGGCGTGGCCGCCGTCGAGGGTCGAGAGCAGGTGGTCGGCGTAGTCGTCGGCCGTGCCCGCGTACTTGGTCACGCGGCCGACGTCGGCGCCGGTGGGCCGCAGCGGTGCCGCGTCCATGGCGGCCTCGATGGCGCGCTCGACCGCGTCGTCCAGCTTGACCCCGCCGCGCGCCAGGAACTTGATGCCGTTGTCGGGCATCGGGTTGTGCGAGGCGCTGATGACGACGCCGAGGTCGGCGTCGAGCAGGTCGGTGAGGTAGGCGACGCCGGGGGTGGGCACCACCCGGAGCCGGAGCACGTCCACGCCGGCCGAGGCCAGGCCCGCGACCACCGCGTGCTCCAGGAACTGTCCGGAGATGCGGGTGTCACGGCCGACCACGGCGAGAGGCCGCCGCCCGCCCCGGTCGACGGTGTCGACCAGGACGCGAGCGGCGGCCTCTCCGAGGCCGAGAGCCAGGTCAGCGGTGAGCTCACCGTTGGCCAGGCCTCGGACCCCGTCGGTCCCGAAGAGTCGTCCCAAGACGAGTCGGGATCAGCGCTTGGAGAACTGCGGCGCCTTGCGCGCCTTCTTCAGACCAGCCTTCTTGCGCTCGATGACGCGGGCGTCACGCGTGAGCAGCCCGGCCTTCTTGAGCGAGGGGCGGTTGGCCTCGACGTCCACGTTGTTCAGCGCACGGGCCACGCCGAGGCGCAGGGCGCCGGCCTGACCGGTGATGCCGCCGCCGTGGATCAGGGCGATGACGTCGAAGCGACCCTCGAGCTGCGTGGTGGCGAACGGCTCGTTCACGACCTGCTGGTGCAGCTTGTTCGGGAAGTAGTTGTCCAGGGCGCGACCGTTGACGGTCCACTGGCCGGTGCCCGGCACGATGCGGACACGGGCGACGGCCTCCTTGCGGCGACCCACGGCAGCGGCCGGCGCGATGGTGGCCGGACGGGCCTCGGCGTCGGCGGACGGGGCCGACTCGGAGCTGTAGGCGACGCCCTGCGCGTCGGTGGTGAAGGTCTCCTCGACCTCGGTGGCGTTCTCAGCCATGTCTCTTGGTTCCTTTACGTCTCGTCGAGAAGTTACTGGGAGATCTGGCTGATCTCGTAGGGCGTGGCCTGCTGAGCCTGGTGCGGGTGGTTGGGACCCGAGTAGACCTTGAGCTTCTTCAGCATCTGCCGACCCAGCTTGTTCTTGGGGAGCATGCCCCAGACAGCCTTCTCGATGGCCTTGCGGGCGTCGGTGTCGAGGACCTCGCCGATGGGCGTGGAGGTCAGACCACCCGGGTAGCCGGAGTGGCGGTAGGCCATCTTGGTGGTGGCCTTGTTGCTCGACAGGGAGACCTTCTCGGCGTTGATGACGATGACGAAGTCACCGGCGTCGACGTGCGGCGCGAACATCGGCTTGTGCTTGCCGCGGATCAGGTTCGCCACGGTGACGGCGAGGCGACCCAGGCGCACGTCGGCGGCGTCGATGACGAGCCACTCGCGCTGGATGTCGCCGGGCTTGGGGCTGTAGGTGCGCACGGCTGTACCTACTCTCTCGTTCGTTCGGCCCGGTCGGGGTGCCGACCGGGTGGTGCTACCGCGACTCCTGACGAACACGGCCCGGTTCGCACCTGGCGGCACCCACCCCTGTTCCACAGGGGCTCGCAGTGCCCGGCTCACGTCCGGATCTGCACCCCGACCCGTGACGGGTCGGGACGCGGCAGAAGTCGCGACAGGAAACAGTAGGCGTCCGGCGGCCCGGGAGTCCAAACCACGCGAGGTCATCCACGGAGCGTGGGAGGACCCGCCGGCCGGACGGGGTCGAGCGTGGGCCACGTCCACGCTCCCGCACGACTGCCGGGCAATGCCACTTCGCCGACACTTGTAGAATTGCGGACGGTCCCGTCCGGACTCCGGATGCGGGTGACAGTCAGGGCGGACGTGGCCCGGAGGGTGGGACACCCGCTACCGGCCCCGACGTGGCGCGGACTACAGTCGGGCGTCGTGACCGAATCTCTGACAGTCCGCGACAACCGCACCGGACAGGAGTACGACGTCCCGATCACCGACGGCACCATCCGTGCCGCCGACCTCGGGAAGATCAAGGCTGACGACGAGACCCCCGGCCTGGCCGTGTACGACCCGGGCTTCGTCAACACCGCCTCGTGCCGCTCGTCCGTCACCTACATCGACGGTGACAAGGGCATCCTGGAGTACCGCGGGTACCCGATCGAGCAGCTGGCCGAGCACTCCTCGTTCCTCGAGGTCGCCTACCTCCTGATCCACGGCCACCTGCCCTCCAAGGAGGAGCACGACGCGTGGGTGCACGAGATCACCTACCACACGTTCGTGCACGAGAACGTGAAGACGTTCATGCAGGGCTTCCGCTACGACGCGCACCCCATGGGGATGCTGATGGCGTCGACGGGGGCCCTGTCGACGTTCTACCCCGAGTCGCGCGACATCAGCGACGAGCAGAACCGGCACATGCAGATGGTCCGGATGATCGCGAAGATGCCGACGCTCGGCGCCTGGGCCTTCCGCCACGCGCAGGGCAAGCCGTACGTGTACCCGGACAACGACCTGTCCTACACGGGCAACTTCCTCTCGATGCTCTTCAAGATGAGCGAGACCAAGTTCGAGGCCGACCCGCGCCTGGTCAAGGCGCTGGACACGCTCTTCATCCTGCACGCCGACCACGAGCAGAACTGCTCCACCAACGCCGTGCGCTCGGTGGGCTCCTCGCAGGTCGACCCCTACTCGGCCGTCGCGGCCGGCGTCGGCGCGCTGTACGGCCCGCTGCACGGCGGCGCCAACGAGGCGGTGCTGCGGATGCTCAAGCGCATCGGCAGCAAGGAGAACATCCCCGCCTTCATCGAGGGCGTGAAGGCCGGCAACGAGCGCCTCATGGGCTTCGGGCACCGCGTCTACAAGAACTTCGACCCGCGCGCCACGATCATCAAGAAGGCCTGCGACGACGTCTTCGAGGTCACCGGGGTCAACCCGCTCCTCGAGATCGCCAAGGAGCTGGAGAAGATCGCGCTGGAGGACGAGTACTTCGTCAAGCGCAAGCTCTACCCCAACGTGGACTTCTACTCCGGCCTGATCTACGAGGCCTTCCAGTTCCCGCCGGAGATGTTCACCGTCCTGTTCGCCATCGGCCGCACCCCGGGCTGGCTCGCCCAGTGGAGCGAGCTGGTGACCGACAAGGAGCAGAAGATCGCGCGCCCCAAGCAGATCTACACCGGCGACCGCACCCTGCAGTTCACGCCGGCCTCGCAGCGCTGGGCCTGAGCCCCGGCTCCCCTGCTGAGCAGCACCGGCCCCGGACGAGTCGTCCGGGGCCGGTGACGTTCCGGAGCCCTGCCGCGAGGTGAGCGCGGCCCGGGCGGCGCTCAGAGACCGGAGAGGTCGTCCGGGATCTCGATGTCGCCCAGGTTCTCCTCGGTGAGCAGGCCGTCGGCGTCGATGCGGGGCGGCACGGCCTCGAGCGCCTGGCGGACCAGCGCGATGCGCGTGCGGACGAGCACCGCACGCTGGAGCCGGTTGGCGTCACCGAGCGTCTCCTCGACGGCGGCCTGCACCTGCTCGTCGGTGAACTGCGGGCGGGTGCCGGGCTCGACCTCCACGTCGGGCAGCGCCACGAGCACCGGCAGGATCTGGTCCCCCAGGCCCGAGAGCAGCTGGTAGCGCCCGAAGCGGCCCAGCTCGTGCCACACGTCCTCGACGTCGCGGCCCTTCTTGCGGACCTCGCGCTGGGTCGCCAGCACGCTCTTGGCGGCGCCCTCCATGGCACGGGTCATCTCGTTCTCGGTGAAACGCACGGACCCTATCCTCCCACCCGCGCGAGCGGGGCGTGGGAGGACGGGGTCCGTGCTGCGTCCCGTGAGTGCCTCGGCGTGCCTCAGCGCAGGGCGACCCGGGTGCGGGCTACCGGCCCGCGCTGCGGGTCGACCACGACGACGGCGGCGGCCTGGCCCCGGCTCACCAGCCGACGACCGGCCCGGGTCAGGCTCAGGCGCACCTTCGCCGTGCCGGAGCCCTCCAGCCTGGCGCTCGAGCGGGCCAGGACCTTGCCGCGGGCCCTGACCGTGACGGTGCTGCCGCCCATCACCGAGGCCGCGACCTTCGTGGTGAGGGTCGAGGACGTCGTCCGCGCGACCGGAGCGACCACGACGGTGGTGCTGCCCGGGGACACGATGGCGGTCACCGTGGAGCTGTTGTTGCCGGCGTCCGCGTCGACGTCGGTCGAGGCGACCGTCGCGGTGTTGTCGATGGCGACCGGGGAGGCGGTGCCCACCCGCTCGGTGGTGGTCCGGTCCCCGACGCACCACAGGGTCAACGTCGCCGTGGCGGACTGCCCGCCCGGGTTCAGCAGCCGGAAGGCGCGGGTCTTGATCCGCGGGTCGTTGCCGAGGTTCACCAGCCCGCCGGTCAGGCGCCAGGACGCGAGCACGCCCTTGGCGTCGTCCGCGCAGACCACCTGCTCCTCCACGACCGAGCCTGCCGGCACCGTGACGGTGCGGGTGACGGGCGTGAGCACCAGGTCGTGGGTGTGACCCTGCACGGCCGTGGTCGAGGTGCGCAGGCAGCTCGCGGAGACCGTCACGACGGTCTCGGCCTCGGCCTCGAACGTCCAGCGCCAGCCGCGGGCCGTGGTGCTCTGCGAGCCGACGAGGGTGACCACGCCGCCGTTGGTCGTCCAGCCGGGCGCGACCGGGCGGGTGCCGGCCACGCAGGTGGCCTCCACCGCGGTGGTGCCGGCCGGCAGGGTCGCCGTGGTCGTGGCCATGGCGGAGTCGACCTCGAGGGCGTGGACGTGGCCGTTGCCGTGCCCGGTCTGGGTGTCGGCCTGCTCGGTGCTGGCCGGCAGGCAGGCGACGAACGCCTTGGTCTGGGCCCGGCCGGTGGCGTCGTTGCGGACGACGGCTGCCCACGTGTGGGAGTCGGCCGCGGCGGCCGAGAGCACCCGGACGTCCTCGAGGGTGCCGGTGCCCTGGTCGACGTGGTCCACGCGGAGGCTTCCGTCGGTGACGAGGCCGCCACCCGTGCAGGTGACCTGCACCGAGCGGGTCTGGCCGGCCTCGAGGTCGACCTGCTGCTCGACCTTGAACGGGGTCAGCCAGTGGTAGGCCTGGGCGTGCGGGCTGCGGCCGGCGCCCGCCGTCGGGTCGAGCGCCACGTCGATGGTGCGGACGACGGACGCGCCGGCCTCGAGGTCACCCAGCTCGCACGTCACGACCCGGGCGGCCACGTGGCAGTCGCTGCTCCCGAGCGCGCGCAGCGTCACCCCGTCGGGCAGCGGGTCGGTGAGGACCACACCGGTGGCGGTGGCGAGGCCGATGTTGGCCACCGTGAACGAGTAGGTGACGACGTCACCGCCGGTGGGGGTGGCGTCCGAGACCGTCTTGCTGACCGTCACGTCGGAGCGCGGGGCGGTGCCGCCCCCGGACCCGCCGCCCGTGCCGCCGCCGGTGCCGGGGCTGCTGGTGGTCGCCGTCGGGGACTCGGTGGGCGTCTCGGTGGGCGTCTCGGTGGGCGTCTCGGTCGGCGTCTCCGTCGGCGTCTCCGTCGGCGTCTCCGTCGGCGTCTCCGTCGGCGTCTCCGTCGGCGTCTCCGTCGGCGTCTCCGTCGGCGTCTCCGTCGGCGTCTCCGTCGGCGTCTCCGTCGGCGTGCTGGCCAGTCGGTACTTCACCGCGTAGTGCGAGATCTGCTTGGCGCCGCCCTTGTAGCTGAAGGTGACGGTGTCGACGGGCTCGTCCAGGTCCACGTACACCGGCCCGTTGCCGTTGTTCACGGAGCCGGCCTTCACGCAGTAGCCCTCGATCTCCCAGGGACCGGCCGCGTCCGGGTTGCCCCGGCTGGTCTCGAGCGCCACGACGTCGTCGAGGTCGTAGGTCACCGTCATCGGGCCTGACGGGGTGTCGATCTTGCCGGAGTCCAGCGGCGCGCAGACGCCGCTGTTGACCGCGGAGACGTCGACGGCGGCGGCCGCCGCCTCGGGCAGGCAGACGGTGCTGGGGAACAGGTTCAGGTGGGTCTCGATCGCCGCGTCCAGCGAGGCACCGACGACCTGACCGGTGAGGTGGCTGGTGGCGCCGAGGGTCACGTCGGCGCGGGGGGCGAGCAGGGTCCCGGGGAAGGTGTTGGCGAAGGCCGCGTCGACGGTGTCGGCGTCCGGCGCGTTCCACAGGAAGCCGGCGAAGTCGTCGGCCAGGCCGTCGTTGGTCTGGACGGCGCCGTCGCGGTAGCCGCCGAGCCAGAACGAGGCGCCGCGACCGAGGGTCACGTCGCCGGCCGGCAGGTTGACGACGACGGTCGAGCCGGCCGGGACGTCGAGGTAGACGCCCTCCACCTGTGCACCGAGCTGCTCGGCGGTGGGGCTGAAGACGTTCAGCAGCGGGCTCGTGCCGGTCAGCTCCAGCTGCCGCTTGCTGCCGTTGTCGTAGACCCCCACCTGCGTGGTGCCGGTCGACGGCAGCGTGGCGAGCGCGTCGGAGAGCGAGGAGAGGTAGAGGAAGGCGGCGTCGAAGTCGACCGGGCTGCTCACCGCGCCCGCGGCGCCGTCAGGGTCGTTGACGTTGATCGTGGCGCCACCGAGGTCCCCGACCGCGTAGGAGCCCCGGGTCAGGTTGACGGTCCCGGAGACCGCGCCGGCGACGAGGGCCGCCGAGCCCGCGGCGACGTCGGAGCGGGTGGCCACGTTCGCGGCGCCGACCCGCAGCGTGCCGCCGACGGCGACGAGGCCCTCGGACTCGCTGGAGTAGCGGCGGTCGTCGCCGGAGACGAGCTCGGTCCACCCTGTCGCATCGCCCAGCAGCTGCGTCACGGCCACACCGCTGACGCCGTCCACGGAGCAGGCCGTGCTGCTGCCACTGCTCCCGTTGCCACCGCCGTTGCCGTTGGCGTCGGCCGAGGCGCTGGTGAGCGCGACGAAGCCGCTGCTCAGAGCGAGCGCGGCGGCGGCCGTCAGCCCGGTCAGCGCGGCCGCCCGGCCACGGGTCGAGCGTCGCGCTGCGACGAGCGGTGCCTTCATGCGTACGTGTCCCCCCGTACTCCTGGCCGGTCCCCTCCCGGAACGGGCCCCGGGACGCGCGCGTGCCCCGCCGGCACCTCCCTGCGCCGTCGGACCCGCGTCCCCGTGGATCGTTGTACCGCGTCCCGTCCCTGGTCCGTGGCTTTTCCCGCGCGCGGTCCGGTCCAGTGGGACGCGGTCGTGCACCGGGTCTCACCGTCCCACGGGAGCAGGCACGCGGACGGCTCGGTGGACGTCTTGTTACTGAGCCGTTCCGGTGCCGTGGGTCGCGTCCCGGCGGTGTCGGGGGCCGGGCACGGCGCGGTCGCACAGGACTCACAGGTTCCACACAGCCACAGCGGGCTCTTTCAACCGTCGTCTCAGCCTGGTCACAGCATCGTTGGCGACGATCGAGGACATGAGCGAGACCCCGTCCGGCCCCCCGAGCGACGGCTCTGCGGAGCCGCGTCGCAGCTACCCCGACCACCCGAACAGCAACCCCTACCAGCAGCGGGACGCGTCCCAGGGCTCGGGTGACCAGGGCTCGGGTGACCAGGGCTCGGGTGACCAGGGCTCGGGCGACCAGGGCTCGGGCGACCAGGGCTCGGGTGACCAGGGCTGGACCAGTGGCGGCGCCGCGTCCCCGGGGTACGGGACCTCCCCGACACCCTCGCCTGCCTCGTCCACGGAGGAGACCGCTCCCCTGCGGGCCACCCCCGGCGCCGGCCCGACCCCCGCGCCCCAGCAGCCCGGCTACGACGCCACCACGTGGCAGCCCCCGGTGTGGGGCGCCCAGGACGGCGCCACCGCGACGCTGCCGGCCCAGGCCCCTGCTGCCCAGACCGCTCCGCGCAAGCGACGCGGCGGGCTCGCCGCCTCCGTCGTCGCCCTCTCCCTCGTGCTGGGTGCCGCGGCCGGCTTCGGCGGCGCCGCCGCCTGGAGCTGGTACGACGACGAGGACGGCTCCACCAGCACCGCGGGCGCGGCGACCTCGCAGGTGGTCACCAGCAACGACACCGACGCCTCCACGATCGAGCAGGTGGCCTCCAAGGTCCTGCCCTCCGTGGTGATGATCGAGGTGGTCGGCGCCCAGGAGTCCGGCTCGGGCTCGGGCATCGTGCTCTCCTCCGACGGCACCATCCTCACCAACAACCACGTGGTGGAGGTGGCGGGCGACTCCGGCTCGATCACCGTCGACTTCAACGACGGCAGCCACGCCACCGCCACGATCGTCGGCACCGACCCGCTCACCGACACCGCCGTCATCCAGGCACAGGGCGTCAGCGACCTGACCCCTGCCGACATCGGCGTCTCCTCCGACCTCAAGGTCGGCGAGGGCGTCGTGGCCGTGGGCTCCCCCTACGGCCTGGACGCCACCGTCACCAGCGGCATCGTGTCCGCGCTCGAGCGCCCGGTCGACGTCGGCTCCGACGACCAGGGCAACGCCACCGTCTACCCGGCCATCCAGACCGACGCGGCGATCAACCCCGGCAACTCCGGCGGCCCGCTGGTCGACCTCGAGGGCAACGTGGTCGGCATCAACGCCTCGATCCAGACCGCCTCCTCGTCCTCCGCGTACGGCACCACGGAGGAGGGCGGCTCCATCGGCCTCGGCTTCGCCATCCCGATCGACGAGGTGTGGCCGGTCATCCAGCAGATGATCAACGGTGAGACGCCCACGCACGCCCGCCTGGGGATCTCGGTCTCGGACGTGCAGAGCGGGACGACCGCCACCGACGGCACCGTCACCGACGGCGCGCAGGTCCAGGCCGTGACGGACGGCTCCGCCGCCGGCTCGGCAGGCCTCCAGGTCGGCGACATCATCACCCAGGTCGACGACACGATGATCACGAGCAGCGACTCGCTCGTGGCCACGATCCGCGGCTACCGCCCCGGTGACGAGGTCACCGTGACGTACCTGCGGGACGGCGCGGAGTCCACCGCGACCCTCTCCCTGGACTCGGACGGCGGCACCGCCTCGTCCTGACCCCTCGCCCGCGCTGCGGGCCCCTGATCCGGCCGGTCCTGGTCCCACCGGTCGTCCGAGAGGCGAAGCCCCGTCCCGGTCCTCCGGGGCGGGGTTTCGTGGCTTCAGGAGGGGGGTACCCCGGGGGGTAAGAAATCCCCTGAGATGGGGGTGTCGGACGTCCGGGATCGTGTCCGAGTTCGGCGTCCCTCCAGGGGGTTTCGCGCCGCGCACGAGTGGCAAGTTGCTGCCCCCGTCCACCTCGTGCCTGCACACCGGACCGCAGCGCCCCCGATCTCGGTCGCGACCGACGGCCATGCACGTCCTCGCAGGTCACGAGCCACGCAGCCGCTTGCGCCGGCCGGCCCTCCAGAGCGCCACACGTGTCCGGGACAGGTGTTCTCCGTACTCGGAGCGCGCGCCCCGGACCCTCTCGGCCTCCGCGGCTCCACAGACTTCAACGGTCGTTCCACAGGGGCGGCCGATCAGAAAAGACTAGCCACGGGGGTTTGAAGCGACTTTCCTCGGCGCCACGCGCACTGTTCGTCGAGCCGGTGAGGGACCGGCCCCCGAGGGGTGCCGACAGCGACGCAGAGGGGCGTCGCGCACGCACCGAGAAGCATCATGCACACGCCGCGGAGAGGCGGCGCAGGGCGGGCGGCGACCAGCCGCCCGGAGTGGGGGGAAACATGACGAGCGCACCGTGCTCGAGACGCCGCGACGCGGCGCGAGCAACCAGACCCGAGACGACTCCCGGTCGCCGCTCGGGGCACGAGCCGGCCGGCGACGCCGGGCGACAGCCGCAATGACCATCGAGGTCCTGCAGCCGGTGGCCCCGTTGCTGCTGCTCGACCTCGCTGTCTACGTCCAGCTCGGGCTGGTCCTGGCGCTGCGCTCGCTGCCGATGCGGGCACTGCTCCTCGCCTCCGTCCTCGCGTTCCTCGGCCTGCGCCGGGCGCAGCACGGGACCGACTCCACGGTGACCGAGTCACTGCTGGTCCTGTCGGCCGCACTGTGCCTGGCGCTGGTGGCCGTGCGCGCGCGCCGACCTCGTCGGCACGTCACCGACCTGCCCGCCTGCCCGGAGCACGCCGCCCCGGCCTCGACGACCTCGGCGGGCGGCACCACCGTCCGCGGCGGGCTCGACGCCATGACCGCCCACGAGGTCCGCTCGATCTCGGCCGGGCTCGCCGGCGCCGCGACCCTGCTCGTCGACCCCGCCCTCCAGGGCGGTCCGCGCGAGCGCATCTGCCAGCTCATCGCGGCCGAGGCACAGCGCCTGCAGCGCCGCCTGGGCTCCCCCGGCGTGGCACCCGGCGCTCCCGCCTGGACGGCTGCCGTCGTGGCGCAACCGTGCTGCTCGGGCCAGCAGGGGCAGGCCGAGCCCGCCGCCTCGGACGCGGCGGGGAACCCCGCCTCGGACGCGCCCGTCCCACGGATGCCGGTCGTGCACGAGCCGCCGCCGCGCGGCACGTTCGTGGGCCCGACGACCACGCACGCGCCTCGCCCTCAACCGGTACGCGCGTACACCCGAGCGCCGGAGTGCGACGTGGACACGATCGTGGCCTCGCTGGCGCTCAGCCACCGCGCCCGCGGTCGGCGCGTCAGCGCGGGCACCACCGGGTTGCGGGTGGCTGCGCCGCACGACGACCTCGCCGAGATCCTCGGCGTCCTCCTGGACAACGTCGCCGAGCACGCCCCGGGCTCGCGCACCGAGGTGCGCGGCACCCGCGTGGGGGCGCTCGCCGTCCTCCGGGTCAGCGACGACGGGCCGGGCATCGACCCCCGCCTGTGCGCGACCATGTTCCAGCCGGGCGTGCAGCGCCAGGGCTCGCGCGGCTCCGGCCTGGGCCTCACGTCCGCCCGTGCGCTGGCCCGCCGACACGGGGGCGACCTCCGCCTCGTGCGCGGGTCGGTCGGGTGCACCTGGGAGGTCGTGCTGCCGGTCGCCGGGTCCGTCTCCAGCATCTCCGGCACGCCCGCGCAACGCGTCAAGGCCGCCGGCGCTGGTGTGGACCGGCGGTCGGCCCAGCGGGGTGTCGTGGCGTGAACAACGTCCGAACTCGTCCGGGATATCCTGTCGTTCCAGGCTCAGAGAGCGCCTGCGTGTCAGTCGACACCTGTTTCGTTACCGCGTTTTCCGGGCAGGATGTGCAGCGGACGGCACAGTGGGTCTCCGGACGCCGGGCGACGGCGTGCCGTCCGAGTGGGGGGGAGATCCGTATGCGAACGAACGGGACCGTGCGACAGCAGTCCGCCGTGTCGCGGCTTCGGTCGCGCCTGGCATCCGCCGGCTCCTTCGGCGAACTGGGCGGGGCGAGCGGCCTGGCGCCGCAGCCCGCGACGACCCGCGAGGACGACGGGGCGCTCGACCGAGCCGCCCTCGCCGCCGCGCTGCACGAGGTCCGTTCCATCGCCGCCGGCATCGCCGGCGCCGGTGAGCTGATCCGCGACCCCGAGGTCTCCGCGGCCCACCGTGACCGCATGGCGGCCCTGGTGGTCGCCGAGGCCCGCCGCCTGGAGCGCCGTGCCGCCGCGCACGGCGTCGGCGACGAGTGCTCCTGCCGCGCCGTCACCGCCGTGCCCCTCCGTGAGCCCGTCACCACGCTCGCGGCCACGCACCGGGCCCGCGGCATGCGACTCACGCTGGACCCGGCCCTGCTCACGCTGGACGTGGCGGTGCCGGCCGACGACGTGGCCGAGATGCTCGGCGTCCTCCTGGACAACGCCGCCCGGCACGCGCCGGGCTCCGCGGTCCACCTCACGGCCCGACGACACGGCCCCGACGTGTTCGTCCGGGTCTCGGACGACGGCCCGGGCATCGCCCAGGCCCAGGTCCGCGTGCACAGCCTGCGCCGCGCCGGACGGGACACCCCGACCCCGTCCCGCCACGGCCACGGCATCGGGCTGGCGTCCGCGCGGACGCTGGCCGCTCGCGCCGGTGGGCACCTGTACCTCGTGCGGACGTCGCGACGCGGCACCACGTGGGAGCTCCAGGTCCCGGCGGCACGACCCGCTCCCACCACCCCCACGCACCCAGGCCGCTCGGGCCGCCCGGTCGGGGACGAGCACCCCGCGGACCACCACCGCGACCACCACCACGACCACCGCTACGAGAACGACGACAACTGTGACGACGATGAGCGCGTGCTCCCCCAGCACGCCGAGGAACGCTGGGAGGCGACCCACTGTGGGTGAGAGGATCGTCCTCGTCGAGGACCACCTGCTGTTCGCCGAGGCCATGGAGCTGGCGATCTCCCTGCGAGGCCACGAGGTCTCGCGGGTCGTGCCGACCGAGGCACGGAACCTGACCACGCTGGTCGACAGCATCCTGCGCCGCAAGCCGGTGCTGGTGCTGCTCGACCTCGACCTGGGGCCGCTCGGCGACTCCACCGACATCATCTCCACGCTCACCTCGGCCGGCAGCGCCGTGGTCGTGGTGACCGGCAGCACCGACGAGGCGGACTGGGGTCGCTGCCTGGCGGCCGGGGCGCGCACCGTCGTGCCCAAGTCCCGCCCGCTGCCCGAGATCATGGGCGTGGTGCGCCGCGTCCTGAACCACGAGCGCGTCATCGACCTCGGCGAGCGGGAGCGACTGGTCACCGTCGCCCGCGCCCGCAAGGACGAGCTCAGCGACGCCGCCCAGCGGCTCGGGCTGCTCTCGCCCCGCGAGCGCGTGGTGCTGGCCCAGCTCATGGCGGGGCGCAGCGTCGCGGACACCGCCGCTGCCGAGACGCTCTCGCAGGCCACGGTGCGCACCCAGGTGAAGTCGATCCTGGCCAAGCTCCAGGTGTCCTCGCAGGTGGCCGCCGTCGGGCTGGCCTACCGGGCGGGGTGGACCCCCGGGGACGTGAGGAGCGCCAGCAGTCGCTAGGCGCGGCGCTGCGGCCGACTCGGCGGCCGCGGCGGCGCGCGGACCTGCGCCGGGATCGGCTCCGGGCCAGTCTCAGAGGTGCGGGACGGCGCGGAGCTGCTCGACGAGCAGCACCGCCTTCACGCGGTCGGCGACGCCGAGCTTGCGCAGGACCTGCTTGAGCACGGTGCGGACCGTGGCCTCCGCCAGTCCGAGACCGCGTGCGGTGCCCTCGACGTCGGCGCCACGCACGAGAGCGTCGAGCACGTCGCGCTGACGGGCGGTCAGGCCCGAGAGCCGGCGGACGGCCTCGCGGTGGTCGTCGGAGAGGTCGGCCCAGCACTCGCGGGCCGAGTCGAGGACGCCGTCGGGGTCCCAGGCGCCACCACGGGGAGCCTCCGCCGGGCGGTCCCCCTCGGCGAGCCGGTCGACCAGGGTGCGCATGCGGTCCAGGGAGGCGCCGACGATGACGGTCGCGCCGGCCTCGGCGAGCGGGGCGGCGGCGGCGCCGGGGTCCTGCGGGCAGGAGACGAGCCAGGGCAGGCGCGGCTGCTGCTCGATCAGCCACAGCAGCTCGGCGAGGGTGTCGTCGACGGCCAGGGTCGCGATGACCAGCCCCACCTCGGCCCGCATGGACGAGAGCTGGATGCGGACCGAGTCCTGACCGGGCGCCGGCCGCGGGTCCAGCCCGCGGGGGCGCGCACCGAGGTGCTCGAGGCCGAGGACGACGGTCTCCTGCACCAGTCTCTGGTCCGCCGCGACCGCCACCCGGGTGCCGCGCGAGGGGCCGGTGCCCTGCTCACGCGGGCTGCGGGCTGTCGTCCGGCCGGTCTCGCTGCCGACGACCTGGAGGCGCGCGGGAGCGTCCGAGGCAGCGGCGACCGCGTAATCGGCGTTCATCTCAGGGGTCCTCCGTGAGGGGCGGTCGTCAGGGGGTGGTCGACCGTGGGGCAAACGGTACCCACGATCGGTGCCGGAACGCCTGCTAACCGCGCCGGTCCCGTTTCTTGGGGATGGAACAGACCGAAAGGGTGACCTCGCGCACGAAGACGTGACCGCGCCACGCCGAGGGCTCCGGCGCACATCCCCTGTTTCGGGGATGCCCGGGCTCCGGGGCCGTCGGAGGATCGTGACCGGTCCGCCGTCCCCGGACCGCGGGCCGGCCCTGACGTCGACCACCCTCCCGGTCGAGCACCGGGGCCGGCCCCACACCTCGCTGCACGGCGCACCGGCGTCCGAGCCGTCCCCCACGGGGGCAGGTCACGTACACGCGTTCACCGAGGCGCGCCCGCGGCCGTCACCAATCCTGGGTAATGCGCTTCCGGTCCGGGCTCGTCGTGCCGTCGGCCACCCAAGACTGCGGACGTGGGAGACGGCTGTGGGCCGCCTCCCGCTCATGACGGTCGAACGAGTGCGGACGAGGGGGGTGTGACGACGTGGGTGCTCAGCGGTCCGAATCCCGGCTGCGCGCGGTGCGCAACGGTCGCCGCCCCCGCCCCGGCGTGGGCGCGCTCGTCACCATGGCGGCGGACTCCGGTCGCCTCGCGGTCGCGGCGGTGGGCCTCGTCCTGGCCGGCGCGGCCGTGCTGGTGCTCCAGCTGCTGGCCGAGGTCGTCTCCTGGATGATCACCTCCGGCGTCAGCGCCTACGCCGGCCTCGCCGTCGGGCTCGGCCTGGCCGTGCCCGGCGTGGTCGTCATCGGCGTCCAGGCCGTGCGTCGCGTCGTGCGCCGCATGCACGACGCCGAGGCCCAGCAGGACGCGCTCGACGCGGAGCTCCAGCGGCTCGACAGCGAGCTGCGCACCACCGGCGGCCGCATGCACGAGGTGGGCTCCATCGCCGCCGGCCTCGCCGCCGCGGCCAAGCTGCTCGACAGCGCCGGGCACAGCGCGGACGAGGCCCACACCCTGCGCCTGCGGCAGATGCTCCAGGCCGAGGCCGAGCGGCTCCACCGCCTGGTCGACGACAGCCTGCCCCGGCCCGTGGCCCTCTCCAGCGTGGACGAGGTGGTGTGGCCGATCGTCGTGCGCACCATCGCTGCCGGGCAGCGCGTCGCCTTCCGCCCCGGCGACGCCCTCGTCAGCGCCGACGCCGACGCGGTCGCCCAGATCCTCAGCACCCTGCTCGACAACGCCCGTCGGCACGCGCCCGGCAGCAGCGTCCAGGTCGACGCCGACCTCGTCGACCTCGACACGGTCGAGATCTCGGTGACCGACGACGGCCCGGGCATCGACGCGGTCACCGCCGACGAGCTCTTCACCTGGGGTGCGCGCGGCTCGGACTCCCCCGGCCACGGGATCGGCCTGCACGCCGCCCGGCAGCTCGCCCTCCAGGAGGGCGGCGACCTCCGTCTCGACCCGACCCCCTACGGCAGCCGCTTCGTGCTCACGCTGCCCGGAGCCTCCGGAAAGGAGCGCCATGACGTCCCCCGCCGTCCCGGCCACGTCGCGTAAGGACTTCCGCGTCGTGATCGTGGAGGACCACACCCTGTTCGCCGAGTCCCTCGAGCTGGCACTGACCATCGAGGGCTACACGGTGCGCCGGTTCACCCCGGGCCCCGAGGCGACGGCGGGACACGTGCTGGCCGGCATCCAGCGGCTGCGGCCGCGCCTGGTGCTGCTGGACCTCGACCTGGGTCCCGGCGGCGACGGCGGCCGGTTCGTCTCGGGCCTGGCGCAGTCCAACACCGACGTCGTGGTGCTCACCGGTGAGTCCGACCGCAGCCGCTGGGGCGAGTGCCACCAGCAGGGCGCCCGCAAGGTGCTGCCGAAGTCGGCGCCGCTGGAGGAGATCCTCGGCGTGATCAAGCGGGCCCAGCGCGGGCTCCCGCTGCTCGACCCCGGCGAGCGCGAGAGCCTCGTGCACGCCTGGCAGGCGGGTCGTGCGGAGCACGCCGACACCAGCCGCCGCCTCGCCTCGCTGACGCCCCGCGAGCAGCAGGTGCTCGCGCACCTGATGACCGGCGCCACCGTGCGGGACGTGGCCCGGGCCGACGTCGTGGCCGAGGCCACCGTCCGCACCCAGGTCAAGTCGATCCTCGCCAAGCTCGAGGTCTCCTCCCAGCTGGCCGCCGTGGGCCTGGCCCACCGCACCGGGTGGAAGGGGCCCCGCGCGTGACGGACGTGGCCCGCGCCGTGGAGCCGACCTTCGAGGAGCGCCCCTGCGAGGGGCGTCTCCTCGACGAGCAGCGGGAGCAGAGGGCCGACCGCCGGGCCGTGCCTGCCCGCCCCGGCTCCCCGCTGCGGCTGACCCGACCCGGTGACCACGCGGCCGCTCGTCGCGAGCTGGTCACCGTCGCGCGGGTGCTGCCGTTCCTCGACCTCGCCCTCCTGCTCCCGGCCCTGCTGGGCGCACGCGCGCTGATGCACGGCCCCCGGGCCCTCGAGGTGCTCGCCCTGGCCGGTCTCTGGATCGTGGTCGTCGCCGCGCACGGCTGCTACCGCCCGCTCATCACCCGCAGCCGTCGCTCGGCGCTCGAGCGGGTGCTGGCCGCGGCCGGTGGCTACGGCCTCATCCTCTGGGCAGGCTCCGCGGTCGGGTTCCTCGACCCCGTGGGCGAGCGCGCCGGCGTCATCCTCGTCGTGGCCGTGCTGGTCACGGCCGCCGTGCACGTGCTGGCCGCAGGCTTCACCCGCCCGCGGCGCGTGCTCGTCGTCGGCGACGCCGACTCCCTCGCGGACGCCGGCGCGGTGCTGGGCGCGCAGCGCGGCTGGCAGGTCGTCGGCAGCTGCTCGCCGGCCGAGGACGGACTGCTCGCCGCCCCGGCCCTGGCCGCGCGTCGCCGCGCCGACGCCGTCGTCGTCCTGCCCGGGGCGCACGTCGACACCCCCGGCCTGCGCCGCCTCGCCTGGGCGCTGGAGACCGACGGGGTCTCGATGCTCGTGGGCACCGGCCTGGTCGACGTCTCCCAGCGCCGTGCGGAGATGACCCAGGTCGGCGGCTGGTCGATGCTGCACGTGCAGCACGTGGAGCGCAGCGGTGTCGCTGCTGTCGTGAAGTCGGCGCTGGACCGGGTGGCGGCCGCCGGCCTGCTGCTCCTGCTGGCACCGCTGATGGTGTCGCTGACGCTGGCGGTGCGGCTCGACAGCCGGGGTCCGGCGCTGTTCAAGCAGGTCCGCGTGGGCCGCGACGGCCAGACCTTCACCATGCTGAAGTTCCGCTCCATGCACGTGCCTGGCAGCGTCCCCGCCGCCGACGTCGCGCTCGTCAACGAGGCGGACGGCGCCAGCCCGCTGTTCAAGATGCGCCGCGACCCGCGCGTCACCCGGGTCGGCGCGTGGCTGCGTCGCTACTCGCTGGACGAGCTGCCGCAGCTGGTGAACGTCGTGCGTGGCGAGATGTCGCTCGTGGGCCCCCGGCCCGCCCTGCCCACCGAGGTGGAGCAGTACCGCGAGGACGCCCGCCGGCGGCTGCACGTGCGCCCCGGGCTCACCGGCCTGTGGCAGGTCTCCGGCCGCTCCGACCTCACCTGGGCCGAGAGCGTCCGCATGGACACCCTCTACGTCGACAACTGGTCGCTCGGCCTGGACCTCGCGATCCTCGGCCGCACCATCTCCGCGGTTCTCTCCCACCGCGGCGCCTACTGAGCGCTCGCGCACGCTGTCTCCTCCTCGGCCCCGTCGGTCCACCGGCGGGGCTGAGGTGCGTCTGGAGGTCTCCGGTCGTCGAGGCGCGAGGAGCGCCGGCACCCCACCGGTCGTCGAGGCGCGAGGAGCGCCGGCACCCCACCGGTCGTCGAGGCGCGAGGAACGCCAGCACCCCACCGGTCGTCGAGGCGCGAGGAACGCCAGCACCCCACCGGTCGTCGAGGAGCGAGGAGCGCCAGCGACGAGCCACGAGACGCCCGCACCCACCCGACCCCCGAGCCACCGGCCGGTCCTGGTCCTGCGACGGCCGCGAACGGCCTCCTCGACCCCACGGGCAGTTCCCGCACCCCACCGGTCGTCGAGGTGCGAGGAGCGCCAGCGACGAGCCACGAGACGCCCGCACCCACCCCACCTCCCGGCCCACGCACAGGTCCTGGTCTCGGGACAGCCGCGAAGACCCGCGCCCTCCGGACGCAGCACGACGCCGAGCCGGCCCTGGCGGGCCGACTCGGCGTCGGTGGTGGTGCGGGGTGGTGCTCGGTGCGGTCGGTCAGCCGCCCGCGGGGAGGCTGATCTGCCAGCAGCCGCTGGCGTCGGCGGTCTCGGCCCGGATCTTCCAGCTGCCGGAGGTCGGCAGCGTGAGGCCGACCTGGTAGGCCGCCATGCTCTCGTCCGCGCCCGGGCGCTCGATCTCCACGACCACCGGCGAGAGGCCTGCCTGGGTGGCCGTGACGGTGAGGGCACCGTCCTGCTCGCTGGTCGTGGGGACGACGTAGAGCCGCAGCTGGCGCAGGTCGGCACCGACGGAGTCGGTCCCGTCCTCGTCGCGCCACCCGTCGATCTCGCTGACGAACGGGCCGGCGAGGAAGTCGCCGGACAGCACGTCCTGGTGCGAGCGGGTCGCCACGCAGCGGTGCTCGAACGTGCCCGGGGCACCCTCGAACAGGGCCGTCTGCGCGGACCCGCCGCCGGAGCCCTTGCCGGAGCCCTTGTCCGAGCCGGAGCCCGCGCCCTCGCTGGAGGACGACCCGGAGGTCGCCTCCGCGGAGGAGGACGCGGAGCCCGAGGCGGATCCGGAGGCCGACCCGGAGCCCGACCCAGAGGCCGACGGGGAGTCGGAGGCCGACGCAGACGGGGTCGCCGACGCCGTGACGGAGGCGCTCGCCGAGCCGGCCGCCGAGGCGTCCGCCCCGCCGTCGTCCGCCCCGCACGCGCCGAGGGCCAGGGCCGTCACCGCGGCGACCACGGGGGCCGCCACGGTGAGGCTGCTGCTGCGTCGGGTGCTCATGACGCGGGCCGGAGGCTGACGGTCCAGGACACGCCCTTGGCGGAGGTGTCGTTGGTGGTGGCCGTGCGCGCTCGCCAGGTGCCGACCGACAGCGGCCCGGCGTCGGCGAGGACGCTGCTGACGCGACCGCTGTTGTTGCCGTAGGCCTCGGTGCGCGTGGTGAGCGCGTTCGGCACGGTCCAGGCGGTGGTCGTGGAGGACTTGTCGGTCCACACGTTCACCACCCAGCCACCCTCGGCGGCCGTCACCGGGGCCGAGACGTGCTCGGCGGTGCGGCTGTCGGTGGTGGAGCCGACCTGGACGACGGGGTCCGCCGTGTCGACGCCGCGGTAGGCACCGAGCACGAGCGAGGACTTCAGCGTGTCGCCCAGGGCGGTCGTCACGGTGCTGCCGGCGTCGGAGGCGGTGGCCACGCGGGTCCACAGCACGCTCTCGAGGCTGCCCTGACCGTCCTCGGCGACGCGGGTCCAGCCCGCCGGGTCGGCCGGGTCGGTGCCGTCCACGCCGTAGCTGCCGACCAGGACCAGCAGGTCACCGGCCTGCACGTCGCTCGGGATCGAGAGCCACGGGTTCGCGGAGTTGCGCGACCGCGAGTCCGAGGCGACGTAGGTGACGGGGTCGTTGCTCGAGGAGGTCGAGACCGTCACGTCCGTCGTGGTCGTGTCGCTGGCCCCGTCGTCGTCGGTCACCGTGAGGGTCACCGTGTAGGTGCCGGCCGCCGGGTAGGTGTGGTCGGTCGTGGCACCGGTGGCGGTCACGCCGTCACCGAAGGACCAGGCGTAGGACGCCACGCTGCCGTCGCTGTCGGTCGAGCCCGAGCCGTCGAGCTGGCAGACCAGGTCGGTGCAGGCCGCCACCACGTCGGCGGTCGGGGCGACGTTGGCCGCCGAGACGGTGACGGTGCGGGTCACGGTGTCGCTGGCCCCGTCGTCGTCGGTCACCGTGAGGCTCACGGTGTAGGTGCCGGGGCCGGCGTAGGTGTGCTCGACGCTCGCACCGGTGCCCGTGGAGGCGTCACCGAAGGACCAGTCGTAGGAGACCACGCTGCCGTCGCTGTCCGAGGAGCCGGAGCCGTCCAGCTCGCAGGACAGGTCGGTGCAGGACGCCGCGATCGCCGCAGTCGGGTCGACGTTGGGCACCGCGGTGACGCTCCACGGGTCGACCAGCAGGGCCCGGCCACGCCAGTCCTGCGTGGTGTCGACCGTGGTGAGCGGCCCCGACGGGGTGGCGTCGGAGAGGTCGAGCGAGGAGAGCGAGCCGTTGCTGCCGGAGACGACGTAGAGCGTGTCGCCCGCGGCCAGCA
This sequence comes from Nocardioides bruguierae, assembly GCF_023554635.1. Lineage (NCBI taxonomy): Bacteria > Bacillati > Actinomycetota > Actinomycetes > Propionibacteriales > Nocardioidaceae > Nocardioides > Nocardioides bruguierae. Next base: position 88,534 of record NZ_JAMJPH010000033.1, read on the forward strand.
GGCCGGCCGCGTTCGCGAAGCTCACGCCGGAGACCGACGTGCTGAACTCCTGGACGCCGACGATGCCGCTGTCGGGGGTGAACCAGCGCCAGAACAGCTGCGAGGAGCCCGACTTCGTGTAGTAGACGCGGTGGTGGGCGTAGGTCAGGCCCGTGATCGAGGAGAGCTGGCCGTAGAAGGTCGGCAGCTTGCCCGTGTAGGTGCTGCCGCTGCCGTTGGCGACGTCCTTCCACTCGGTCTCGACGTAGGGGTCGATCGTCGTGGAGGCGCCGAGGCCGTTGGCCCGGATGGGCGCCGAGTGCAGGTAGCCGTCGGTGCTGCCGTACCAGAGGCTGCCGCCGGCGGTGAAGGCGCCGCGGACGGCGGTCCAGTCGATGCCCTGGGTGTCGACCGAGGTGGCGGCGCCGGTGGTGGTGCCGTCGAACTCGACCGAGGTGAGGGCGCTGTCGGCGGCCACCGGGGCCTCGCCGTCGGTGTCGACGATCTCGATGGCGTTGATCAGCGGGTTCTCGGTGACGTGCGAGAGGTCCACGGTGATGGAGCCGTCCGAGACCAGGTCGACCGCACGCATGGTGCCGGTCTGGTCGCCGGCCGCGGCCACGATGTCGAAGTCGTTCAGCACGGTGGAGCCCTCGACCTGCACGTCGAAGACGCGGGAGCCGACGGTGGAGGTGCCGGAGTAGCGGTTGGCGAAGTAGAGGCGGACCTCGACGTCGGTGCCGGCGGAGACCGGGAAGGTCCAGGTGGCCCGCGGGGAGTCGCTGTAGGACCACGCCTCGGAGTCGAAGACCGACGCCGGGGTGGACGACGGCACGGTGCTGTCGAGCGCGGCCGACGGGCTGTAGCCCGCGGTGGAGACCGAGCCGCTGCGGTAGGTGCCGTCCGCCGTCCAGGCCGGACCGCCGTCGGTCGAGGCGACCTCGGAGCCACCGGCGTTCACGCGGTACAGCACGTTGCCGGCGTCCTCGGCGACGCTGCCGCCGACGAGCACGGACTCACCGATGGCGGTGGTGCTGGAGTCGACCGGGGTGGTCGAGCCGGCGGGCAGGAGGGCGACGCGACCGCGGCGCCACTGGAAGTTGCCGAGGTACTCGGTGTCGCTGGCGATCCAGAGCCCGTCGGAGGTGTCGAGGAAGTCGAAGACCGCGACGCCACGCGGGTTGCGGCCCGGGTTCCAGGCCAGGGGCAGGCCGTTCTCGGTGTCGAGCGCGGCGAGGCCGGGCCGCGGGACGGCGCCCTGGCCGGCGGCGTCGGAGGCGCCGGAGTTGTTCATCCAGCGGAGGTGACCGCCCACGTAGACGGCGTCGTCGGTGATCTCGACGCCCCACATGGTGTCGCCGCCGGAGTGGTCCACCCAGGTCGGGTCGATGTCCTGGCCGCTCGCGTCGACCTCGAAGCGGGCCGCCGCGTCGCACAGCGTGTCGGCGACGCCGCCGCCGGTGGTGGTGATGACGAAGTAGGAGCCGTCGGGCGAGATGTCCAGGCCGCGCACGTAGCTGTCGAAGGCCCACCAGTAGCACAGCGGCTCGTAGCCGGTGGTGCGCCAGCTCGGGTCCACCGCCACGTCCGAGCCGTTGTTGTCGAGCAGGACCACCTGGTCGCGGTCGTAGCCGTCGACGTCGGTGAAGTTGCCGATGGCGATGATCGTGGAGCCGTCCGGGGTGGCGACGACGTCCTTGACGCCGACGCCGCCCTGCGCGCCCTGCCCGGAGTCGTTGTGGTGCCCGGAGGCCTGCACGTCCATCCACTCGTCGACCGCGCCGGTCAGCGGGTCGAGCGCGACGATGCCGCCGTGGGCGGCGCCGCCGACGTTGGAGAAGTTGCCACCCACGACCAGCCGGCCCGCGACCGTGGTGAGGCTGAGCGCCTTGCCGTTGGCGGCGGGCGCCGAGAACCCGGAGACGGGGGCGCCGGTGCTGACGTTCAGCAGCGCGACCCGGCGCTGGCGTGCCCCGTCGATGGTGTTGAAGGAGCCGGCCACGTAGACGGTGCCCGCCACCGGGCCCTCGAGGACGTCCTCGACGGTGCCGTCGATCTGCGGGTTGAACGCGGTGACCACGCGACCCGTGGAGGCGTTGAAGGCCACGATGCCGGTGCGCGTGAGCGTCGTGCCGTCCGTGGAGGTGACGTTGGTGAACGTGCCGCCCGCGACCATGATGTTGCCGGTCTGCGCGACGGCGTTGACCTGGCCGTTGTTGATCTGCGGGGTGGAGGCCACCGGGACGTCCTCGGGGAGGACGGCGGAGGCCGGGGTCACCAGCGCGGGCAGCACGAGTGCCGGCGTCAGGGCGACCGTCAGGCTCGCCAGGGTGAGGGCGAGTCGACGAAGGGGACGTGGAGCGGGCAACGGAACTCCCGGGGCCGGGCACGGCCTCTCGGCACGCGCAGGGACTGCAACCCCGTCAGCGTCAGGGTGACAGGCCCCACTCCGGCCCCGGTCGGTCCTGTCTTACCCAGAAATGGGGACCACGCTCGCGACCGGGTCGGACCGGCGCAGCACGCGGAAGCCACGCAGCGACCTGGCGGAGGTGTCGATGGTGACGTCACCGGCGATCGCGGCCTCGTCGTGGTCGAAGTACATCATCGCCTTCAGCCGCGGCGCCGTGGCGAGCCGGTTGCCCATCTTGCGCAGGAAGCTGCCCTTCCACCGCGGCCGACCCGGGCGCTCCCCCAGGCCCCACTCGCCGAGCATCAGCGGCTTGTGGGGGTGGCGGTGCGTGGCCCAGCGGTAGAAGCCGCGCCAGTCGCTGCTCCAGTGGCGGTTGAGGAGGCCGCGCAGGCCGTCGGGGTCGTAGCCGCCGAGGTCCTGGGACATGTAGGAGTCGTAGGCGATCCAGTCGACGTACCGCGCGCCGGGCCACAGCTGGTGGAACCAGGGCTTGAGGTGCCAGCCCTCGAACCCCATGTAGTTCATCACCCACACCACGTTGGTGACGCCCTCGTCCTCGAAGACGTCGACGACGTGGCGGTACATGGCGCGGTAGGCGAGGGCGGTGTAGCCGCTGCCCTTGGTGTCCACCACCTCGTCCTCGGGCTCGTGGTGCACCGTGAGGAACATCTTCCGGTTCCAGGCGCCCTTCAGGTAGCGGGCCTGGGCGCGGATGCGCTGGTCCGCGTCGCCCTGCGCGACCTCGCGCCAGGTGTAGCCGTCGTCGACCTTCCAGTTCGCGAACAGCAGGCGGGGGCCCTGCCCGCCCTGGCGCAGGGCCTGCTTCTGCACGTCCGAGGGGAAGCGGTCGTCACCGCGGTAGTAGAGGTGGACCGTGCCCAGCCGGCCGCCGGAGGAGCGCTCGAAGCGCCGGACGGCGTGCACCCACGACTCGCCGGCCCGCGGCTGGACGTAGGCGCCGGTGAGGACACCACCGCGACAGCGCGGCACCAGGATCTTCGTCAACCGGCAGCCACCGGCGGCCGCGCGCAGGGCTGTCCCTCCCTGCGACGCGGCCGCCGAGCCGTCGTCCTGACCGTCGGCCGCACGTGCGAGGGGCGCCGCGCCGGTGCCGGGCGGGAGCATCGCCGGCAGCAGGGTCAGGACGAGTCCGAGGGCCACGAGCAGCATCAGGGCTCGGGGTGCCCTGCGGGTGCTCGTGCGTCGGTCGTGGATCGTGGTGCTCGCGCAGGTCCCGGCCGGGGACGTCGTCGTCAGCCGAGGCATGGGCGGGGTCTGGTTCATCGGACCTCCGGGTGCTTCAGGGGTGCTGGGACAGGGTGAGGGAGCGTGCGAGGGCGAGCCATGACCTACCCCAAGTTGGGTATGCGAGTGTGCTGTGACCTGTGTCACGTTCGCATCCACGAGACGTGGGGCGCCCGGACGGACCGGGCCTCGACCTGGGGTTCGGCTCTACCTACCCGGGTCTGAGCCCTGCGGCACGCGCGTACCCACTTTTGGTGAGCGCGCTCGGGAGACACCCGTCGGGCGCGCCCGGACACGGATGCTGCTGGTCATGGACGAACACCTCACGACCACCGTCGACGCCGGCTACTACCGGCGGGTCCTCGTGCGGGGCCTGCGCGTCGTGCTCGTCTGCGTCGCACTGGGCGTGGCGCTCGGTCTCGTGGTGTTCACCGTGCTCCCGCGCACCTACACCTCCACCGCTTCCCTGCTGGTCACCAGCACCGGCGCCAGCGGCACCTCGTCGGTCGGTGAGTGGACGGTCGACGACGAGGTCAACCTGGACACCGAGGCCCAGCTGGTCACCTCGGCCGAGGTGGTCGACCGGGCGCTGACCTCGCTGGGCGACCAGGCGGACGCGTCGACGGTGGCCGACCAGGTGAGCGTCCAGGTGCCCTCGAACACCACGGTCCTGTCGATCACCTATTCCGCGGAGACGCCCGAGCTGGCACAGGCCGGCGCCGAGGCGTTCGCCCAGGCCTACCTCGACAGCCGTCGCTCGGTCGCCCAGGAGGACGTCGACCAGCGCATCTCGACGCTGCAGGACCAGCTGGAGTCCGCCCGTACCGAACAGGCGACCCTCCAGCGCCAGGCCGACCGGGCCGGTGGCGCCGAGGCGGCCTCGCTCCAGGCGGAGGTCCAGGCGGCCGCCGCGGCCGCCTCCGACCTCGCGCAGTCGGTCTCGTCCCTGCGCTCGATCCTCATCACCCCGGGCCGCGTCATCAACCAGGCCGAGGTGCCCGACGGCCCCACCAGCCCGCAGGCCCTGCTGGTGCTCGGCTCCACGACGGCCCTGGGCCTGCTGGTCGGGCTCCTGCTGGCCGCCTGGCGCGAGAAGGCCCGCCCGCGGCTCGTCGAGGGCCAGGACGTGGAGCGCGAGACCGGCCTCTCCGTCGTCCTCGACCTCCCGACCCACCCGGCCACGCCCTCCGAGTCGCTGGGCCACACCGACGAGGTCGTCACCGCCCGCGAGTGGCGCCGTTTCCTCTCCGGTCTCGACACCGACCGGGTGCTCCTGGTGCCGGGCGACGACCGCGCCGACGCCCTCGCGTGCGGCACCGCGCTCGCCTGGCAGGCCGCCCGCCGCGGCCGGCCGGTCCGCCTCGTGCTCGAGCAGCTCCCCGAGGACGGCGGGCTGCCCGTGCCCGCCGGTGCGACCGGCTCCTCCCTGGTCTGGGACATGGTCGACGGCGCGCCCGTCGGCGTGTGGAGCGGTTCCTCCGGCGGCGGCACGGTGACCGTCGTCGGCCACGACGGCGACCTTGCGACGCTGCTCGGCACGACCGACGGCGACGCGGACCCGGACACCGACTCCTCGACGCCCGCGCCCGCGCCCGCGGACGACACCCTCGTCGTCCTCGTGGCCGGTGCCGAGGGCGAGCTCACCGAGGCCGTCGGCGTCGCCGACGGCGCGGCCGCCCTGCTGGTGATCGCCGGCGGCGCGTCCGCCGCGTCGGTCCAGACCCACCTGCCCACGCACCTGGTGGCCGACGGCCGGCTGCGCGGCGCCCTGCTGCACCGCCTTCCCGCCCGCCGGGTCGTGCCGGTCGTCGTGGGCGCCCTCGCCCCGGACGACGCCGAGGACGCGCCCGTCCCTGCCGGCGACGCGGTGACGGTGCTGCCGATCGCCGCCCTGCACGGCGCTGGACCGGACGAGGCCGCCGATGACTCCCGCGGGGCCGACGACCTGCCGATGGACGAGGACGTGGACGCGGACCAGGACGACGAGGCCCCGATCGAGGCCGACGAGGACACCGAGGACACCGAGGGCGCCGACGAGCAGCCGGAGCCCGCGGGTCGTGCCTGAGACCGCCGCCGACCCCTCCAGCCGGCCCCCGGGCGGCACCACCGAGGTGCCCGCGCCCCGGTACGTCCGCGGGCTGCCGGCCGCGCTGCGTCCGCGCGACCCGCTCTTCCCCCTGGCCGTGCTGGTGGTGCCGCTCCCGCTGTGGTGGGTGCTCGGCCTGGCGAACCTCGGGTGGTTCGCGATCAGCGGCGTCATGCTGCTGGCGCTGGTCCGCCGACGCAGCCTGCCGCTGCCGAAGGGCCTCGGCTGGTGGATGCTGTTCTGCCTCTGGCTGGTCCTCAGCCTGCTGGCGCTCGGGGTCAACCCCGAGGACACCCGCGTCCAGAGCGTCGGCGACCGGCTCGTGCCGGTGGCCTTCCGGTTCGCCGAGTACGCCGCGGCCACCATCTGCCTGCTGTGGGCGTACGCCACCGCGGTGGACGGCGGCCGGCCCGCCGTCGTCCGCATGGCCCGGCTGTTCGCCCTGATGCTCGCCTGGACCGTGGGGGGCGGCGTGCTCGGCGTGGTGGCCCCCACCTTCGAGCTGACCAGCCCGGTGGAGATGCTGCTGCCCAGGTCGCTGGCCTCGGCCGGCTACGTCTCCGCGCTGGTGCACCCGGCTTCGGCGCAGATCCAGGACGTCCTCGGCTCCGGCGAGGGCAACGGACGCCCCAGCGCGCCCTACCCCTACACGAACTCCTGGGGCAACGCGCTCGGCCTGCTGCTGCCCTGGGGCGTGGCGGCCGCGACGCTGGCCCGCGGCCGGTGGGCCCGCCTCGGCTGGGCCGCGCTCCTGGTGGCCGTCGTGCCCGCCGCCGTCCTCTCGCTCAACCGCGGCCTGTGGGTCGGGCTGGCGCTCGCGGTGGGCCTCGCCCTGGTGCTCCTGGTGCGGCGCGGCCACGTGCTGCCGGCCGTCGCGACGGTGCTGGCCGGGGTCGTGGCGCTCGGCGTGCTGGCGGTGTCGCCGCTGGGCAGCGTGGTCACGGAGCGACAGTCCGGCGACGCCCCCAGCAACGACATCCGCGGCTGGAGCATGATGCGTGCCGTCGAGCTCGCCGAGGGCTCGCCGGTGCTCGGCTACGGCGGCACCCGCGCCCAGATGGGCAGCCTCCAGAGCATCGCGATCGGCCCCACGGCCGACTGCCCGAACTGCGGCAGCCTGCCCATCGGCACCAACGGCCAGGTCTGGTTCGCACTCACCGGGCAGGGCTTCGCCGGGCTCGGGCTGTGGGTGGTCTTCCACCTCGTGGTGGCCTGGCTGCTGTGGCGCGGTCGCCGAGGACCCGGGCCGGGCTCCCCCGGTCGTCGCGACCCGGCCGACGTGATCGTCCAGGCCGCCGCGGTCACCGCCGTCATGTCGCTGTGGTTCGCCCTGGTCTACGACCGGACGGTCGCCACCGGCTGCCTGGAGATGCTCACGCTCGGCGTCGGCCTGGCCGCGCTCGGGCTGCCACCGCTCGACCGGCCCTCCCCCGAAAGCACCACCACCGACGGCACCACCCCGCTCGCGTCCACCACCCCGGAGGCCGTCCGATGACCACCATCCCGCTGCCCGTGCCCGCCGGTCTGCCGTTCGCCTCCGTGCTCTCCGACGGCACCGGCGAGACGACCCGCTACCGGGTGCTGCGCCGCGACGACGGCGTCCGCGCCCTGGTCCCGGACGCCGGGGTCGGCGTGCTGCGCGAGGTCCTGGGCCGCGCGAACGACCCGGAGCCGTGGAGCCGGCACGTGGCCCGGCAGGGCTTCGCGACGGGCGCCGGGCTCGGGCTGCTCGCCACCGAGCGCGCCCACCTCGCCGACGCCACCCTGCGCACCCGTCTCGAGGCGCTGGTCGAGGGCTCCGGCCTGGAGTTCAGCCACCTGGCGGTGCACTTCGGCCCCCCGCGGCCCAACCGCAAGCCCGTCGTCCACCTCCTCGACGACCGGGGCGTCCTCGTCGCCGTCGCAAAGATCGGCGCCGGGCCGGTGCCCGCGGCCCTGGTGCTGCGCGAGGCGGCAGCCCTCGCCGCGCTCTCCGAGCAGGGGCCGCTCGTGCTGCTCCAGGTGCCGACCGTCGTCGGCGTCGGCCCCGGCCCGGGCGACAGCACCGTGCTCGTGCAGACGGCGCTGCCGGTCGCCGGACGGGCGCGGCTGCCGCAGGAGCCGGAGCGCCGACGCGCCCTCGTGGAGCTCTCCACCGGACGCACCAGCACCGGTGCGCGCGCCTGGCTCGACGGTCTCGCCGCGCGGCTCGACGACCTGCCCGACGCCGACGCCCTCACCGACCCCGACGCCCGCGAGCTCGTGGACGCGGCCCGGGCGCTCGTCGCCGAGGCCGAGGAGGCCGGGTGGGTGGACGACGTCCGCTGCGGCCCCTCCCACGGCGACTGGGCCCGACAGAACGTGGTGGGCACCCCGGACGGCGTCGCCGCGTGGGACTGGGAGCGCTACGACCGCGACCGCCCCGTCGGCTACGACGAGGCCCACCTCGCGCTCCAGGAGGTGCGGCGGGCCGCCTCGTCCGGCCGACGTACCCAACGTGGGGGAAGCCGTCTCCAGGCCAGCGCCGACGCGTTCGCCCGCTGGCAGCCTCCTCACCAGGCCGGAGCACGGCCCGAGCGGGACCTCGGTCTGGCGCGGCTGCTCGTGCTCGACCTGGTCGCCCGCTACGGCGGGGACGCCACCACCACGGCCGGCGGCGACGCCGCCCGGGTGCAGGGCGGGCTGGCCCGCCTGGCCGGGTGGACGCTCCCGCTGCTGCGCGAGACCGCCTGACCCGCAGCACTCCCCCAGCACCCCCTGCACCACCCACCCCACCCCACGAGGAGCCCCGCGTCATGGCCACCGCCACCAGCAACGCCGGAACCACCACCCGCAGCAGCCGCGACGCCCGGGACGGTCGCGACCTCCTGCGCACCTCGGCGCGGGCCGTGCGGGACGGCGTGGGCTCGATGACTGCCGGACGCCGGGCACTGCCGGGCCTGCTGATCACCGGCGGTCAGCGCTGCGGCACCACGTCCCTCTACAAGGCGCTCGTGCAGCAGCCGCACCTGCACCGCCCGGTGTGGCGCAAGGGCGTGCACTTCTTCGACACCGACTTCGACAAGGGCGTGGACTGGTACCGCTCCCACTTCCCGCTGGTCTCCACCGTGCGCCGCTCCGGCGAGCGCCACGGCCTGGCCGCGACGTGCTTCGAGTCCAGCCCGTACTACCTCTTCCACCCGCTGGCCGCGGAGCGGATCAAGGCGACGCTGCCCGAGGTGCAGGTCGTCGTGCTCGTCCGCGACCCCGTCGAGCGGGCCGTCTCCGCGCACGCCCACGAGCGCGGCCGCGGCTACGAGCCGCTGGACCTGCTGGACGCCCTCGAGGCCGAGGAGTCCCGCCTGGCCGGCGAGGAGGAGCGGCTGGCCAACGACCCCACCTACCGCTCCCACGCCCACCAGCACCAGGCCTACCGGGCGCGCGGCGAGTACGCCGTGCAGCTGGAGAAGCTGGCCGGCGTCCTCGGCCGCGAGCGCATCCACGTCGTCGACAGCCACCGCTTCTTCGAGGACCCGGCCCCCGTCTACACCGCCCTGCTGGACGCCCTCGGCACCCGCACGGTCGTGCCCACCCGCTTCGAGCAGCACAACGCCCGCCGCCCCGCCCCGATCGACGCAGGCCTGCGCCGCGAGCTCGAGGCCCACTTCGCCCCGCACGACGAGGCCCTCGCGTCCTGGCTGGGGGCTCCTGCCTCCTGGCGCGCGTGAGCGCCCGTCTGGGCCGCCAGAGCCTGCTCAACCTCGTCGGCTACGGCGTCGGGGGCGCCGGCCAGCTGCTCGTCGTCCTCCTCACCGCGCGGGCCCTGCCCCAGGCGGACGCCGGGCGGGTCTACGCCCTGATCTCGGCGGCGCTGATCGTGGCGGCCGTGCTGCGGCTGGGCACCTCGGCCTCCGCCGTCCTGTTCCTCGCGCGCGAGGGCGAGCCGGACGAGGAGACCACCCGGCGGATCGCCCGGATGGTCCTGCTGCCGGTCGCCGGCGCGTCCCTGCTGGTCGCGACCGTCGGCGTCCTCGTCGCCGTGGCGATCGACTCCGCCGCCCTCGCCGTGTTGGCCCTGACCCTGCCGGCCACCGCGCTCGTCGAGCCCCTGCTGGGCATCAGCCGCGGCACCGGCCGGATGCTGCCGACCGTGCTGGCCGACCGGGCCGGGCGTCCCCTGCTGCAGGTGCTGCTCCTCGGGGGCGCGTGGCTCGCGGTGGCCCTGGCCGGCGGCAGCCTCACCGTCACCGCCGTCGTCGCCTGCTGGTGCGCCCCCTACCTGGTCGGCGCCGGCGTCGCCTGGTGGTCGACCCCGGCCCTCCACCGGCTGCACACGTGGCGGCACGGGTGGCCCCGGCCGCTCCCCGGCGAGGCGCGCGAGATGGTCCGCTTCTCGGCCTCGCGCTCGGCCACCGAGATCATGCAGATGGCCTTCGCCCGGCTCGACGTCGTGCTGGTCGCGGCGCTCGCCGGCCCGGAGCAGGCCGCGCTGTACACCGTCGTCACCCGCTTCGTGGTCGTCGTCCAGCTCGTGCAGCAGGCCATCGCCACCGCGACCGAGCCGCCGCTGGCGGCCGCGGTGGCCGCCGGCCGCCGCGCCGACGCCGCCGAGCTGTACCGCACGTCGACCGCGTGGATCGTCAGCATCGTCTGGCCGCTGCTGCTCCTCGTCCTGGCCAAGCCGGACTGGTGGCTCGGCGTGTTCGGCCCCGCCTACGCCGGGTCGTTCGCCGTCGTCCTCCCGCTGGGGCTGGCGATGCTCGTGGCCAGCGCCGTGGGCTCCGCGGAGTCCGTGCTCACGATGGCCGGGCGCTCCGACCTCGTCGTGGGCACCAACGTCGTCGCCCTGGTCACGATGATCGGCGTCGACCTCGCGCTGATCCCCGCCCACGGCGCCACCGGCGCGGCGATCGGCTGGGCCTCGGCCATCGTGATCAAGAACGTGGCCGCCCTCGTCCTCAACACCCGCGGCCCCGCGGGCCACCCCTTCAGCGGCGCGTGGCTGCTGGCCGTGGGTCTGCCCGTCGTGCTCGTCGTGGCGCTGCCCGGCCTGCTGGGCGCGCTGGTCCCGGCCGTCGCGGACGCCGCCGAGCTGCTGGGGCTGGCCGCCCTGGCCGTCACCTACGTGCTGGCCCGCCGCCGGCTGCGGCTCGACCGGCTCGTGGCGATCCCCGCCCGCCGGCGGCGCGCCGCGGCCGCCGCGGCCTCCCCCGACGTCTCGTCCTCCGCCTCGCCGGCTGCCTCACCGGCTGCCGCGGACCCCGCCGTGACCCCCGACCCGCAGGAGGCGCGATGAGCGCGCAGACCACCCCCGAGACCTCGCCGTCGGGCGCTGCCGACCCCGGGCCGGCCGGCCCGCCCGTCCTGTACCTGGCCGGCATCGGCCGCAGCGGCACCACGCTGCTCGAGCGGGTCCTCGGCGCCGTGCCCGGCGTGGTGGCCCTCGGCGAGACGATGCACCTGTGGGAGCGCGGCCTGGAGCGCGGCGAGCGCTGCGGCTGCGGCGAGCCCTTCACCGCCTGCGAGTTCTGGGCGGCCGTCGGTGAGGACGCCTTCGGCGGCTGGGAGCACGTGGACACCGCCCGGATGGCCGCGCTCAAGCAGCGCGTGGACCGGGCCAGCCGGGTCCCGGCGCTCGCCGCCGGGGCCATGGCCGAGGACGTGCGCGAGTACGCCGCCGCCTACCGGGCCGTGCACGCCGCGGCCGCCCGGGTCAGCGGCGCCCGCGTCGTCGTCGACTCCTCCAAGCAGGTCTCGCTGGCCTGGGCCCTCGCCCTGGGCGGGGCGGACGTCCGCCTCGTCCACTGCCTGCGCGACGCCCGCGGCGTGGCCCACTCCTGGGCCCAGGAGGTGGCCCGTCCCGAGGCCGTCGACGCCGCGCACGGCGAGATGCCCCGCTACTCGGCGGCCACCGTCTCGGCCCTGTGGCTGCTGCACAACGTGGAGATCGAGGCCCTGGGGCGCCGGGTGCCGAGCATGCGTCTGCGCTACGAGGACTTCGTCGCGGACCCGCGCACGACGACCCGCGAGGTGCTCTCGCTGGTCGGGCTGGCGCACGCGCCGCTGCCGCACGTCACCCACGACGCACTGGAGCTGGGCGTCACCCACTCCTGCGCCGGCAACCCGATGCGCTACACGCACGGCAGCGTGCCGGTGCGGCGCGACGAGCGCTGGCGCACCGGCCAGCCGGCGGCCCAGCGTCGCGCCGTCACGGCGCTGACCTGGCCGCTGCTGCGCCGCTACTCCTACAGCACCTCCTACGGTCAGGCGGCGAGCACCCGATGAGTCCGGACGTGACCAGCCAGCGCCCCGCCGCGTCCCCGGCCCCCGAGGTGGGCCCGGACGCCGCACGGCCGACCGGGCCCGGCTCCTGGCCGAGCGTCGGCGTCGTCGTGCCCACCGGCGGCACCCGGCCGCACCTGCTGCGGCGTGCCCTGGACTCCGTGTCCGCCCAGGACTACCCGGGCGAGGTGCGCGTGCTCGTCGTGCACGACCGGGTCGAGCCCGACACGGGGCTCGTCAGCGACGGGCCCCGTCCCGTGGACGTGGCGGTCAACACGCGCACGCCCGGCCTCGCCGGCACCCGCAACACCGGCATCCTCGCCATCGGCACCGACTACGTTGCCTTCCTCGACGACGACGACCACTGGCTGCCCGGCAAGCTCACCGCCCAGGTGCGCCGCGCCACCGCCGAGGACCGGCCCGCCATGGTCACCGCCTCGATGCGGGTGGACTTCGACGGGGTCAGCACCCCGCGCCTGCTCGGCACCGACGCGATCGACCACACCATGCTCACCCGCAACATCGTGGCCACCGCCCACTCCAGCGGCATGCTCTTCGACCGCGCCGCGCTCGTGGAGCGCATCGGCCTGGTCAGCGAGGACATCCCCGGCTCGCAGAACGAGGACTGGGACGTGAAGCTCCGCGCCGCACGGCTCGGCCCGATCGCGCACGTCGACGAGCCCCTGGTGGTCGTCGACTGGAACCGCACCTCGCACTACGCCCGTTCCTGGGACACCAAGATCGCGTCGTGGGACTGGATGCTCGCGCACCACCCGGAGATCGCCCGCGACCGCCGCGCGTCCGCGCGCGTGCACGGCCAGCTGGCGTTCGCGGAGGCCGCCCGTGGTCGTCGCGTCGCCGCCCTGCGGCACGTCGCCCGCGCCGTGGTCGGCTTCCAGGGCGCCTGGCGCTCGGTGGTCACCCTCGCCGTCGTGGCCGGTGCCCGCCCGGACGCCGTCATCGACGCGCTGCACCGCCGGGGGCGGGGCCTGTGAGCGCCACCGCGACCGCGCCCGTCGGCGGCCACGTGGTCGCCGGGCGGCTGCCCGCGCCCGCCCGCGCGCTCGTGCACCTCGGCCTGCGTGCGGTGACCCGCGCCTACCGGCTGCGCTACGGCCGCCGGCTCGTGGTCGGCGAGGACGTCATCATCTTCGGCGGCCTCAAGCTCCAGCAGGGCACCACCCTGCACCTGGGCGACCGGGTGCGCGTGCGCCGCGGCGTCATCGTCAACGGGGGCGGCGAGGTGCACGTCGGCGCCGACACGCTCCTCAACGGCTGCTGGATCGGCGCGACTACCCGCGTGGACGTCGGCCGCCGCTGCCTCGTCTCCGACTGCTTCGTCACCGACTCCGACTTCCACAACCTCGACCCGGCCGAGCGGCACCTGCCGCCCGGCCCCCGCAGCCGCAAGCCGGTCGTGATCGAGGACAACGTCTGGATCGGCGCCCAGGCCTGGGTGCTCAAGGGCTCCCGCATCGGCCGCGACTCGGTCGTCTCCGCGGTCTCCGTGGTGCGCGGCGAGGTGCCGCCCGCGGTCGTCGTCCTGGGCAACCCCGCCACGGTGGTCAAGCACCTCCCGCCGGCGCCCGAGCACGTCTGACCCTCGACCACGACCGACAGGGGCCGCCCCGGTGATCACTCACCGGGGCGGCCCCTTCGTCGTGCCGGGCCGCTCGTGCCCGTGCTCCCGGGCGCGAACGGCTCAGCCGACGCGAGCCACCTGGAAGCGCGCAGGGACGGCGCGCTTCCGGGCGGCCTCGGCGAGGTGCGCCGAGGTGAGGGTCTCGCCGGGCTCCACGAGCACCACGAGGCCGCGCTCGGCCAGCTCGCGGCACATCCGGATCTGGTGGTCGTCGACGTGCTCGCCGCGCTCGGGGCAGCGGGGCACGACCACGGGCACGTGGCCGGCCTCCAGGGCGGTGAGCACCGAGCCGGCACCGCCGTGGGTGACCACGACGTCCGCGTCGCGCACGCCGGCCAGCATCTCCTGGGCGCTCAGCCAGCGCTGGGGCTGCTCGCCCGCCACCCGGCAGTCGGTGTTGCCGACCTGCCAGGTCACCGGGGTGGTGGGGGCGGCGGCCAGCACGTCGTCGACGAGGCGGGTGAAGCCGAACTGCTCGGTGCCCAGCAGCACCGCGAGGGAGCGCGGGGCGCGGGCGACGGTGTGGGTCTCGACGGCGAAGCCGGAGTAGATGTCGTGGGCCCGCAGCCAGGTGCCGGCCCAGGTGGCCGAGGACTGGTGGAACAGGCGGGAGCCGGGGATGCTCGCGGCGAGGCGGCCGGTGAGCGAGGGGCGGTCCAGCCGGGCCACGCTCTCGACGTAGACGACGGGCGTGCGGAAGGCGGCGGCCGCCACGAGGTGCGGCACCGCCTGGAGCGCGCCGGCGGAGAGGACGACGGCGGGGCGGACGCGGCGGTGCAGCATGAGCGCGCGGGCCAGGCCGGCAGCCGCCTTGGTCATCTCGCGGCTGGCGATCCGGGGCACGAAGGTGACGGTGCCGCCGTCGGCGGTGACGTCCTTGGTCTGGCCGGTGCGCGGCACCACCCAGTGCCGGTCGACGGGGTCGATGCCCCACGCGTCGGCGAGGGCCCGCAGCTCGGCGAAGTGGCCGCCGCCGGAGCTGACCAGCATGACGGGGCCGGTGCCGCCGTCCCGGACGAGGGGCAGGGCGTCGGGCAGCACCTGGGGTGCCGGAGCACGGCGCTTCGCCCGGCGGAGCACGACCGGTGCGGTCGTCTCGGGACGGGACGGTGCGGTGATCGACATGGGTGTCACTCCTGCTGTGGGGATAGCCCAAGCAGACGTCCGTTCAACACATGTTCGTGCTGGTCACCCGTCGACTTACCTCAGATGCGGGTGGGTCGGGCCACCCACGTACCCCACTTGGGGTAGGTCATGACGGGACCCGGTCGAGGTGGGTGCCGGGGCTCCTACCGTCACGGTGTCGGCAGCGTCCCCTGCGCTCCGAGCACCCCCGATCACCCAGACTGCGAGGAGCCCGTCGTGGCCCGAACCTCCGAGCGCGAGAGCCGCTCCACCTCCTCGGCCGGCGCCCCCGGCGACGCCGGGCTCTCCGGCATCGGCCTGGCCGAGCACGAGGACGTCGAGCACGGGGGCGCCGAGCACGGGGGCGGCACGCCGCCGCCGGAGCCGCCCGCCACGTCCGACGGCGCCGCACCCTCGGGCCGGCGTCGCCGCCGCGTCCGGATCGCCGTCGTGGTCGTGCTCGCGCTCCTCGCCGTCGGTGCCGGCGCGACCGGCTGGGGCGTGCACTCCACCGAGAAGCAGCTGGACTCCCAGGTGACCCGCGTCGACGACGTCTTCTCCGGTCTCACCCTGCGCCCCGACAAGGTCGAGGAGGGCCCCGCGGCACAGGCCCTCAACATCCTGCTGCTGGGCTCCGACGCCCGCAGCGACACCCCCACGACCGGCACCGCCGCCGGGGGGACCGGGACCGACGCCGACATGAGCGCCGAGGACTGGGTCCCGGGCTCGCAGCGCTCGGACACGATGATGCTGCTGCACCTGTCCGCGGACCGGCAGTCGGCCTCGCTGATCTCCTTCCCGCGGGACTCCTGGGTCGACGTCCCCGGCTGGGGCTCGGCGAAGATCAACGCCGCGTTCTCCTGGGGCGGGCCGTCGCTGGCCGTGCAGACGGTGGAGCAGCTCACCGGGGTCTACATCGACCACGTCGCCTGGGTCGACTGGGACGGCTTCGAGGCCCTCACCGACGAGCTCGGCGGCGTCGACGTGTGGATCCCGGGCACCGTCTACGACTCCGCGCGCGACGTCACCTGGACCAAGGGCATGCACCACCTGGACGGCGAGGAGGCGCTGCTCTACGTGCGCCAGCGCTACGGCCTCACCGGCGGCGACCTGGACCGGGTGCGCCGTCAGCAGTACTTCATGAAGGCCCTCATGGACACCTTCCGGCACCAGTTCAAGGCCACCGACCCGCTGCACGTGCGTGACATGGTCTCGGCGCTGACACAGCACCTCTCGATCAGCTCCGAGCTCACCCTGGACGACCTCAAGGACCTGCTCATGGACCTCACGGACCTGCGCACCTCCGACGTCGACTTCATGACCGCCCCGGTCACCGGGTTCGGCGACGAGGACGGCCAGAGCGTCGTCTACCTGGACACCGCGGCCGGTCGGTCGCTGTGGCGGGCGGTGCGCAACGACAAGGTCCGCGCCTGGTCCCGCGAGAACGTCGACTCCCTGACCATCGGCGTCGTCCGCTGACCCAGCCGGTGGCCGGGCTGACCGCTCGGTTGTCGAGGTGCGAGGAGCGCCGCACCCACCGGTGGTCGAGGTGCGAGGCCGTCCACGGCCGAGCCTCGAGACCCCCACCGGTGGTCGAGGTGTGAGGAGCCCCGGCGACGAGCCTCGAGACCGCCGTCCACAGGCGCGACGTCTCGCGCATGACCCCGCTCGCTCCGGGCAGACCACGGACATGGCCTGGACCTACATGCTCCGCTGCGCGGACGGCGCCTACTACGTCGGCAGCACGACGGACCTCGGACGACGCCTGGAGGAGCACCAGGAACGGCGAGGTGCGGCCTTCACCAAGCCGGACAAGAGACGCCCGGTGACGCTGGTGTGGTCCCAGGAGTTCGACCGCGTCGAGGACGCCTTCAGGTACGAGAAGCAGCTCCAGAGCTGGAGCCGAGCCAAGCGTGAAGCGCTCATCGCCGGTGACCTCCACGCGGTCCGCGAGGCCGGGCGTCGGCCGGGTGTCAGGCCCCGCCACAGGTGAGGGGTCGCCGGTCTCGAGGCTCCTCGCTGGCGCTCGTCACACCTCGACCACCGACCAACCGCTCCTCGCCGGCGCTCGTCACACGTCGACCACCGACCAACGGCGCTCGTCACACCTCGACCACGGACGGACCGCACCGGTGGTCGAGGTGCGAGGCCGTCCACGGCCGAGCCTCGAGACCGCCGACGCAGGACCGCCCTCCTACGACGTCCTCTTCTCCAGCCCGCCCAGGCACTCGACCGGGCGGAAGCCGAGCGCCTCGTTGACGCTCACCATCCAGGGGTTGTCGAGCGCGTTCCAGGTGATCACCTCGCGCACCTCGGGCTGGTGCTCGCCCAGCAGCCGGGTGGCGGCCACCTTGAGGGCGACGCCGAGCCGGTGGCCCCGGTGGTCGCGGTCGACGAGGGTGCCCCACTGGTAGGCGCGGGTCGGCTCGTGGACCGTCGTGACGACCTCGGTGTAGGCCACCACGGTGCCGTCCGGCGCGAGCGCCGCCGCCCGGTAGGGCGTGCGCCCCTGCCGCACGAACAGCTCGTCGCCCTCGCGGACCCGCTGCACGTCCGCCTGCTCCGGCTCCCGGGTGAGCCCGCCGGTGGGGGCCTCGGTCTCCAGGCTCGCCTCCAGCACCGCCCAGCCGCCGACGAGGTCGTCGGGCACGTCGCCGACCCACGCGCGCAGCACGTAGTCGGCGTGGTGCGGGGCGGCGGAGGCCGCGAGGTCGTCCAGGACGGCGGGGGCCACCGGGAGCGCCAGGCGACGCTGCACCTCGACCAGCTCCAGCGCGTAGCCGCGGGCGCGCCCGAACTCCAGGCCCGGGAGCCCAGCGGGGTCCTGCCCGAGCTCGAAGGGCCACGAGGTCTCGGTGCCCAGCACCGTCCGCCCGTGCTCCGCGCAGTACGCCTCGAGGTGGGCGAGCAGCGCGGTGCCGTGGCCGCGGCGCCGGTGCTCGGGCAGGACGCCGAGCATCACGTGCCCGACGGTGAGGTTGTCGCGCAGCGGCAGCTCGACCATGCCCCAGGCGACGGTCTGCTCGGCGCCGTCCGGGCCCGGAACGGTGCCGGCCCAGGCGGTCATGACGCGGGTGGAGCCGGTGCCCCGCAGCGCCTCGCGGGTCTCGGGCTCGGTCCACACCACGAAGGTCTCGCCCCGGTCGGCGCGCTCGGCGTCGCGGTAGACCCGGTGCCAGGCGGAGTAGTCGGCGTCGTCCTCGACCCGGACGGGCCGGATGGTCAGGCGGCTCATCGGACCCGCTCCACTCGTCCCTCGTCCCACACCGGTTCCGGCGCCTCGTAGACCGACCCGTCGGCCCCGTAGACGAGGAACCGGTCGAAGCCGCGGGCGAACCACCGGTCGTGGGTCACGGCGAGCACGGTGCCCTCGAACGCGGCCAGGCCCTCCTCGAGCGCCTCGGCCGACTGCACGTCGAGGTTGTCGGTGGGCTCGTCGAGCAGCAGCATCGTGGCGCCCGAGAGCTCCAGCAGCAGGATCTGGAACCGGGCCTGCTGCCCGCCCGAGAGCGACTCGAAGGTCTGCTCGGCGCTGGCGGAGAGCTCGTAGCGGTCCAGGACGCGGCTCGCGGCCTCGCGCCCCATGCCCTGGCGTCCGTCGGGGTGCCCGTCGCCGCGGTGCAGGATGTCGACCAGCGTGCGGCCGATCAGCTCGGGGTGGTGGTGGGTCTGCACGAACCAGCCCGGACGTACCCGCGCGCCGAGCCGGGCGCGACCGGTGTGCCGCACCGGCTCGATCTCGACCTCGCCGACGGGTCGGTGCTCGACGTCGGGGTCGCTGCCGCCCGCGGCCAGCAGCCGCAGGAAGTGCGACTTGCCCGAGCCGTTGGAGCCGAGCACGGCCACGCGCTCGCCGAACCAGACCTCGAGGTCGAACGGCTTCATCAGGCCGGTGAGCTCCAGGTCCTCGCAGACCACCGCGCGCTTGCCGGTGCGACCGCCCGCCAGGCGCATGGTCACGTGCTGCTCGCGCGGCTGCTCGGTCGGCGGGCCGGCCTCCTCGAACTTGCGCAGCCGGGTCTGGGCGGCCTTGTAGGCCTTGGCCATGCCGTCGTTGAACTCGGCCTTCACCTTCAGCCGCAGCACCAGCGCCTTGAGCTTGGCGTGCTCCTCGTCCCAGCGGCGCCGCAGCTCCTCGAAGCGGGCGAACCGGTCCTTGCGGGCCTGGTGGTAGCTGGTGAACCCGCCGGGGTGCGTCCACACCGTGTTGCCGGCCCAGCCGAGCTCGACGGTGACGACGCGGGTCGCGGTGTTGTCGAGCAGCTCGCGGTCGTGGCTGATCAGGAGGATCGTCTTGTCGCTGGCCCGGATGCGTCCCTCGAGCCAGACCTTGCCCGGCACGTCGAGGTAGTTGTCCGGCTCGTCGAGCAGCAGCACCTGGTCGGGCCCGGCCAGCAGGTACTCCAGCACCAGCCGCTTCTGCTCGCCGCCCGACAGCGTGGCCAGCGCGCGGTACTTGGCGCGGTCGTAGGGCAGCGCGAGCGCGGCGGTCGTGACGACGTCCCAGACGACCTCGATGTCATACCCGCCCGCGTCGGCGTACTCCGCCAGCGCCTCGGCGTAGCGCATCTGGGTCTTCTCGTCGTCGCTCTCCATGAGCTTCAGCTCCAGGGCCTCGACGCGCGCGGACGCCTCCCGCACCCGTGCCGGGGAGACCGAGAGCAGTAGGTCGGCGACCGTGGGGTCGGCGCCCAGGCCGGCCTTCACGTCCTGGCGCATGACGCCCAGCCCGCCGGAGCGGGTCACCACGCCGCCGTGCGGCTCCAGGTCGCCGGAGACGATCCGCAGCAGCGTCGTCTTGCCCGCGCCGTTCGCGCCGACCAGCGCCACCTTCGCGCCCTCGCCGACCCGGAAGGTCACGTCGTCGAGCAGCACCCGCCCGTCGGGGAGCTCGTACCTGACACCGGCGACGTCCACGTGACCCACGGGGCCCGATCCTCCCCCATCCGACGCGGCGGGTCACCTCGATATCGCGGGGCCCGGCGCCGGTGCCGGCCTGAGGGAAGACTCACGACCGGGTGCCAGGGTGAGAGACGCCTGAGAGGATCGTTGCATGCAGCACCCGTTCATCGACCTGCTCGCCTCGGCCGTGGAGCGCTTCGCGGCGCTGACGGCGGAGGTCGACCCCACGCTCCCCGTGCCCGCCTGCCCCGACTGGGTGGTCGTCGACCTCGTGGAGCACCTGTCCAGCGTCCACTCCTGGGCCCGCCACGCGATCCTCGAGGGCAACCCGGAGGCACCGCTGCTCGACTCCACGCCGGCCGACCTCTCGCTGCTCCCCGGCTGGTACCGCGGGCACGCCGAGGCGCTGCTCGCGGTGCTGCGCAGCACGCCGGAGGACGCTGAGGCGTGGACCTTCGGGCGCGGCGCCGGGACCGCCGGTTGGTGGCAGCGCCGCCAGACGCACGAGACGCTGCTGCACACCCGCGACCTGCTCGCGGCCGCCGGCCGCGAGGACGAGTGGCACGTCGACCCGGCGCTGGCCTGGGACGCCCTGGACGAGGTGGCCTCGATGTTCTACCCGCGCCAGGTGCGGCTCGCCCGCTGCGACATGCTCACCACGGCGCTGCGGCTCGTGCCGACGGACCTGCCCGCCGGGCTGCTGGCCGAGACCGGCCCGGTCGTCATCGGTGACGTCGAGGACGTCGTCGAGCTCACCGGCACCGCGGGTGACCTGCTGCTCCAGGTGTGGAAGCGGCTCCCCTGCACCGACGAGCGCGCCGCCGGCGTCCTGGCGCACGCGATCACGCCGTAGGCCTCAGGCGCGGTGGGTCTCCAGGACACGGAACCCCTTGGCGCTGGCGATCCGCTCCGTCGGCCAGCCCTGCTCGCCCAGCCACCGCTGGAGCGAGTCGCCACCGAGGTTCTTGCCGACCACCATCACCGCCCGGCCGCCGGGCGCGAGCCGCGGGAGCCACCGCAGCAGCAGCTCGTGCAGCGCCTGCTTGCCGATGCGGATGGGCGGGTTCGACCAGATCTCGTCGAACTCCGCCTCCGCCGGCACCTCGTCGGGCAGGCAGGCCGTGACGCGGTCCTCGACGCCCAGGTCGGCGGCGTTGCCCCGGGTCAGCAGGAGGGCGCGCTCGTTGACGTCCACGCTGGTCACGTGGGACGTCGGCGAGGCCAGCGCGGCCGCGAGGCCGATCACGCCGTAGCCGCAGCCCAGGTCGAGCAGCCGCGGCGCAGTGGGCGGCTCGGTCTCGCGGAAGAGCACCGAGGTGCCGATGTCGAGCCGGCCGTGGGCGAAGACGCCCGACCCGGAGCTCAGCACCAGGTCCTGGCCCCACACGTGCGTCTCGACCCGGGTGCGCGCGAAGGGCACGCTGGGGTCGGCGGTGAAGTAGTGCTCCGCGTCGTCCGTGCTCATCCGCGGTCCCCCTCGTGCTCGCTGTCGGCCGGGCCCTCGTCGGGCTGGGTGTCGGGCTCGATGTCGGGGCAGGCGTGGCCCGCGACCTCGTCGGCGCGCCGCCGTGCCCGGGTGCGCTCGTTGCGGGCGCCCAGGTCCGCGTCGGCAGGGTAGGCCACCTCCTCCAGCACCAGCCCGTGGGCGTGGGCGACGGCCACGTGGGAGGTGCGCTCCCCGGCGGCGAGGACGGCGGCGGGCCACTCCACCGGGCGGCGGCCCTCCCCCACGGCGAGCAGGCAGCCCACGAGCGCGCGCACCATCGAGTGGCAGAAGGCGTCGGCCCGCACGTGCGCGACGGCCAGCCCCGCCTCGTCCCGGGCCCAGGTGAAGTGCTCGAGGGTGCGGATGGTGGTCGCGCCCTCGCGCGCCTTGCAGAAGGCGGCGAAGTCGTGGCGGCCCTGGAGCGTCTCGGCGGCCCGGGCCATGAGCGGCACGTCGAGCGGTCGGGACCAGCGCAGCACGTGCCGCACGGCCAGCGGGTCGAGGGTGGCCGGGCTGTCGCTCACGCGGTAGGCGTAGCGGCGCCACAGGGCCGAGAACCGCGCGTCGAAGGCGGCGGGCACGGGGGCCACGGCGCGCACCGCCACGTCGGCGGGCAGGATGCCGTTGAGCCGGCGCACGAGCGCGTCGGTCGGTGCCACGGGCGAGCGTCCGGCCGAGGAGGCCAGCACCGCCTCGTCCACGTCGACGTGCAGCACCTGGCCGCGGGCGTGCACCCCGGAGTCGGTGCGGCCGGCGCAGGTGACCGGCACCGGGTCGGTGCGCAGGGCGGTGCCGAGGGCCTCCTGGACGGTCTCCTGGACCGTGCGCAGCCCCGGCTGGCTCGCCCAGCCCGAGAAGTCGGTGCCGTCGTAGGCGAGGTCGATCCGCAGGCGCACGGCCCCATCCTCGCGCACCCGGGCGCGGGAACCGGCATCTGCCGGGCGGCCTACCCGGGGGCGTCTGTCGCCAGGCGGGCGGGCCGCGGCTGCGGCAGCGTGCGCGAGAGCGTCACGACGACCGCGGCGGCCACCACCAGCGCCCGGGCGCCGCCCCACGGCAGCCGGGTCTCGAGGAACGAGGTCCCCAGCGACGCCGCGAGGGCCCCGGCGGCCACGACCGCCAGCACCGTCCACGCCGCCGGACGCGGCAGCGCCGACGACAGCGCGAGCGCGGCACCGATGGGGAGCGAGCACGCCAGGGTCCAGGCCAGCAGGTCGGCACGGTCACCCGAGCCGCCCGTCAGCAGCCCCGTCACGAGCACCGGCCCCACGACCAGCACCACCACGCCCGCCGCCACGCCGGTCGCGCGGACGGCCACGGGCTGCGACCACGTCGCGTACCGACTCCGCACGAGCAGCAACAGCAGCACCAGGCAGGTCGCGGCAGCGAGCCCGCCGACCACCGCCAGGAGCGCGGCGAGTGCCGTGACCAGTGGCTCGGCCGTGATCTGCTCCGTGGAGCAGCACCCCCGGTACAGCGGCCAGCGTCGGGTGGCGACGAGGCCGGTGCCGGCCAGCTGGGCGGCGCACAGCCCGGCGACGCCGAGGGCGGCCGCGGTGACCACGGCTCCCCGGCGCATCAGCAGGACGAGGCCCGCGCCGAGGGTCGTCGCGGCCAGCAGCACCTGCAGCGGCCCGTAGACCGTGGGCCCGCCGGCCGTCCACGCCCCGCCGACGCGCCCGAGGCCGTCCGTGGCCAGCACCAGGCCGGCGACCAGGCCCGCGACGACCACGACCGCCCCCACGAGCCGCACCGGCCCCGCACCCGTCTCCATGCCCGGCACCGTAGGGCGCCGCGGCCGGCCCACGCGCGGGAAGCGGCCCCGCTCCCCACCCTGGGGTACGCGCCGCACCGTGCACCGAGCCGCGCACCCGGCCGCGCACCCGGCCGCGCGAACCGGCCGCGCGAACCGGCCGCGCGAACCGGCACCTGCCTAGGCTGCACCCTGTGAGCACCACCCCGCCCCCGGTCCTGCTGCTGGTCGCCGACCAGCACCTCGGCGACCTGCGCGCCGGCTTCGCCCGCTACACGGGCGAGTACGACGTGCGCGCGGTGCGCAGCCTGGAGGAGGCCGAGCGGGTCGTCGCCGGCATCCGGGACGACGGCGGGGCACTGGCCCTGGTCGCCACCGACGCGGTGCTGCCGGACGCGGACCCGGTGGCGGCGTTCGCCCGCCTGCGGTCGCTGGCACCCCACGCCCGCCGGGTCGTCGCCGCGCACTGGGAGCTCTTCCTGGCCGAGGCCGAGCGCCTGCGGCCGGCGATGGCCAAGGGCAAGTACGACGCCTACCTGCTGATGCCCCGCGGCATCCGGGACGAGGAGTTCCACCAGGCGATCACGGAGCTTCTCAGCGACTGGGCCTCGACCGCTGCCGGGCCCGAGGTGGTGAGCGTCAAGATCCTCTGCGACGGCCTGCACCCCGACCTGCACGGCGTGCGCGACTTCCTGGACCGGATGGGAATGCCCTACCGCGTCTACGACCCCGAGTCCGAGGTCGGGCTGGCCGTGCGGCAGGCCCACGCCGCTGAGGTCGGCGAGGACCCGGCCTACCCGCTGGTCGTGGCGATGAACCGCCCCGCCGTCCAGGCCGCCACCGCCCAGAAGGTGGCCGCCACGTTCTACGGGTCGGCGGAGGGCGTGGACGTGCCCGGCACCGTCGACGTCTGCGTCGTCGGTGGTGGGCCCTCCGGGCTGGCGGCCGCGGTGTACGCCGCCTCCGAGGGGCTCTCGGTCGTGGTGCTGGAGGCCGAGGCCATCGGCGGGCAGGCGGGCACCAGCTCGATGATCCGCAACTACCTGGGCTTCCCGCGCGGCATCTCGGGCATGCGGCTGGCCCAGCGCGCCCGCAACCAGGCGCTGCGCTTCGGCACCCGGTTCGTCACGGGCTGGCGCGTGGAGGGCATGGAGCCGGGCGAGGACGGCGCCCCGCACGTGCTGCGCACCGCCGGCGGCCACGTCTCGGCGCGGTCGGTCGTGGTCGCCACCGGCGTCGCCTACCGCAAGCTCCGCGTCGACCCGGTCGAGCAGCTGGTCGGGCGCGGCGTCTTCTACGGCGCCGCCATGAGCGCCGCCCGGGAGATGGAGGGCGCCGACGTCTACGTCGTGGGCGGCGGCAACTCCGCCGGCCAGGCCGCGGTGCACCTGGCCCGCTTCGCCCGGTCGGTCACCATCCTCGTCCGACGGCCGGCGCTGACCGAGACCATGAGCCAGTACCTGATCACCGAGATCGACTACCACGAGCGCATCTCGGTACGGACCTGCACCGAGGTCACCGACGGCGGCGGCGACGCGCGCCTGGAGTGGCTCGAGCTCACCTGCACCACGGACGGCAGCACCGAGCGCGTGCCCGCCCAGGGGCTGTTCCTGCTGCTGGGCGCGGAGCCGCACTGCGACTGGCTGCCTGCGCAGGTGGCCCGCGACGAGCGCGGCTTCGTGCTCACCGGCCGCGACGTCCCCCGCGAGCGATGGACCGACGGGCTGCCCCCGGAGAACCTCGCCACCACCGTGCCCGGCGTCTTCGCCGCGGGCGACGTGCGGGCCGGGTCGATGAAGCGCGTGGCCTCCGCCAGCGGCGAGGGCGCCTCGGTCGTGCCGCTGGTGCACGCGTGGCTGGCGCCCGAGCCGGAGTAGCGGCTCAGGCCTCCGCGGCGTCCAGCTCCGCGCGGGTCGGCGGGTCCGCGCCGGGCCGGGAGACGGTGACCGCGGCCGCTGCGGCGGCGTGCGCGAGCAGGCCCTCGACCTCGCCGCGGCCCAGGTCGCCGATGCGCCCGCCGAGGCGACCGAGCCCGGCCAGGCCGTCGACCAGCGCCGCGGAGAACGTGTCGCCGGCACCGATGGTGTCGGCCACGGTGACCCGGCGCCCCGGCACGTCCGTGCGGCCGGCGGCGTCGAACCAGGAAGCGCCGTCGGCGCCGCGGGTCACGACGACCACCGACGCCCCCAGGGCGCGCAGGTGGGCGGCGCCGGCGTCGAGGCCCAGGCCGGGCCAGAGGTGGTCGAGGTCCTCGTCGGAGAGCTTCACCAGGTCCGCGAGGGCCACCACGGCCTCGGTGGCGGCCACGACCTCCGGCCCCGTGCCGGTGATGCTGGGCCGGGCGTTGACGTCGTAGGTGATGGTGGCGTCCGGGCGCGCGACGGCGGCGACCGCCCGCACCTGCTCGGCGCCGGGGGCCAGCACGGCACCGATCGAGCACACGTGGACGGCCAGCGGTGGCGGGTCGCTCGGCACCTCGCCGATGCGCCACTCCAGGTCGAAGACGTAGCTGGCCGAGCCGTCCTCGGCGATGGTCGCCACCGCGGAGGAGGAGTGGTCGATCACGGCCGGGTCCGAGGCGAGCAGCACGCCGTTGCGGTCGAGGTGCTCGGCCAGCATCGTGCCGTGCTCGTCGCCGGTGAAGGCCGTGGCGAACCGGACGGGCCGACCCAGCCGCGAGAGAGCCACGGCCACGTTGGCTGCGCTCCCGCCGGGCCGGGCGACGACGGCGCCGTCGGGGGTGTGCACCACGTCCACGAGGGCCTCGCCGACGACGAGGAGGTCACGCTCCATGCGCCGGTTCTAGCACGCGGGTGCGACGCGGGTCACCTCGGTCAGGACCAGGGCGGTCCCGGTGTGCCGCTCGGGCGCCCCGGCGCCGCCGACCGGGCACCCCGCGCCCCTAGGCTGGGCGCGTGGCCCTCCTCCCCCTCGACCCGCACTCCCCCGAGCCCGCCTCCGAGCAGCTGCGGCTCCAGGTCGCCGACCGTGCTGCGTCCGGCGACCTGCCGGTGGGCACGCGGCTGCCGCCGGTGCGCGCCGCCGCGGAGCAGCTGGGCCTGGCCGCGAACACCGTGGCCAAGGCCTACCGCGCCCTGGAGGCCGCCGGGGTCGTGGTGACCGAGGGCCGCCGCGGCACGTTCGTCGCGCAGCAGCGCGGCACCGACGGTCTCCTCGCGGCGCACGCCGGCGCCCTCGTGGACGCGGCACGCGAGCGCGGCCTGAGCCTCGCCGAGACCCAGCGGCTCCTCGAGCGCACCTGGGGCTGACCGCGCGGCCGTCTCCGCGCTGGCCCTCACCCCCGACGGCCCTCACCCCCGACGGCCCTGGCACACGGCTGCGCCCGCCCCGCGGCTAGCGTGAGGGACGTGCGCTACGTGATCGTCGGAGCAGGAGCCATCGGGGGCGCGGTCGCCGCGCTCCTGCACGAGGCCGGGGTCGAGGTGCTGCTGGTCGCCCGGGGCGCCACCCTCGAGGCGGTGCGCCGCGAGGGCGTGCGCCTCACCGTCGCCGACGCCCCCGAGAGGTCGGTGCCCGTACCGGTGGTCGCCCACCTCGACGAGGTGGTCTGGGACGAGGCGCGCGACGCGCTGGTGCTGGCGGTGAAGTCACAGCAGACCGAGGCGCTGCTCCCCGCCCTGGCGGGCGTGCCCGCCGGCATCCCGGTGTTCTGCCTCCAGAACGGGGTGGAGAACGAGCGGCGGCTGCTGCGCCTGCGCGCGGACGTGCACGCCGTCGTGGTGATGATGCCCGCCTCCAGCCTGGAGCCGGGCCGCGTGCTGCTGCACAGCGGTGGCCGGCCGGGGCTGCTCGACACCGGGCGCTACCCCACCGGCACCGACGCTGCCGACGAGGCGTGGGCCCGCGACCTCGGTGCGGCCGGGTTCGACGTGGTCGCCCGCCCCGACGTCATGGCCTGGAAGCGCCGCAAGCTGCTGCTCAACCTCGGCAACGGCGTCGACGCCGCCTTCGCCGACTCCCCCGACGCGGACGCCCTGGACGACCTCGTGCGCGCCGAGGGCGAGGCGGTGCTGGACGCGGCCGGGCTCCCGGTGGTCAGCGCCGCCCAGGACCGGGAGCGCCGCAGCACCCTGCTGCGCCCCCTCGTCCGGCGGGACGAGGCGGGCAGCTCGACCTGGCAGAGCCTGGCCCGCGGTGCCGGTGACGTGGAGACCGACCACCTCAACGGCGAGGTGCTCCTTCTCGGCCGGCTGCACGGGGTCGCGACGCCCGCGAACCGGCTCGTGGCGGACGCGGTGCACCGCCTCGTCCGGGACCAGGGAGCGCCCCGCAGCCTGGACGCCGCCGCCGCGCTCGCCACGCTGGGCGCCGCCCGCGCCTGAGCGGCACCGGAGCCCTCCGGAACGGACGAACCCGCCCGGCGTGCGCCGGACGGGTTCGTCGTGGTGAGGGGTGCCTCAGGCCTTGTCGCCTTCGGTCTCCTCGGTGCTCTCCTCGGCGGAGTCCTCGGCCGGGGTCTCCTCGGCGGGGGTCTCCTCCGCCTCGGTCGCCTCGGCGGCGGGCTCCTCGACCGGCTCCTCCACGGGCGCGGCCGGGGCGGCCGGAGCAGCCTTGGCCTTGGGCTCGTAGGCCTCGGTCACGAGCTCGATGACGGCCATCGGGGCGTTGTCGCCCTTGCGGGGGCCGATCTTGGTGATGCGGGTGTAGCCGCCGGGACGCTCGGCCATGGCCGGGGCGATCTCGGTGAACAGCTTGTGCTGGGCGTACTTGGTCACCGCGTCGGTCTCGGGGTCGAGGCCCGAGAACAGCTCCTTGAGCACGAGACGGCGGCTGTGCAGGTCGCCCTTCTTCGCACGGGTGACGAGCTTCTCCGCGTAGGGCCGCAGGGCGCGGGCCTTCTTCTCCGTGGTGGTGATGGCGCCGTGCTCGAAGAGCGCGGTGGCCAGGTTGCGGAGGATGAGGCGCTGGTGCGCCGCGGAGCCGCCGAGGCGGGGGCCCTTGCTGGGCTGAGGCATGTGATCTCTCACTTTCTCCCCGGCCGTATGAGGTACCGGGGTAGTCGGCCGGCGGGTGCCGGCCTGGTTCAGGTGGGGTGCCCCGGACGGGGCGACCCGCGTCGTGGGGGGGGGGGGCCGCCCGGGCCCCCCCCCCCCCGGGCGGGGGGGGCCGGGGGGCGCCCCACCCCCCCCCCGGGGGGGGGTGGGGGGGGGGGCCCCCCCCCCCCCCCACGAGACGCCCGCACCCACCCCACCTCCCGGCCCACGCACAGGTCCTGGTCTCGGGACAGCCGCGAAGACCCGCGCCCTCCGGACGCAGCACGACGCCGAGCCGGCCCTG